>PLQW01000149.1 GCA_003160215.1 Acidobacteriaceae bacterium
TGACCCCTGACCCCTGACCCCTGACCTCTGACCACAAACCCCTGACCACTAACCCCTGGCAACTGACTACTGCATTTCATCCATACAACTTGCCTTCATCCCGCCAGTAGCCCCAGGCTGCCAATCCCAGGCAAACTAGGGTGAACGACAGCAATCCCTCGACGTGTCGCCAAGTGGAAGCCGGCACCATGCCCAAACCGACCACGTTTNNATGTGGTAGGGAGGCAGAAAGTTGGCAAACATCCGCAATCCGTGGGGCAGCATGAAGAGCGGGATCCACAGCCCGGAGCAGAACGCCATCGGCAAATAAATCAAATTGACCAATGCCGGAGCGGAGTTCGGCCTCGCGAAGTATCCAATCGCCAGTCCCATGGAGCTGAAGGGAATCGAACCCGCGACCAGAATGCCGACCAGTTGAGCGGCTGTCGTCAGTGGCAGGCGCACGCCACCGAACGCAGTCCCGACGGCGAGCAGCAGAAGCACGATCACCGTGCTAAATACGACCGCCGAGAAGAGCTTGGCGAAGAAATAGGCGGCAATCGGCATGGGCGAAGCCCGCTTCACTTGCAGCCAGCCCTGCCCGCGCTCAATCGCGAGGCTCACGCCGAAACCGAACAGCGAGACCGCCATCACGCCGAAGCATCCCATGGTGGCCAGCATGTAGACTGCGGTTTCATTGCGGTTTGCCGGGTTGCCCGATCCCAGCACGATGCCGAACAGTACGTAGAACATCAGCGGAAATGCGACCGTCGAAATCGCGTATACAGGGATGCGCACGTTCTTCAGCAACTCGTATTTCGCTTCCTTGTAGAAGAGTGCGATCGTTCTCGCCGGCGAGCGGCGCGTCACAGCGAGCGTAGCGGGAAACGTGGTGGAAGCCATGTTAGTTCCTTTCCTTCGAGGCGTCGGTGTGATGGTTCTGCGTCAACGCGAGGAACGCCTCTTCCAGGCCTGCGTTGGTGACTTCCAAATCGCCCAGCCATGAATCTCGCTGCAAAAGCTCGCGGACCACTGGCTCTGCGGCGTTCACTTGCAGTTCAAACGCGTTGCGGTCGGCCTTGGCGCTGAGCACACCGGGAATCTGGCGGACTTCTTCGAGCGAAAGCCTGCTGGTGCAGCGGACCTGTTTACCCATGGCCCGCGCCTTGATTTCGGCGGGCGTGCC
Organism: Acidobacteriaceae bacterium; assembly: GCA_003160215.1. GTDB lineage: Bacteria > Acidobacteriota > Terriglobia > Terriglobales > Acidobacteriaceae > Bog-257. The sequence continues at coordinate 1,166 of PLQW01000149.1, forward strand.
CTCGGCCACAATCGCTCCTTTGTCAAGCACAAGAATGCGATCAGCCAGTGCATCGGCTTCATTCAGGTAATGAGTGGTGAGCAGTACCGTCTTGCCACGCCCGATCAGGGTGCGAATTTGCGCCCACATCAGGCGGCGCGCTTCCACATCGAGGCCGACCGTGGGCTCGTCGAGAAAGAGCAGGTCGGGATTGCCGCAGAGGGCGATGCCGAACAGCACGCGCTGCTTCTGGCCGCCTGAAAGCTCGCCGTAGGGACGCTCCTTGATGTCTTCGATCCCCGCGATCTTTAGCGTCTCCGCGATCGGAAGAGGCGCCGGATAGTAGGACGAAAACAGGTCAATGTGTTCGCGCACTCTGAGCGTCTCTGGCACCCGCCCAACCTGGAGCATGGCGCCGACGCGAGCTTGCACGTGCCCCAGATGAGGATCGGAACCCAGCACCGACACGCTACCCGAGTCGGGACGCGCCAGACCCAGCAGCATGCGCACCAGCGTGGTCTTGCCTGCACCGTTCGGCCCGAGCAGCGCCAGCAATTCGCCGGCGTAGATCTCGAGATTTAAGTCGCGCAGCGCGACAATCTCTCCGTAGTTCTTCTTTAGATTACGGCTCCTGGCCACACTGACCGGCCGGTAGGCTGAGGTGCGGCGTGGCATTTCGGCTAAAGCGGTTGACATCGTTCGCTCCCGTGGCCCTATTGTTCGGCCACGCTTGCGATCATCGGTGATGCCCGGCCTAGGCGGTAGTGTGGATTGTCAGCGACCGAGGGTGACAAATGTCATGGAGGGCGGGGGGCCGCCGTACGCTTTTTGCCAGTGGCTTTTAGCTCTTAGCTTTTAGCACTCCTTCGGAATCCTCTGGTCCGGCGGGTGCGGTAGTGCGGCGCTTTAGAAAGTTTGCGCAACGAATCGTATTGGTGCCCCAGTTTTCGTCCGTTCTTTGGACCCGGCAGGAATCAGCAAATATAGCAGGATAATGCAAGAAAAAAACTTTCTTTGCATCTGCAATCCTGCGATACAATCGGCGCCTTCATCCTTAAGGCTCAGGTATCAAAGTAGAAGGAGAATCCGTGCTGAAAATTCGTAGTTGGTTTATCAATCCGTTTTCGTTCAGGTCGAGTCATGGCGTAAATCCTTGGCTGTTCGTGTTCGCTGTGTTCGCCGTTGACGCAGTTCTGCTTGTCCAGGTGTCCCAGGCGCAAACTGAGACGGTCATCTATAACTTCAAGGGCGGCACGTCGGACGGGAGTGCTCCCTGGGCGGTCTTCTCCTGGACTCCAGAGGTAATCTCTTCGGCACAACCACAGCCGGGGGAACTTACAACAACAGCAACAGAAGCGGCACGGTGTATGAATTGTCGCCTGCCGGATCGGGCTGGACGGAGCAGGTTCTTTACAATTTCGGGGGTGCCCTCGACGGATATCAGCCTACCAGCGGTCTGGTTGAGGATAGCTTGGGAAATCTCTACGGCACGACCGTAAACGGTGGACAGGGATTGCCTTGCGGCACGTTCTTCCGGGTTACACCTGGCATACGTTGGACGGAAACTGGTCTGTTCACGTTTCCCTGCGGCAGGGCTGGTCAACAGCCTTATAACCTTGGGAAATTGGCGGTGGATTCTGAAGGTAATTTCTACGGTACGACCTTTGAAGGTGGAACAGTCGGCCAGGGCATTGTTTTTGAGATGTCGATATCGCTCGAAATAGCAACCGAGACTGTCCTCTATTCTTTCGACCGATCTGGCGGCCATCTGGATGGAGATTACCCATACGGCAGTGTAATCATGGATTTGCAAGGCAACTTATATGGCACAACCTTTGAGGGAGGCGTAAACGGCTGGGGTACGGTGTTCGAGCTTTCGCCACAGGAGGGCGGAACCTATAGTGAGGGCATCATCCATAATTTCAATACAGGGCCGTCGGATGGATTAAACCCGTACGCGGGTTTAGTTATGGACCGCTATGGAAATCTCTTCGGCACAACATACGGCGGCGGTCTTTACGGTTATGGCACGGTTTTCGAGCTTCTTCCGAATGGCCACGGTCTGTGGACTGAATTGGTCATCCACAGCTTTAGGGGGCCAGCACACGCTGATGGGGCCAATCCTTACGGCGGCCTGATCATTGATTCGAACCGCAATCTTTACGGGACGACCTTCACCGGAGGCGCTCACGCCGCAGGCACAGTGTATAAGCTGTCGCCAGTCGGAGGCATTCTCTGGAATGAATCTGTGCTGTACAGCTTTAAAGTGGGCCCTTCGGACGGGGCAAATCCGCGTGGGGAGTTAGTGATGGATGGACACGGAAATCTTTATGGCACCACCGTTTCCGGAGGTAATTCTGGCCCTGGTCACGGCACGGTTTTCAAGATTGCTCCATAGGGCTTGGCGCACCAGGCTGGTGTTCCTGATCCGTTGGCAAGGCGACAAGATTCCATGAGAATAAGCCGTGCAGCGGCGGGATGAAGTTAGCCCGGCGCGTAAGCGCCGGGTAGCGATGAGAGATTGACTGCGAGCCGCAGAGCGGCGACACACCACTCGGAAAACAATCACTGAAAAGCGTCCTACCCACAGAGCGGATTGCCGAAAACTAGGCGCGGCAACGTCTTTCCTCTCAGCTAATTCCGCCGATTGACCCGTTTTCTTGCCGCATCCCAAAAATAACCCCGCGGGTGACCTCTGTCACATTTGCAAGTGATAGCAATCACGGCTGATGTGCCCATACAAAGGCGACACTTGATTGTAAGAGCGAGGGGCCGGAGCCGAAACGTCGTACCCTGCCTTATGCGACCGTCGGCCGAGGTGAGAGAGGTCTGCCATGTTGCTTGCATACCGTCTGGTAAAGCTGATCGAGAGCCATTCCGATGGGTTGGCCCGCAGCCTGCACAACCGTTATCGCCAATCCGATAAGTGCTCGGCGTACGCCAACGTGCCGGACAGTGAACTAACCGAGAAAGTGTATGACGTGTATCGCCATCTCGGCGAGTGGCTGCTGGGCAAGACCGAGGCCGATGTAGAGCGCCGTTACCTCGAAGTCGGCGCGCAGCGCGCAGCGCAAGGTGTGCCCGCCAGCCAGGTGGTATGGATGATTAGCCTGGTTCGTGAGAACCTTTGGGACTACATGCAAAAACATGCCGAACTGGAGCATCCGGCAGAGATCTTCGGCGAGCTGGAACTGCTGGAAATGCTGGACAAATTCTTTAGTCTCGCCATTTACTACGCCGCGCTGGGGCACGAGCGTGCCACCGCCGGCTACTCAGTGAAATCGGAAACCGTATCTGCTTAGAAGAGGACCCCTGGCTATGTCCTGGATTGATCAATACCGCAGCAAGCTGGTTACGGCGCACGAGGCGGTATCTTGCGTGGAGTCGGGAATGCGAGTGTATATCCACCCCGGCTGCGCTGAGCCGGAAGCGCTGGTCGAAGCCCTGATCGGACGCGCCCCCTTCGTAAAGGACGTCGAGGTTGTACACCTCCTCACCATGGGCACCTCGCCGTACTGTGCGCCCGAAATGGCGGCACACTTTCGCCACAACGCGCTGTTCGTTGGAGGCAATGTGCGCGAGGCGGTGAATGATGGCCGCGCTGATTACACCCCCATCTTCCTTGGCGAAGTCGAGGCCTTGTTTGAAAGCGGCGGCCTGCCGATTGATGTCGCCTTCATTCAGGTTTCTCCGCCCGATTCGCACGGCTACTGCAGCTTTGGCGTGGGCGTGGAGTGCACGCTGACTGCCGCGAAGTGCGCCCGATATGTGGTTGCCCAGGTCAATGCCGACATGCCTCGCACCTACGGCGACAGCTTCATCCACGTCAGCGAAATTGACGCCATCGTGGAGCTCTCGCGCCCACTGTGCGAATTGAAGGTGCAACCCAGTTCGGAGCTGTTTCGGGCGATCGGCACGTGCGTGGCATCGTTGATCGAAGATGGCGCTGTCTTACAATGTGGGATCGGCGGCATTCCTGACGCCGTCCTGCCCAACCTGATGGACCGCAAAGACCTCGGTGTCCACACCGAGCTCCTCTCCGACAACATAATCCCGCTCATCGAGGCGGGCGTCGTCAACGGCCAGCGCAAGAACTGGAAGCCGCGCAAGGTCATTCTTGGCTTTGTGCTGGGCACCAGGAAGCTGTTCGAATTTATCGATGAGAATCCTATCTTCGAGTTTCATCCCTCGGCCTATACCAACGATCCTTTCCGCATTGCGCAGAATGACCGCATGGTGGCCATCAACTCGGCCATCGAGGTGGATCTGACGGGGCAGGTGTGCGCCGAGTCGATCGGGTCGCAATTCTACAGCGGCTTTGGCGGGCAGCTTGATTTCATCCGCGGGGCGGCGCGCTCGAAATATGGCAAGCCGATCATTGCGCTGCCGTCGACGGCGAAGGGCGACACGGTATCGCGAATCGTCCCCAGGCTGGCCAATGGCGCGGGTGTTCTGACGGGGCGCGCCGACGTGCACTACGTGGTCACGGAATACGGCGTTGCCTATCTGCATGGACGAACCATCCGTCAGAGGGCTGAGTCGCTGATTCAGATTGCACATCCCAAGTTTCGTGACGAGCTTTACGACTATTGCGAGCGCCAGCGCTGGTTCCAGCGCAACGCTCGCGCGGTGGAAGTTTGAGGGTAAGGAGCGCAACAATGACATCGCAACCGCGCGGTAATGTGATCATCGATCCGGAAGAATGCAAAGGGTGTGGCCTGTGTGTGGACTCGTGTCCGCCCGAGTGCCTGGTCCTGGCACCGGAACTAAGTAAATATGGCGTGCATCCGGCGCAATACACCGGCGAGGATTGCACTGGCTGCGGAGCTTGTTTCTACTGCTGTCCTGAGCCGGGGGCCATCACGGTGGAGCGGCTGATTCCGGCCAAAGCGGCAACCGCGGCCATTCCGAAAAACCTGGAGGTGACCCGTGAGGCAACTCTGTAAGGGCAATGTCGCCATCGTCAAAGGCGCGGTGCTGGCGGGCTGCCGGTCTTTTTATGGATATCCCATCACTCCCGCCAGCGAAATCGCGGAATACGCCGCCCTCCTGATACCGGAAGTAGGCGGCACGTTCTTGCAGGCGGAGAGTGAAGTCTCGGCGATCAACATGGTGTACGGCGCATCGTCCGCTGGCATGCGGGTGATGAGCGCCTCCTCAGGCCCCGGACTGAGCCTGATGCAGGAAGGCATTTCGTACATCGCCGGAGCCGAGTTGCCATGCGTCATCGTTGACGTAGTGCGCGGCGGTCCCGGACTGGGCAACATTGCGCCCGAGCAGAGCGACTACTTTTGCGTGGTGAAGGGCGGCGGCCACGGTTGCTATCGCAACCTCGTGCTTGCGCCCTCGTCGGTGCAGGAGATGTTCGACCTCACCGTGCTGGCCTTCGATCTCGCCGATCGCTACCGCAATCCGGTGGTGATCATGACCGATGGCTACGTTGGCCAGATGATGGAGCCGCTGGACATCCAATTGCGCAAGATTGAAGCTCCCGAGAAAGACTGGGCGGTCAAAGGCACCGCAGAGACGAAGAAGAATCTGATCACCTCGATCTTCCTCGAACCTGATGTGCTGGAAGCGCATGTTAACAAGCTCGAAGCCAAGTACCAGTTGGCGCAGGAGCTTGAGACCCGCTGCGAAGAATATCTGACGGAAGATGCCGACGTGTTGCTGGTCGGTTTCGGCATCGTCTCTCGCGTACTGCGTTCCACCGTGGACCAGTTGCGAGCGCAGGGACTCAAGGCAGGCCTGTTCCGGCCCATTATGCTGTGGCCCTTCCCGTCACGCGAACTTCGTAAAGCAGTGCAGCACGTGAAGTCGGTGATGGTAGTGGAGCTGAACACCGGAATGATGCTGGAAGACGTGAAGCTGGCGCTCAACGGTACGGTGCCGGTGGAGTTCTATGGGCGCACGGGTGGCAATGTTCCCGCAGCGGAAGAAATTACCGCGCAGGTGTTTGCGCGCATGTCGGCCTTAGTGTAGGACGGGGTCCCCCATTCTTCGCCGCAGTGGCGTAGGGGTGGGTACTAGGAGGAATTGTGAACGGCTACGAAGTTATCCATGAAAAATCGCCAGCATTCTACGATCTCTACGAACGTAAAGGGGAGCTTCAGCAGCAGACACATTACTGTCCGGGCTGCGGACACGGCATCGTCCATAAGCTGATCGCCGAAGCGCTCACCGATCTTGGTCTTCAGGACCGCACCATCCTGGTGAGTCCGGTGGGCTGCTCGGTCTTCGCCTACTACTACTTTGACGTGGGCAACGTGCAGGTGGCCCACGGACGCGCTCCGGCGGCGGCGACCGCGCTGAAGCGTTCGCATCCCGAGTCCATCGTGATGGCGTACCAGGGCGACGGCGACCTGGCGGCCATCGGCACCGCGGAAATCGTGCACGCGGCCAATCGCGGCGAGAACATTTCCGTATTCTTCGTCAACAATTCGGTCTACGGCATGACTGGCGGGCAAATGGCGCCGACATCGCTGATGGGCGAGGTAACCACAACTTCGCCCTGGGGACGCCGCGCCAGCAACGAAGGTCTGCCGCTGCACGTGTGCGAACTGCTGGCCGCACTGGAGACCCCAACTTACATTGAGCGGGTCGCGCTGAACGACATGAAGAACATCATGAAAGCCAAGCGTGCCGTGAAGAAGGCGCTGGAGATCCAGAAGAATGGTGGTGGCTTCTCGCTGGTGGAAATCCTCTCGCCATGCCCGACCATTATGAAAATGGATCCCGTGGTCGCGCGCAAATGGGTCGGCGAAGCGCTGGTAAAGGCTTTCCCGCTGGGTGTCTTCCGCGACCACAAGCCGGATCTGCCGGCCGGCCCGAAAATCCCGGTGAAGACCGTCGCCCAGGCGCTGGAAGTGGAGGAGAGCGTCCCGGAAATCGCATCCCCACGCCGCCATCACACCCGCGACCTGACGGTGAAGATTGCCGGCTTCGGCGGGCAGGGCATCCTGTTGATGGGACAGTTGCTGGCCGAAATGGGTCTGCGCGAGCACATGGAAGTAAGCTGGCTGCCATCGTACGGTCCGGAGATGCGCAGCGGCAGCGCCCACTGTCACGTTTCGCTGTCGCATGAGCGCATCGGCTCGCCTCTGATCTCGCAACCCGAAGTGCTGATTGCGATGAACGAACTCTCGCTGCTCAAGTTCGCGCCCAGCGTGGTTTCCGGCGGATTGGTCCTCTACAACCACACCAAACTGCCCGCGGGTTTCAGCGTGCCGCAGGCGCGGGTAGTGTGCGTACCGGCGTCGGAGATTGCCGACCGCCTGGGTTCGGCGAAGGTGGCCAATGTGGTGATGCTCGCGGCGCTGCTGGAAGAGACCGAGTGTTTGCCCACCGAGTCAGCCATTGCGGTGCTGGAGGCGACGGTGAAGAATCCCAAGCTGCTCGAACTCGACCGCCAAGCCATGAAAGCGGGACGCGATTACGTGGATACGGAAATTGAAGTGGGCGCGGTATCGCAGCCCGACGGGTACTCGTACTGAAAAGCTGGGGCCGTTCCAGAGTTTCTGTATCTTGCGCTGGGTGGAGCACGCCTTCAGAGGCTGCTGAAAAATGAACCAAAGTAGTAATTTCGGGCGTTTCTTGACTCAAGAGTCACTCGTAAGTTATTGAATCGTCGTTGCGCAAAATGCCGAGTTTACTTGTTCGAGTCTTTTTTCAGCAGCCTCTTCAGGCGTGCATACCGGGGCTGCGGAAAAAAGGCGAGGCTTTAGCCGCTGAGGATAGGGGCTTGTCAGTTACAGCCGATCCACGCTTTTAAATTCTGTGCATCCCGGGGGTACTCCGAGTGAATCCAATGTCGAGTCCGGGACGCGACTCCGGTTTCGCCTGATCGCTCGGGTAGTGGCCTCGTCTCGGGCAGGCGGCACGAGTGGTGGCGGGGGTTTTCACCGTTTCCCCTCTTGAGTCCGGCCGAAGCAGAACGGTGTCAGGCAGGACTACACCACTCGTTTGTCCACAGCAAAACTCAACGCAGCAGCCCGACCAGGAAAGCAGCCAGAAGGACCAGCACCAGGACGGCGCGCCAGCGCTTCCCTTCGGGCAAGGGGCCTCCGCCGGAGACACGAGGCGGGACCCAGAACAGGGCCAGAACCGCCATGATCAGCGCTGGCACGAACAGGAAAGCCAGCAACGCGTATTGCGCCCCGCCCTGCGTGAACAGTCTGCCCTGACGCAAAGGCGATGCCAGAGTACTTCCCAAAAACCAACACAACACCGCGCTGCCCAGTCCTGCGACTGCCCCGAGTATGCGTAATATCAGAGGCGTCATCGTAATCGATAGCAGTGTAACAGTTCGACTGAGCGCTACATGACCTGCGGCCCACCCATAGGGATGAAAATCAACCACGGAGATCACGGAGAAAACTGGATAGAAACGAAAACGCGGTTGCGTCCTAAAGACAGTACCGAAAACTCCGTGTCCTCCGTGTCCTCTGTGGTGAATGATTTTCGACGACGATACGCGGCTGTGTTCTAGTGCGCCGCCGGTGTGCTCGGCGCCGCAATCCTCGTCAACTTCCACGGCCTCAGCTTTGGCATCCCGGGAGGCATGGACATGGCACTCATTTTGAGTTCGGCCGCGGTTTCGCTGGTCAGCCGCATGGTAAAGCGATCGGTCTCGTTGGTGTCCGGATTCTTGGCCGTCAACAACAAGCCGTCGCCATTGAGCGTCGCATCTTCGATGGCCTCGGTGACCTGAGTGTCACCCACGCTCTTGATTTCGCCCGCATCGCTGAATTGAAGGTCATGCGCGCGGCGCAACGACCCGGAAAGCTGTTGGCCCTGCAGCGTCAACTGCACTGTCAGCCACGGACGCTCCTCAAAAGTGCCAATCCAGGTGCCGGCGTAACCGGCCAACGGAGATTTCTTGACGGGCTGGTTTGGTGTCGTCTGCCTGGATGAAGTCTGCGACCAGCCGGCACTACCGAGCGCAAGCACTACCATTACGACGATCGCAAGACGCCTCATCGGTATCCTCCCCGGGTCCGCTACGGATTGTACTCTCAACTCATATTGCGCGATGGCCATGAAAGGCCGGTCGGCATTGACGTTGCCGCGGTGCTGGTCAAAGGGTAGATGAGCGATTGGCAGTCGTGCCGCAGCAGCAGATGGCACTGAAAGTAAGAAGGGGAACGGGGAGCGCGTTCCCCTCTGCTGACGAGCGACGCTGCGGCGGGTAGCAACCCACGCCGCACCCACAACCAAATCTCAGCCCATTACTCCCCGGCCGCGGGGATCAGGCTGTGACGATCGCCTTTGAAGAGCCGCACCGGAGTGGCTTGCCGGGCGCGTTCCTCCTGATGGCAGTTCCAGCACAGCGGGCGCATATGCTGCAGCGTCGACTGTAGATCGTCGAGATGCATGTGGCGCAACTCGAAGAGTTTGTGCTGCTCGTTGAGCAGGGCCAGGCGGCTCCGTCTCCAATCCGATGCCGCAAGGCTGCGCTCGCAAATTGCGCAGCTCTTGCCTTCGTACCATTTGCTCAGAAGGCGATTCACATTCTCCGGAGAAGGATTGACTTGCGCCAGGCATTCCTGGCCGCAATCGCCTTTGTCCGGCCAGCGGGAACACGACTTCAGCCGCGAATGCTCCTGGCCGCGCAGGGCGGTCCAGAATGCATATTCATTGTCGGTTTCGATGTCGGCCGGCTGCCCTGAATCCGGACAAATTGCCGACTGGCGGCCACGGTTCTGGTAGTAACTTTGAAGACTGAGCGCCACCGGCAGACCGTTGACAAGAACTGCGCCAAGGAAGAACAGGACGATGAGAAATAAGGCAAGAGTCAACATAGCTCACCTGCAACCAAGAACGGATCCGATAAGATATTTGTAAGCCGCCTTATCACCAGGGTTCAGTGATATGGCGCACATGTGGATGTGACGGATCGAGAATGGGGCGGCGAGTCGGGCGCACGCACGATCTGGCCGGTCCAGCAACTTCTGGGCTGCTGATGGGTTTATAAGCATTCCGGCTGCGCTGGTTTTCATCGGAATCCCTGGAAGCGAGTTACCTTGCCAACTCAATCGCGCGCGGGCGCGCCAAGACGCTGGATTCTATTGGCGACGCTGGTGTTTCTGGCGCTCGCTTTGCCACTGCCCGGCCAGCAGACCCCGACCTTCTCTTCCGACGTCAAAGTGGTCAACCTTCTGGCGACCGTGCGCGACAAGCACGGACAAATTGTCAGCAACCTCACCAAGGACGATTTCAAGCTGGAGGAAGACGGCCGTCCGCAGACGATTCGCTACTTCGCCAAGGAAACCGATCTTCCGCTCACCCTTGGCTTGCTGGTGGACACCAGCATGAGTCAGCGGCGCGTCTTGGAGCAGGAGCGCATCGCCAGCTACGCCTTTCTGGAACACCTGATGCGCGAAGACAAGGACAAGGCATTCGTCATCCATTTCGATTGGGACATTGAACTCCTGCAGGACCTGACCTCTTCGCGCAAAAAGCTGAACGCCGCTCTGGAGAAGCTGGACAATCCGGAGTTCGAGCAGAGCGGAGGGGGCGGCGGTTCCCCCGGTTCGGGAGGCCATCACCGGGGCGGAGGCACCACGCTCTATGACGCCGTCTTCCTTGCCTCGGACGAGTTGATGCAGAAGCAGCCGGGCCGTAAGGCGCTCATCATCCTCTCCGACGGTGTGGATACCGGAAGCAAACTGACGCTGACCCGAGCGATCGAGGCGGCCCAGCGTGCGAACACGCTGGTTTACTCCATCCTGTTCTCCGACAAGGATGCCTATGGAGGCGGCTACGGCGGGTACCCGGGCGGGATGGGTGGGGGAATGGGCCGTCACGGCGGAGGCGGCATGGGTCGAGGCGGTCCCATGGGATATCCCCAGCAATCCCTTCCCAATGGCAAGAAAGTTCTGGAGCAGATCTCAAGGGAGACCGGCGGCCGCTTCTTTGAAGTTTCCAAGAAGCAACCGATCGATCAAATCTACGCCAGCATTGAAGAAGAGCTGCGCAATCAGTACAGCCTGGGCTACTCGCCGGACAAGTCCGACGCCGCACCCGGCTACCACAAGATCCATCTGACAACTACGCAGCAAGACCTCGTGGTCCAGACCAGAGACGGATACTACAGCAGCGACATTGCCGCCCAGCCTTAGCTTTGGGGGGCAGGACCGAACATAAGAAGAATGCGATGGCCAGATTCGAGCGCCAGCCCTAGCAGGCGCGATTCCGGTTACTTGTGAAATGGCCTGATTGCGACAGTAATCACTTCCGGTTTGTCCCTGCCTCGCCGGGTAGCCGAGATCGTCGCTTCGACTCCTCGCCTTGACGTTGTCACTGCAACATGTACCAGCTGTCACTGACAGACGTTCGCTGCAGGCGTGAGCTTTTAGCGGATGCCTCGGAGAGGTTTCGCCGGCCTGCTTCCCGACTCCTCTCTGATAATCTCCCCGGCGGCGAGAAGCAAGACCCTCGACCATCCTTCTCCCGGGCATCCAAGTGCGTTCTTCTCTTCGGTCCGTTTTTCTTTCGCGTCACATGGCAAGGAGGCCAACCCAATGCACAGGAAGCAGCAATTCTTCAGAATACTTTGCGCGCTGGGGCGCGTGACAACTGTAACTCTGGTGGTCGGGATGTTTGTTACCCTCGCCTTTGCGCAGAACCCGGTCCGACCCACAGCCCAACCAATCGTTTCAACACCCAGCCTGCCGTGCCCCGGACCCCCCACGCCTACGGAGGCGGTGATAGATTGGGCACAGTTGCTCTTTGATCCCTGCCACACGGGTTTCAACCCGTATGAGTTTGTTCTGAGCCCCGTCACGGTTGGAAACCTCCGTCTGCACTGGAAGTACACGACGGGGAACTACGTCTTTTCTCCGCCGGCGGTAGTCAACCGCGTGGTGTACGTCGGGTCCGCTGACAATAACCTGTACGCCTTGAACGCCGGCACGGGAGCTCTTCTGTGGAAGTACACGACAGGGGGCGATGTCTTTTTTTCGCCGGCAGTGGCCAACGGCGTGGTGTACTTCGGATCTGACGATGGTAACCTGTACGCCTTGGACGCCAACACCGGAGCATTCCTCTGGAAGTACACGACGGGGAACTGGGTCTATTCTTCGCCGACGGTGGCCAACGGCGTAGTGTACGTTGGGTCCTCGGACTTCAACGTATACGCTTTGAACGCCAGCACGGGAGCACTCCTGTGGAAGTACACTACAGGGAGCTTTATCACTGCTTCGTCGGCGGTGGCCAACGGCGTGGTGTACGTCGGGTCCTACGACAATAAGGTGTACGCCTTGGACGCCAGCACGGGAGCGCTCCTGTGGAACTACACGACCGGAGGGGGCTATGTCCGGTCTTCGGCGGTGGTGGCCAACGGCGTGGTGTACGTCGGGTCCGGGGACAATAACCTGTACGCGTTGGGCGCCACCACGGGAGCACTCCTGTGGAAGTACACTACGGGAGGTGCTGTCGAGTCTTCGCCGGTGGTGGCCAACGGCGTGGTATACGTCGGGTCAAAGGACAATAACGTGTACGCCTTCGGTTTGTAGGTCGGCTACCACCGCTGCCGAACGTCTATAACCTTTAGCCCGCATTATTCATGAT
>PLQW01000146.1 GCA_003160215.1 Acidobacteriaceae bacterium
CAGATCAGAGTAGCGAAATCAGTGTCGAGTTCGGCGAGCTCATGGTAGTACGGATGACGGAGTCCGGGCCCCGATATTGAGGCCAGTAAGTGTGTACTGCCCTAGGAGGCGTACCGTAGCGATAGCGTCGAAGGAAACGGGCACCCACATATCGCCCAGTTGCGCAAATTGCAGAGTGATATGAATGTTCTTGATCCAAAAGGAGGGGCTTCTAGCGGGGACTCCTTCAATTCGGCGGATACGGAAAGTGCTTGCATCTACCCAGATCTGCCCGCGTAAAAGGTATTCAGCCTTCCGCTTCGGCACGATCAGCAAAACGTACTCAGGAACGACGCCGAAGTTCTCTTGCCTAAGAAAAACGAAGTCATAGTTCGTCCGGCCGATCTCGCTACCGTGTCCTTTCTTCGCCGACTCGGTTTCCTGGTCTAAAATCTCGCGAACCATTTTTTCTCCCCTTGAGCTCCCTCGCGCCTGAGTAATCTTGTATGTCTTTATGTCGGGAGGAACGAAATTTACCTGCGCCATGACCTCAGAGGCAGGTTCCTTATCATCGCCGCGGAACACTTTGTATTCTCGCGTCACCTCATATGGCCGAGTTTGAGCGGGGTCCTGGTGTTGGACGTCCTCCAAGCGTTGCAGTATCAGGTTCAGATCGGGGGATTGGATTTCAGCTGTGGACGAAGGCACTTGTGATGATGAGGCGACCGTCGCCAGGAAAACGAGAACTGGCAACCAGAGTCTTGGCGTACTTGTTTTAGCCGGATTTTCCGTTTTAGCTCCCAACAGCCCCGCGCTCCACACCCAATATACCCATCGAGGGGACAAAAGTTACGTGAGGACGCACCAACGATTTCGGAGTTCCCCGTCCGAGCGCGCGGGGTGCCGACCTCGAACGATGGGGTACCCGCGAAAGAGCGGCTTGTCGGCAACTTCGCCCAGTTTTGTGATCTGGCCATTCCGCGAGACGCTACTTAGCCTCAAACACCAGGAAGTAATCCATTTTATCCGCCTTCACCATGTCGTCATGCTCTTCGAGCAAACGATAGCCCGCCTGCTCGGCTTCACGCAGCACCACTTCTTTTTGCACGCCGTGGTCTTCGCCGTTTCCGTTGCGATCGATGACTCCCACGCGCGCGTTCGCCTTCAACGATGTTCGTAAGTTGCGCAACAATGCAACCGGATTCGCCACCTCGTGGTAGGTCTTCAGCAAGAGCACAGCGTCGATGCTGTTGGGCGGCAGCCCCGCGTCGTCGGCCCTGCTCAGCACGGTCTTCACATTACGCAGATGTTCCTGCTGCACCCGGCGCTCGATGGAACGGACGGCCTCGGGATTAATGTCAACCGCATAGACGGTCCCGGTCTGCGTCACCCGCTTTGCAGCTCGCACCGTGAACCATCCCGAACCGGCCCCGATGTCGGCAACCGTCTTACCTGGGGCGATGGAGAGAATGTCCATCACACGATTGATGTGAAGCCTTTCGTCTCTTCCGGGAGAATCGAAGATGGAGAGATCGCCGGTGTAGGGCGTGCTGGTCTTGCGCTGCTGCGCCGGTTGCGCCGCGGCCTCTTGCGCCCATGGAAGCTGCGCCGGCCCGAGCAAGCAGGTAAACAGCAGCAGCGCCGTCAACAAAGTGAAACGCTTGGAAGCCATGACCGAACTCCGACCCGTTAGAGCACTTCAAGAGTGGTTGTATCTTGGGTAGTGCGGGCCTTCGGGCGGGCCCCCAACCCGCGCCCTCTTTGCGCGGTTGGGGTGGTCAGGCCCGCGCTTAAACCGCCCGCACAACTCCTGGCTTCAGCCGTGCCGCAAGGCCGCCGTCTTATGATGGCTTTAGCCACTGAGGGACTTCGGTGTTGAGGCGAAGTGCGAATTCCCTCAGGGGCTGAAGCCCAATTTCAGACGCGCATGTAACGGCACGGCTGAAGCCGTGCCCCTTCAAAACTTACTGCATTCAGCTATCGCAATCGCCCTAGTTACCCGCCGCCGATAACAGTCCGTAAACGCTCAGTTGATTTGCCGTCCCCACGAATACTTTGCCGTTTGCAATCGTGGGGACCGTAAACTTCGACGCCGGACCGGGGTTATCGCGAGCCAGTCGCTGGTTGGAGTTGTACAACTCGCGTCCCAGGTTCCTGGCGTCGTAAGCGCGCAGGATTGCCGGGCCGGGTTGCTTGGGTGTGTAGTACGCGTCAGTCTGCACCGCCCACACGATGCCATTCTTGCTGCCATTCGCCGAAACGCTCACGGTATTGCGGGTCAAGGAATAAACCGCCTGGGTTTGCGAAGCCGCGAGACGGGACAACATTCCATTATGGATACTGAAGGCTCGTATCGAATCTTTGAACGGGCTGACTCCCGATCCAAAATAGACGTAGCCATTCCAATATGCGGGCGTACCCATCTGCTCCCGGAGCCCAGCGATTTCCTGAACCACCTGCGGATTGCGATTTCCCTCCGCACGGTAGCCGCCGAGATCGTCGCGGTTGAGAAGGTAGATGTGGCCGTTCTTGCCGCTCGTAACCGCCAGGTGCGGATAGGGACCGGGCTGATCAGGCAACAGAACGACGCCTGCCGATCCCAGATCCAAATCATCCCGCGCCATTCTTGCCTGATTGAAAGGAGTGAAGTAATCCAGCAGCGCTAACCCGGCCGGCCCTGGTTTCAACTTCACGACGCTGTCGCTCAGGTCCACACCAGGCTGTTCGCCAAAGGCATCGAAGGGGCCATTCGCAACCGAGAGATAGAGATTGCCGTCAGCATCCGCGGAGATTCCGCAGCCGCTCATCCAGATACCCCCCTGGTAACCGTTGGGGGTGGTGACCCAACTTCCGGTTTGCCTCAGCGTCGTCGCGTCGTACGTAATGACCCAACCGTGATAGGCGCCAAAATCGCCGTAGGATGCAAACGCAACATACAACCGGCCTTTGTCGAGCAGCAGTGCGGCCCTTTGCAGGTGGAAGCGGGAGTCGAAAGCAAGGACACCGTCTGAGCTTTCTCGCGCGGCGCCGGGATACGTCGCCTGGATAGCCCGCGGCCCGCCGAATTTTTCCGCACCCGAAGCCAGATCCAGAGCATGGATGCGGTGATAAAAAGCGCCGTTCTCCTTAGTGGCCGCCACTACATAGATTGTGTTGCTGGTCACGTCGATGACCGGAGTGCTGGTGATTCCGATCTCCGGCACGATATCGCTCGTGTTCACGTCCGCGGGTGTCAAGCCGGTTATGCCAACATCGGGGTTGAGAAAGTTGACTCGCCACAGCGGCGTGGCAGAACTGGAGTCAGCATCGAACGCATAGACGCTGTCGTGCTGGGTCGCCACAACCACGACGTTGTGAACACCGTTTCCGGGAATTGCGACCTGCGGCATGTACAGCGGCTGCGCGTAAACATAGCCGTCCAGCGGATAGGAATAGAGCTTGCCAAAGCGCGCGGCATTCACGTTTGCGGGCGTCAGTATCGTTTCGTTGATGTACTGACCGGTCCGGGCATTGTCGTTGTGGTAGGTGCTGACCGCTTTGAGAGCGGCACGGTCAAGAATCCCAACTCCGCTTGCCGCGAATGGGGCGGACGCTGCCATGAAGTCTTCGCCGGTCGTATCCGCGGGATTGGTCCGGCTCCAGTCGTGCATCTGGAACACAACCACAAGCAGCATAATGCCCGCTCCCACGGAAAATAGCTGTGACCGTCCCCGCGATAGCGCAAACACCGTTCTGGAGAAGTTGCCGAAACCAAAGTAGGCCACGAGACCGAAGCCGAGACACAGCACCACCACCGCGACCGGAGTTTCCAACACTGCTAAAGAAAATTGCAGATGCATAAGATTCAAGACTTGCAAGTGGCGCTTAGCTCCCTAACACCAGAATGGAATCAAAGTGGTGACACGCGTACACATTTAGATGCAGTTCCAGAGTGGCTGTAGCTTGGTAGTGCGGGCCTTGACCTGGATTATTCATCTGTTTCGGTAGCTTTGAAGGGGCACGGCTTCAGAGGCTGCTGAAAAAGTCGGGTTGCAAGCTGCTTTGAAGGGGCGCACCTTCAGGTGCGCCGTTGTAAGCCCTTTATTCTTGTCATTCCGAGGGGCTTCAGCCCCGAGGAATCTGCGGTTTCTCTCAATTGCATCGACTTTTTCAGCAGCCGCTAAAGCCGAATTCATAGTGAACCGTTACGGCACGCCTGAAGGCGTGCCCCTTCAAACTAGCCCATCGAGTTGTCATGACGAGCGAAGCGAGGCATCTGCTTTTCTCGTTTCCGGGTAGGAAGTGCCGTCGGAAGCAGATCCCTCGCTGCGCTCGTGATGACAATTCGACAGACAAATCACAATTCAAGAACCAACAACCATCCATACCATCACCCAAGTATGCCCATGCGCTTGCCGACGCGCTTCAGGACGTCGAGCGCCTGGTCGAGTTCTTCGCGCGTGTGGGTCGCGGTCATGATGGTGCGGATGCGCGCCTTGCCCTCGGGCACCGTGGGAAACGCAATGCCCGTGCCCATCACGCCCTCTTTGAACAGCTCGCGCGAGAAGTCCATGGTCAAGCGGCCGTCGCCCACGATGATGGGCGTGATCGGCGTCTCGCTGGCCGGCGTGTTCACTCCGCCGATGTTGAAGCCGAGGGCGCCCAGCTCTTTCTTCCAGTAGCGCGTGTTTTCCCAGAGCTGCTCGATGCGCTCGGGCTCCTGCTCCAGCACGTCGAAGGCGGCGATGCAGGTGGCCGCAACCGACGGCGGATGCGACGTGGAGAACAGAAACGGCCGCCCGCGATGATAGAGGAACTCGATGAGATCGCGCGTGCCGCAAACGTAACCGCCCAGCGCGCCGATGGCCT
>PLQW01000147.1 GCA_003160215.1 Acidobacteriaceae bacterium
TCGAGTGCTGCCATAAGCTGATGCCATTCGCGTACTCAATGTCGCGAGCCGGGACACGATAGGTGCTGTCGGTCTTCGGCCATACGACGTATATTGAGCCGATGTCGTTTTCATCGACCCGGATCTCCACTTCCAGGTTGGAGCCCTCGTGAATTCGCAGGTCGTTCAGTTCGGGCGAACTGTAGAACAATCCCTCGAATTCAATTCCTTTGTGGGTCAGCACACGCCGGTATACGCGGCCCATAATGGCATCAAGCTGCGTTGATTCATCTGGTAGGCGAATATCCTCGGGCCTGATGCTCGATGCCCACATCCTGGCCGGCGTCGTCTCGAGCGCNNTCCACTTCAGAGTTGAGAACTTTACGACCGCGTGCTTGGACGGGTCGTAGTCGTCCTTTTCGAAGATATTGCTGAATGTTGTGCCAGGGATCCCATGAGCAATGCCTCTGTTGAAGGTCCCAAAGAAGCGTTCGATCTTTCCCTTGAACCACGGTTCGCGGCGCGGCGCGGCACACCACTCGATGCCTAACGTGAGACAGACCTGCTCCAAGCTCTTGCTGTAGAACTACTGGCCTCCGTCAACCACAAGCTGGCGCATTACGCCGTGGGCAGCCCATTCATTGACGATTTCGGGATACTCGTCCTTGAGATTGACTTTCGGCAGAAAACAGTCTTTCAAGCAGGCGGCAACAGACTGGTAGCTCGGCGGGTTGAATCCTACGTATATGCCCAGAATGCACCGGGTGTAACCGTCGATGCAGGCCGTGACGTACGGCCTACCCAAGGGAAGGGAAGTCTTGTCGTCTACCACGAAGAGATCGAGGTGAGTGTGGTCAATCTCAGCCCGGTCAAGCGGTGCGGAAACAACGCGATGACCCTTTACAGAACGGAATCTTTTCAGAGCAGCATCATGACCGTAACGGGCCGAATACTTATCAAACGCGGGAATGTCTGCGATCAAGCGGGTAATGAGTCGCCGTGACGGCATCGGCAATTGGTCGGAGTCCGGACGGAGCCCATTCTCTTTCATGACCCTCAGCAAGGCATCCTCAAAAGTCTCTTGAATAGTGTTGCGCTCCCGCTTCAGATACTTTGCTGAGATGGCGTCTTGGCAGAGGCTTGTGATCGTTGCTGTGTAACGGCTTTTTCTGTTACCTCTTGCGGCCGCGTTGTCGATCAGGGCTCGGACGTCGCCNNATCCAGTTGCTTGCGGGAATTGGGAACGTCTATAACTGCAAGGACGTAAGTTCGTCTCAGTTTCGCAATCTCGGGGACTTGCGAATTCTCAACGCCGCTTTTGCTGACTGGGATGCTGCTTGGGAAAGTGAGTTGTTGCTTAGCGACCATCTGAAGCAGTTCGTTGTGTTCTTTCGTAACAAGCAGGCCCGTCTTTGATTCCTCCAACTGCCAACATGTGTCGGTGATCTTGCGGTGAAGGCGATAATCCTTCCCGTCAATCTCCACAATCGCGTTTTGCTCCAGGCAAGAGGTCCCCATATTAGAGGTCCCCCTTCCTAGCAAAAAAGCGGGTGCTAGGCGAGATTGGCAAGTTCAAATCGATGGTCAATACGCCCCTGAGAACGAGGCTGCAAAGAATCTCTCGGCCCCGCGGGACGTATTCTCCACGGCAGGCGTCGGACCAAAGCAGTGATCCGCGCTGCGCGAGAACTCGCCTGATAAATTCTTGCTCGCCGTCGGTGACGGCTCGCCGGCCGAAGCCAAGAAGGACGCTTGCATTACCTTGCCGCGGCTGTTGGGCAAGGTCGTTAGCCAGCACAACCCGGTAGGTGTAGCCCCATAATGGAAGTTCCTGGATGAGCACAGTCGTTCTCGAAGCAACTTCCGGCGCTTGTGCTTGGGATTCGGGTTTGACCTCCCACAGTTCCTTTCGACCGTTCTTCTCAACGAGAATGTCTGGATAATGGCTCCGGGTCTGCCCGTCAAGAACGTACATGATTTCGCATGGCTGCTCATGAAAGCGCGTCACATCCGGATCGCAATCGAGAAGACGGAAGGCATTGAGTTCGTTTTCGGACTCCCACTGGAGCATCCGCCTCATTTTCCAGGATGGGTACTTACCCTTCGGACGGGCAGACGACCGCGATACGATATTGCGGAAGCGCAGATGCCCTGACTCGGGAAACACGATGTTGCTGATTCCTGTGTTCCAGCCGGCCTGCTGAATCTTGGGAGAAAAGGTGGAGCGGTCCCTGGCTCTAACGTCATTGCACGTCCATGCATTCGTCATAAATGACTTTCTTTCGCAATGTTGTCGTTGCATCGGAGATCGATGCTCGATCTCCTTCAAGTACGGCTATGCCGGCCGGGGTGCGTCGGAGCAAAGCAAAATAATCCTTGTACTCATTGCTAGATGCGTTGCTTGTTGCACCCGTATTTTGTTCGGCGTCCCCTTGGGCACAAGTGTCGTTTTCCGTGCGGGTACTGCACCTCAGTTCTCACGTCGATTTGAAGTACGATAGATTAGAATGAAATCATCTAATCCTTAAGCTCTATTATATCGCTATGGAGCTATAATGTCAATGGCTGTCCCAAATCCCGACTTGTCAATCAACTGGAAGGCTGTTGGGCGAAGGATTCGCGAGCTTCGCGGATTTGACACTAATCAGGCCGTGATGGCCTGTGCTGTTGGGATCGCCCAGAGCCATTTGTCAGCGATCGAGAGGGGCAAGAAAGAGCCAGGAGCTGCTGTGCTCTATCGAATAGCCAAGCGGTACGGTAAATCGATCGAATGGCTTCTGACGGGGGTCGAAGAACAATCCCGATAATAGAGTACCCAGTCCATTCTTTAGAGATTTTTTAGGTCCTTCGCAGCTGCAGAAAGTACGTGCGCAGCATGATCTGCAGACGTGTCTCTGGAGGCCGAGAAGGCTGGGTCNNGGTGCCGTTTACCAGCTATTTAAGGAGTTCCAATAGCCGGCCAGAGAGCGCTCTCCTCTGTCCCACTTCCATGTCGTCTCGTGACGATGCCAAGACTTGTAGAATCAGTATATTGCTAGAGCTTCCAGTTCGGGAAAGCTGTCCTATAGGAAACCTTTCCTTTACAATCGTTTTCCTATCTGTGAAAATATATTCCATGACACGCTCCGGTCAAACCCTTGAATCTTCCATGGTTCGCGCGCTCCGCGAGCAGTTGCCATTCGTGCAACTGTCAGGGATCAGGGCGACGAAGGTAGTTGAAAGCCCCCCTTTTGATATCCGCTTTGATCTTGAATCTGGGTCCAATACGGTTCGCGTCTACGCTGAGATCAAACAGACGATCAGCCCCAAGCAACTGGAAACCATCGCTCCCTGGGTAGCTCGCCTCAAAGCGCTTGAAAAAGACGCCGCATTCGCAATCATTTGTCCGATTCTCTCGCCACAGGCGCAGAGTTACTGCATGGACGCAGGCATCGATTTCCTCGACCTCGCCGGCAACATTTCCATCAATGTCCCGGGCAGATTTGTTCTCCAGCGTACCGGCCAGCGGGGGAGGAATTCAACCCAGGCGACAGGGAACTCCCGCGAAGTCAATGTGTTCTCGGGGCGCTTCTCGCGCATTCTCAGGGTTCTCCTCGAAAAGCCCCGTGAGTGGACCTTGAGCGAGATTGCGCGAGAACTTGAAGGGGAATCGAGCGGAAACGCCGTCCTTTCGAAGATGGCTGCGTCTGGCGATCCTGCCATGACCTTTGTTGTGAGCCTGGGGAGCATATCGAAAGCTCTCAGCACGCTCGAGGAGCAACTCTGGATCAGAAGACGAGGTTCTTCCGTCCTCCTGCCGGAGCCAAAACGGCTTCTGGTGGCCTGGGCCGGAAAGTATCGGGAACGCTATCGCGCCAGGTTGCGAAAGAGCGTCACCTACCCCAATCCCTTCGGCAAGGACCTGGCGAAAATCAACCGCGCATTCGGCACTCTGCCACTGGATGGGTTCGCCTTCACGGGGACCGCGGCTGCCATTCTACGCGCGCCCTTTCTCGATCTCGATACCGTGGACATTTACCTACCGTCTTCCTATCAGAAGGCGGGTTTACTGAACCTTCCGGATCGTCAAACCAAGAATCCATCCCTCCGGTTCATGGACCCATACGACCTTGGAGTCTTCATGTATGCCAGAAGGTACGAGGGAATTCCGGCAGTCTCGGATGTTCAGGCATACCTCGATCTTGTTGCACGTGGTGGACGAGACCAGAAGCAGGCCGAATACCTGTTCGAAAACGTGATTGAACCGATGTGGAAGGCGGCATGATTCCCGAGCCACAAAAAACCTATCTGCTGGAACTGCTCACAAAACTTGGTCCGGCGGCAGACGAGTTCGTGCTGGTTGGCGGTCAAGCATTGAAGTTCGTGCTCGAAGGGGCCAGGGCCACCAAGGATTTCGATTTTATTCTGGATGCCGTTGCACTCCGCGAAAAGCCCGCGCATGTCGGAGAAAAGCTCGCTGCGTTGGGCTATGCCGTTGTCCCCGAATCCCGCAATTTCCAGTTCCAAAAGCCAATACCCGGAACCAAGGAGACCATGCGTGTCGAATTCATGGCACCTGACGAACCGAAAAGAGGGAAGGACTTTCGCGTCACGATTGAAAAGGGGCTGCATGCACGAGAATGCATCGGAGGCGCGATTGCATTAGAGCAATCCGATCTTCACGAATTGCAGGGGTCGCTGCCGGATGGAACGCCCGCGCGAGCCGACCTACGCGTTACGCGCGGGCATGCACTCGCCCTGTTGAAACTCCTGGCGCTTCACGACAGGTACAAGAACATAAGGGGACCGGAGCGAGCCGAGCACGACCGCGACGAAGCTAGGGTCCATGCCTCGGACATCATCGCCATTTTGAATGCGACCCTAGACCCAGTGGCCTTTCGTGAAGCATTCTACGGCCAATTCGCCGCGGACGCAGGCTTTGGTATTCGTGTTTCGGACCATATACGGGACTACTTTCAGACCGATACCAGCCCTGGAATTCTCCTGTACGAAGAATCGCTTCGCGAAGGCGCACCAACTGATCGGGCGACCAGAAGCCAATTGGCTGCGGAACTCGAGCGTGCGTTTCGCATGATGGCAACGATTGTTCCATCCGCCGCATTTTCTGCGCTGCGCTTTGCGATTGACAATCTCTGCAATATCGAACACAACCGCGGCCTCGCGGAAGATCTCCTTAAGGGGCTGGCGAGCACCGGAGTAGCCCTCAGTTCGAAACAAGCGATTGGGTTTTTTCCGGGAGAGGTCTTCGGAGGCGCATTCGCTCGAGGCCAGGTCTTTGAGATCAGCGCCTTCGAGGAGATGCGAAAACTGGACAAAGGAGAGACGATCCTCCTCGCGGGATATTGGAGAAGACAATCAGCTGCATTGCTCGATGACGAAGCATTCAAAGCGCGCTATGCGAAGATCATGGCATAGCGCCATCTCTTGCGGGCATTGTCAGGTACCGTGCCGCCCTTGCCGGTATCTTTGCAGTGGCATGTACCAGTGGCGTCGTTGGGCCGCTTAGGAACCGGACCAGATGTTTGATGTTCTGGGCAGTGGCCGCCAGGAAGAACTGCTCTCGAACGAACTTCAACCTGCGTAAACGCAGCCGGCGAAGCCCGATGTGGCTCTTCAGTTCCGCGAAGAGCGCCTCGACCTTCTTCCGTTGTCGTTGTCCATATTTGAACTCCGGTGTAGTCCAGGGATCTCGCGCTCGCTGCCGAGCTGCTTCGTTCATGTGGATGGCAAGATACCAGAACGGTCCGGTCGTGCACTGGGATCTCTGTTGGCACGGACCGCACTTTTTGTGCGTTCCTATATACCCGAACGTGCGGTTCCCCTCGTTGCGTCCGCCGTAGTTCAGTTGCTGGCCTACCGGGCAGATGTAGCTGTTGCTATCCGGCAAGTAGGTAAAGGATTCCGGACCATAGAAGGGGCTCCTCGATCGCCCGACAGCATCCCTGGTGGGCATGTACGGCGTAATCTCCCGGTCCATCAACCACTGCAAAAACTCACCATTGCCATAGCTCGCATCGGCAGCGATGGACCGCGGTTTCCGGCCTTGCCATTGGGCAAAGCGGGCGATCATGTCCTCCGCGGCTCGAGACTCCTCACTCAGGCGAGCATCTGTCGCTTGCACACCCACAACGATGCAGCTGTGGTTATCAACCAGGTAGTTGTTGTAGTACCCCATGCGTGCCGGCGTGCCGCCTTTTGTCGCATACGTGGAGTCCGGATCGGTGGTGGACACCTTATCTTCGCTATGCGTCGGCTCCTCTACCGGGTTCTGCATTTCAAGCTCAGCTAGGTACTCGCGCACCGTTCGGTTAACCTGTGCGGCTTCCATTAGCTGCTCTCGCGGAATGCGGCTCTCCTTGGAAGCGTTTGCCTCAACGAAGGTTCCATCGACCGATAGCGTGTCTCCGCGCACCAGTCCAACCGCGAGGCATTGAGCCACAACTACCTCGAACAACTGCTCGAACAACTTCGA
Organism: Acidobacteriaceae bacterium; assembly: GCA_003160215.1. Lineage (GTDB taxonomy): Bacteria > Acidobacteriota > Terriglobia > Terriglobales > Acidobacteriaceae > Bog-257. The sequence continues at coordinate 6,452 of PLQW01000147.1, forward strand.
TTCCTGGAATCGTTCGTGACGATTCTTCGAAAACGTGGAGTGATGCGGAACTTCCTGGTCGAAACCGAGACCCGTGAACCAGCGCCATGCAAGATGCATGCGCAGTTCCTCAATAAGCTTGCGCTCGCTGCTAATACCATACAGATA
>PLQW01000143.1:0-18289 GCA_003160215.1 Acidobacteriaceae bacterium
GATCAGAGTAGCGAAATCACGTGCGAAGCTGCTCAATCGGGTGAAGAGGATCAGAGGGCAGGTAGAGGCTGTAGAACGCGCCTTGTCCGACGATCAGGAAGAATGTGCCGACACTCTCCAACTCTTGGCGGCCTGTCGCGGGGCGATCAACGCACTCATGGGAGAAGTCCTGGAGGGCCACATCAAAGACCACATTGCCGGCGGGAAACCTTCCCGTGAGGTGACCGATGACTTGATCGAGATCGTGCGGGCGTTCTTGAAGTGATGGATTCTGGCACGTCCACTTGCGCAGTGGCACGGGCCCTGCGGCGCGGTTTGACAGCCCGCAGAGCCGCTTCTAGAATCGGAGTTGGGCTGGACGCAGTCACGTCCGGCCTTTCGTGCGATTGAGCGCGACAAGTGGTTGTTACGCGCTCAGGCGTGCAGCAGGTCCTCTGCTCGCGTCCTCTGCGGCCCCCCGGGACGCGGCGGGCCATGTCTGGCCGTTTGGCGGCGTAGCTCAGGTGGTTAGAGCGACGGTCTCATAATCCGTAGGTCGCTGGTTCGAGTCCAGCCGCCGCCACCAAGATTCAAATGGCAGAATGCAAAGCGGTTATTGAATCACGGCAGCTGGGATGTCCGTCGCATCTGTTGTCACTCCGTTGTCACTTACGAAGGTTTCGGCTGCCGATTCGTTCCCGATCACGAGGCTTTCGAGTTTCGCCATCGCTGCACGAGGGTCATCGGCGGCGCTTTTGATGTAGTACGTGTTGGTCGTGGAGACATTCGCGTGGCGGAGAATCGCCTGAATCGTTTTCTCCGGCACGCCAAGCCGATACAGGTTAGTTCCTAATAAAGCCCTGCGCGCTGCGTGCCAGCCGTGCCTGGTCGACAGGGGGCCCACCAGTTGTCCGCCCAGGGCGATCGGCAAGCGCGTTCCAACGAGCGGCGCCGCGGCGGGATCAGCGCAATCTTCTCCTAGCGATTCGCCCACGCTTTTGGCGTCACCCATGATGGAGAGGCGGCAGGCAGAGTAGCCCTCGGGTTCGCTCTCCGGTCGTCTCAACTACACTTCAATCGCGGTAGGGATACCAGTTTCCTGATACCCCCGCGCGGATCTGTGTCGCGGATCGGGATCGCCACTCACAACCTTCATGTCCGTGCCGATGCACCGGGCCGGGGAATAGCGACGGGTTTCCTCGTCCGATGGAGCGCCGTAAATCTTTTGCAGCATCGCATAATCGACATCCGGAGTCGGCCAGCTCTTTCATCTCGTCCAAGGCCGGTCCATATGCGGCTGTGCTCCCATTTCCGCCATCCGACTATCCAAGAAGCGGCGCAGGGCGAATAGTAGAATCGGCTCCGGGATCCATTCCACCAGCCGAGTGGCGGACGGTCGCAACGGAATGCCCACGGCTGTGGTGCGCAAATATTCCGTCCGACTCTGAACTCATTGAAAATGCGGGATGTCCGGCTTGGTAAAGTTCGGCCGTTGCATGGCGACTTGAACCGCTGAATTCCGGTGGAACGATCGCTTTGGTACGCGCCTGCTCGGAATGGCTGCGTGCCGATTGTCGCGGGGGCTCTCGAATTTCCGCTTACCAGGTAATGGCGATACTGTCGGCTCTCTACCTCAGTATTTTCCTTGTCTTATTGCCCTCTTCATCGGTGATAACGCCTGACCTCTCCGCTGCATTTTCGCAATTCTTCTCTGCGGCAACCATTCTTCCTCTGCAGGTTTTCTGGGTTGCGCTGTTTCTTTACTATGGAAAAAGCCGCGTAACTGACTCGACGGTCTCGTTCCATGTTATTGCAGAGCGCCTGTAACAGTGGAGACGTTGGCAGAAAGTCCGAGGGGCACTCTTAGTCGCAGCGCGTGAACACATTGTTTGCCCATCAACCGTTTGGAGAGCGATCTCATCTCCTTGTGCAATTGTTTTATAGAACCCACTCTCGCGAATGAGTTTTTGCTCGCGCTCTTTTGAGCTCCCGGTGATCAGTCTTAGACCTAGCCCACCGTCAGAAGTTCCATTTGAACGAGAGCTGAAATACCCTTGGACCATATAGCGCGTTGACGATCTGCAACTGCTTGAAGCCTGGTTCGGGGACGAGATAGCAAGTCTGGTTCTGGCTCTGAGCGTCTCCGCAGGTGTTGCCGACGGGTAGGTATTGCACCGGATTCACGCCGTTGCCATTCTGCACATAGTAGTTCGCATGATTCAGCAGGTTGAAGGCCTGCACTTGCAGCGTGATGCTCTGGCGCTCGGTGATCGGAATCTGTCGCGCGAGTCCCAGGTCGATCTGCTGCGTCCAGGGCCCGTAAAACGAATTCAGCCCCACCACCGGGCTGGGGCCAGCCCCGTTGATTCCCAAGGCCGAGTTGGACGTGCTTTGGTTGACAGCACTGTCGTTCAGACTGCTGCCGGCTCCTACACAATTCAGTTGATCCAACGGAATAGTTCCGAAGGAAGAACTTCCGTTAGAGGCGTTGTACGTCGTGCATGCGTTATCGAGCAGAGCCGCATAGGGACGACCCGAGGAGAAAAGCATGACGGTGCTGACGGTCCAATCCGAGAGCAATCCATGCACAAGCCGTGAGTCGAAGTGCTTGCCGACGAACGGCTGATAGATGCCCGAGATGACGAGGCGGTGCCGCTGATCGAGCAGGTAGGGCGCATGGGTGTTGCTGAAATCGAACTGGTTGCTGAAGTCGACGCCGTTCGACATCATGTTCTTGGCATACGTGCAGGCAGCTTGTAGCGCGAGGCCGTTGCTCATCCTTCTCTGCAATTGGATGAATAGAGAGTTGTAGTTGTTGATTCCCGGGCTGATCAGGGCATTGATCTGGCCGAGGTTCGGATTGATGCGGCCTTCCTGCAGCATTCCGCTGTCAAGGTTGGGCAGCACCACACCGGGGCCGGCGCATGGTACCTGTGTCGCGCCGGGGGGACACGTGATGTATGTCGTCGTTCCGGTTGGGGGCATCAGGTTCAGGTCATAAGCACTTGAGGAAATCAGGTGGACTCCGTGGGTCCACATCGTGCCGACGCTAAGAGTCGTGTCGCGCAAGATCTCCCGCTCGATTTGCAGGCTCGATTGCAGTACATAAGGGAAGCGGAAACTCGGATCGACAATCGAAATATTCGGTGCGCTGAAGAGGTTTTCACCAGAGATGCGATTAGGAAACACGGGGAGCTGCTGATTCGGAGACAGGTCCGGGTTGTAGTCGAGGGAGACGGAAGACTGCTGCGAGAGCAAGCCATTCGCGATGACGGAATTACGATAGTTTAGTCCGTTGAAGTTCTCGTAGAACATCCCGAAGCCGCCGCGCACGACGGTCTTGTCAAGCGGCTGCCAGGCAAAGCCGAATCGCGGGGCCACGCGCTGGTATTGGTTTGGAAACTGCCCGGTTAACGGGAATGCCGGATTCTCTTTGGGCTGGGGGTAGATTTGGAAGTCTTCTCTTAATCCGAACTCCAGCGTTAATCGCGGGAGTACCTGAAACGTGTCTTGCGCGTACAAGCCGATGTACGGCACCTGGAACGAGAAGTTGGGATTGCCCGCAGCCTGAGAGAAGGAGTCGTAGATTCCCAAGGCGAAGTTAGGAAACGTGGAGAATGCATACGTGCCAGCGAGCGTGCCATTCTCCCGCTGGGCATCGGGGTCGAAGCCGCCGCCAGCCGAGTCGGTAACGTGGGTGATATTTCCTTCAATGCCAAACTTGAAGTTGTGCTTGCCCCAAACGTAGTCCACCTGGTCCGCCAGTTCCCATTGCCATTCCTTCGTCCGTCCCGCCGCAAAGCCGGCGTTCCCCAGTTCGAAAAGAGAAGGCATCGCGAGCAGTATGGAAGGCAAGGTTGGATCCACAAGGCCGGTGGGAGTCGAGTACTGCTGATCTTGTGAGAAGCTTACGTGGAAGTTATTTAACAGATAGCTGCTGAATGTGTGTGTCCAGCCCGCGGCCGCCTGGTAGTCGCGAACGTAGCTGTTCGCCAGCGTACTGATTCCGAACAGCGGCGTGTTCGATGAAGTAATCTCGCCGTGGGGTGAGTTGAAGCGGTTAAGGTTGAGGCTGAGATAAAGTTGGTCCGTTTCCCGAGGAGAATAGTCGACCTTGGAAAAGAGTGCAAGGTCGTTCATGTAGCGCGACTGGGTACCCAGGTTCCAGTGGATCGCATTCAATGAATTTGAAACTTGCTGAAGATAAATAGGATTCGTCGGATCGGGCGCGCTAAGCGAGCTGGGGACAGGCAACGGTCCATTGGGTGGGGGTAGAGCAATACCAAGAGGCACACCGAAATCTTCTTGGGTCACCGACTGGTAGTCAGAATTTATGACAGAAATTGGGTTGTTTTGCGCCTGCTGTTCGTAGTCTGCGAAGAACCAAAGTTTTTTGTGGACGATAGGTCCGCCGATGGAACCTCCAAACTGCTGGAGGACATCCAAAGGTTTCGGAACGCCAGCGGCCTTGTCAATGGCATCGTTGGCCCCAGTGCCCGAGTTACGGTTGTAATAAAAAGCGTTACCATGAAATGCGTCGGTACCGGACTTGGTCACCGTGTTCACGAATCCGGTTGCCCCGCCTCCGTATGCGGCCGAATAGGGGGAGACGGTAACCTGGAATTCTTGAATGGAATTTTCGCCGAACACGTATGGCACCCGCTCGCCGCCACGCGCATTCCCAAAATAGTTACTGGTGGAGCTAGCGCCATCCAACGTAAACACGTTGGCCCCGTTGCCATTGGCATAGCCGGTATCCTCACCGCCTTGTTCACCAGCGAAGCTGACCAAGCCACTCTGTCCATCTGGGCTGGCATTGGGAGTTAGCAAAGCGAAATCCGTGTAACGGCGTCCGTTCAGAGGCAGACCGTTCAGTAACGAACGGCTGACAACTGTGCTCGAACTCGACTCAGTCGTGCGCAAAACAGGCACGGATGCCGTGACCTCCATGGTTTGGCCGTAAGAGCCAGGCTGCAGCCGCAGGTCAACGGTTGTGGTCTGTCCCACGTGCACGGTAACGGAATTCACGTGGGCTGGGCGAAAGCCGGGAGCCGTGACTCTAACCTGATACTCTCCCACCTCGAGTGACGGGAATACAAAAACGCCTTCGCGATTGCTTGGCCGATTTGTTGTTGTGCCCGTCGCCTGTCGTTGCACTTGGACGCTCGCACTGACGAGCACGGCGCCACTTTGGTCGGTCACGACTCCACGAATGCTGCCCGTTGTGACGGCGCTTTGGGCGTGTAGAGTCGAGAAACCGAGACCGCAGAGCAGCAGAACACCGCAGAGGAATCGCGCGAACCGGCTCCGGGGACCTGCGATCATGACAAAGATAGATCGCGCTGACTGGATCTTACCAACGTACATAATAACCTGCCAAGAAAGAGGAAATTTCATCCAGTTACATGCCAGGATTGGAGCATGAGCTTACGATAAGCTCCGCTCGGAATTGACTGAGCGAAGTCGCCCACTCGCATTCGGATGTAATTGAAAATTGCCTCCGCCCATCTGTCCGCAAATGAGCGGAGGCAGCTTCCGTGAGTATTAGTCGTCGTTGTCTTTCGGTTTAGGAGCGTTGACCAGCCTTAATGCTGTGTCGTAGAGATCGGCCTGCTGTTTCTTGTACTCCTTCGAGTTCAGGCGGTCCTGCTTTGCCGCGGTTTCGTGAAGGTAGTCGGCTGCCATGGAAAGCCGGCCCAGCCCGCCTAGACGGTGGCTGTCGCGATCGGGAGCCGAGGTGTCCAGCTTTGACACCAGCGACCAGATCTTCTTGCCTTCCGCTGACGGTACGTAGTCGGCTTTCAGCTTGAACTTCAGCTTGTCTGGGGTGATTTGGTTGTAGCGGGACTGGAAGAGGTCGCGGAGATCCGTGGCCAGCATATCGCCAAGATTATTCGGTGGCAGTCCCAACAGCAGTTCTTCCGTTTTGACGACGGAAGCAGTGATGTAGTGACGGGTGGAGTAATAGCCCGGCTTGGCAAATGGGCTGACCACCACCAGCGGCGAACGGTGTGGATGGATGTGATCCAGCGTGGACTGGCCATCGTCGGGGCTCATGAAGATCGCCATTCCCGTGCCTGACTGTGCATCGTAATACACCGAGCTTTGCATCAGGTGCTGAACCACCATGCCCACGGCCACATCGCCGTCAGCCACCTCCTGAACGGCGGTCGCGGTATAGATGTTGTTGTTCGGACACTGCACGCTGCCGGTGTGTTCGTTCGGAAGGTAGAGGTAGATGAACTGGGGCAACGTGCCAGCGGCCACCATCCGGTCAAAGTCGGCGATGAACTTCTGCGCCCGGCGCTGGTCGGAAATGTTGAAGTTGTATCCCGGATAGTTGTGATCGAGATGCGGCTCACCGTTGGGATTGTTTTCTCCCATTACGGCCAAGCCGGGCAGCTTCATGAAGAAGGACTGGCCCAAGCCCTGCACCGGACTGGTGACATCGCCCAGGTTAACCAGCGGGTTAGAGATGTGGAAGTTGTCCGGGTTCAATTCCGGGGCCCCGCAATTTCCACTCGGTGGGTCGCCCAGCGTGGTCGGCTGGCTGGTGCCCGTATCAGTACCATCAATGCGGGCCGCAAACACACCATATTCTTTGAAGCTGACTCCGTTGCGCGCCGCATTATTGAAGATATATCCGCTCTCCGGATAGTCTTCCGGCTCAAAGTTTTTGTTGACCAGAAGCCCGCGGCCGGTCTTGACCAGCAGCGTTTTCTCGGTGTAATCGGTCGCTGTTCCGGAAGCGGCGAACTGATGGCCCGCATCGCTCTCCTCGGAATCGGAGTAGTAGTTCACTGCTGCCGCGAAGTTCTGCGCCAATGCCTGGTAGTTGAGAGTAACGCCGGTGTACTGCCCGTTCCAGTAGGGAGAACCGTCGGCGTTGTTGTAGGTCAAGCTGGCGAACACCCCAAAATGCCCGCCGAGATTGCCGAGCTTGGAGTCGAAGGTTTTGTTCTCTTGCAGAATGAACACCACGTGTTTGATTTTCGTGGAAGCCGCTCCCCCAATGGGAACAACGGAGGTGTCCAGCAGACCCGGCACTACCGTGTAGTTGTTCCTAGCGACCGTTGTCAAGTCCAGGTGCAGACTCGGCACATCGATCTTCTGCAGCGAACCAAAGATGTAGTTGCTGTCGGTGATCGGGGTGGAGATGATCCCGGTCGGCGGCGGCGTCCCCTGGCTCGTGTTCGTGTTGGGGTTGATGTCCTCGCCGACTCCCTTTGCGTTCAGTACGTAAAGGGAGTTTCCGTCCGCGCTCAGAACCAGTCCGGCGGGATACCAATCGGTTGGAATTCGGCCAATTAGCACCGGTTGAGCCGGATTGTGCGTGTCAAGAACGGCGACGGAGTTGATGCCCGCCTCGGCCATGTACACCCTCGTGTTATCCGGCGAGACTGCAAGTGCATTGGGATACGTTCCATGCGCGGCTTTGGTTGGCGCCGCGGTATGCACAGTAATCAGCGGTAGCTCCACATTGGCGATCTTGTTGCCCTGAAGATCCATGATCGCGACGGCATCGCTGTTCGACTTGGTCACATACAGCAACTCCCGGCCTCCGCCACGGACGATGGCGGTGGCGGAAGGATGGGTGTCGCCAATTACGTAAAGGTCATCCAGCGTGTGACCCTGGTACACAGATCCGAGAAGGCTCAACTGGGAGCCATCGCCTCCCGGTGCTGACAAAATGGAGACGGAAGAGGTCTTCGGGTTGTTGCCGGTCGTGCTGGTAACCGGAACGAAGTAACCATAGACCTCATTATTGGGTATTGGGGGCAGGGAGTTCAGTTTTCCATCTTGCCCGTAACCAGGGTTGTTAAATTTGTATTCCGTGACTCCCCAGTTCGAAACTAAGACTTTGGTTCCGTCTTGGCTAACCGAAACCGCGTAGGGGAAGTAACCGACGGCTACGTGCTGCACCACTCGCCCAGCGGTTGTGTCGATGACGGCAACGCTATTGTCGCCATCGCATGCTACGTACAGAAATCTCCCGTCCGGGCTCAGCGCGGTGCCCGCGGGAAAGGTGATCTGCGCTGCGGCCGTCCGACTGAAGCCCGTCGGTACAGGCGGCTTGTAGCCGTTCCCCTGCACCGTGTTGAAGTATGGATCGGGTGTGTAGTTGGAGACGTAGCCGCTGGTTGACGACGTGATGGGTGCGATTACAATGTGGCCGTTCGTGCTCAACACCCCAGCCGTCGAAAGCGCAAATAGCTTAACATCGTTATCGCCGCCTCCGGAAACCCAGACGGTGTATGGTCCGGTGCCCGTCGCCTGCATTCCCACAAAAAGTTTCCCAACCTCGTTGATTTGCGACACGACATTCATCGAGGTGGTATCGATGACGGTCAGCGTATAGCCACCCAGATTGATTGGGCTCTGGAAAGAGGTGTAGGTGTCCTCGCGCTCGTCGTCATTGCTCGTGATGAGGTACTTGCCGTCCGGAGTCAGAACCGCGCCAAGCGGGTTCATGCCAATCTGGGCGACTATACCGGCCGGCGTGACCTTGGTGCCATTTGGCAAAACTCCGGCGAAATAGCTGCCGAACTTGTTGGGGCCAGCGAACAACTCGGCGCCGGCATAGGCTCCGGACTCCGACGTGTTATAGACCGGGGCAACGAATGTTCCCCAGGTGTTTCTGAATTCCACCTGTTGCGACAGCAGGGGCTGCGTAGCCGTCGCAATCAGAAAAGTTAAGCCCAGCAGATGTTTCCACGCATGCTTCAAGAACCGCAAATCCATTGCAATGCCTCCCGCCGACAAGTTCGGCATATCAGTAAACAGGTTAAGAAAGTACGACCGGTGAACGATCAGGCAAAACAGTCCCGGGACGTCGACGGTCGCGCGTGAACGGGAACTTGGGCCAAACCGAGTAGGCGCCGGATTACGATTTGAGGCCCCATGTGCGGAACATACGGGACTCGGGATGGTCACTCATGGGCATAAGACGCCAGCTAGATGGCGGGAAGATTAACGCGCGAAGAAAGTTCGATGAAAGCTGGCGGCAAACAAGAGGCCGCGGCCCCGAAAGAAAATATCGGCGCCGATTTGCCGGACAGCATACCGAATGGGTAGTTGTTTCTATTCAGTAAAAATTGGTGCGATTTGCGGGCACTTCTTAGGAGCGAAGCTAGAAAACACTCCTGCGTCGCGCATTTTTAATCTCTTCGTTACCTGCGCTTAACCACAGAGTTCTATAAAGCACCTTGTCGTCAAGGCGACAGCTGTCTCTCCTTCCAGCACCACCGGACTTCACTAACCAACCAGCCTGTTCAAAGGAGTAAATGTATGCGCAAGTCGGCAAAGCCTCTTTATCTCCATAGCAATGCGCTTTGGATACTAATGGTCGTGGCGCTTGGCACCGTTCTGATGTCTGGGACGCTGATAGCGCAAAACCAAATTGCCACTGGGAAAAAGATCACACCTGCAGGCTTTAATGGAGAAATTGCCAGCCTGCCGATGAACATCATCTTGTCTCCAGATGGGAAGTTCGCCGTTACCAGCGATATGGGATTTCACCAGGAGCTCTCGTCTATTGACACAGGCACAGGTCAGACGATCGGCGAAGTTCAGTTTGAAAATACTTCGGGTGCTCCGCACAACGGCCTGTACTACGGAGTGGCCTTCGCTCCGGGTAGTGGCCCGGATTACACGTTGTATGCTGCCCAAGGGGAGAACCAGACTATAGCGGTATTAAGCCTCTCGTCTACCGGTGACCTTACCGTGGTGAGTTCGATTGCGACCAGGGCGGGCGACTTCCCTTCCGGACTCGCCACCGATAAGAACGGTTACCTCTACGTGGCCAACAACGACCCCGATACCTTTATTGTCCCGGGAAGCGTGGCGATCTACAACCCAAACGGGAATGAGGTCGGACGGTATAATTTCACCGCGAGCTATGGAGGAACTCCGAATTTCCCGCTTGCCATCGTAACTCTGCAAGACGGCAGTAAGACTTATGTCGGCAGCCAGCGCGACGGCGCGGTTTACGTCTTGAATACCGCCGACCCTACAAATCCAACGCTAGAGATGACCATCCCGACCGGCGCGCACCCAACGGGCCTGCTGTTTAACCAGTCACAATCACTGTTGTATGTGGCGAATGCGCACAGCGATTCCATATCGGTGGTTTCGACTAGCACGGATTCAGTACTGAGCACACTGCAGTTCCAGTTCAGTGCGCTGAACGGATTGTATGGTGCGACACCCATTGCGGTTGGACTTTCTCCGGACCAGAACACATTGTATGCCGCCATGGCAGACTTAAATGCTATCGCGGTCATTGATGTGAACGGCAGCGGATTAACCGTGAGAGGGTACATACCGGTCGGCTGGTATCCTACCGGCGTGGTTGTCAGCCCGGATGGGCAGCGGTTACTCGCGACCAATGCCAAGGGCGTGCAGACGCGCATCCCCTCGACCGGCTACGTTCAGTGGCAGTTTAATGACAACCCCTGGTACGACCTGAACACCATCATCGGCACGATCTCCCTCATTCCCATGCCCACCCAAAGCGAATTGGCCGCCTTTACCAACCAAGTACTGCAAAACAACGCGATCGGTGCCGCGAGCGCGGGAGCCGGCCCGAACGATCGTCGGCTGGCTGGGATTGGTCTGAAGGCCGGCAAGATCACGCATGTGATCTACATCGTCAAGGAGAACCGCACCTACGATCAAGTGCTTGGCGATATACCGCAAGGTAACGGCGACCCGAGCCTGGTGCTGTTTGGCCAGACTGTCACGCCCAGCCTGCATGCGCTGGCGCAGCGGTTCGTGTTGCTCGACAACTTCTTCGACGCCGGAGAAGCCAGTGGCGACGGTTGGCCATGGAGTACGCAATCGATGGCCAATGAATATGTAATCAAGAACCTGCCGTACAATTACAGCGGACGTGGCCGAAATTATGATTTCGAGGGCCAGGACAATGGCTACCCCGCCGGTGGTTTTCCTCCCCAAGACCCGTACGGCAACCAGAACTCCCAACAATTCCCGAATGGCCTTCCGGCGATTCCGGATGTCGCCGAGGCCCCAGGCCACCATATCTGGGACGCGGTGCAGAAAGCCGGGCTGTCGTATCGCAACTATGGGTTCTACTATACCTTCGGAGTGTCAGGTGTCATTCCTGACAACTATCCTGCAGCCACCGGACTGCTACCTGCTGGCAAGGATCTGGGCGGCATCAGCGACTTTGACTACCGCCGCTACGACGCCGCGTATGCCGACAGCGAGGCTCCGACAGGCTATGGCTGCCCGTATAGCACCGCTAACTACGGTCATTACAACATGCCCAGCCGCTTTTCCGAGTGGAACCGCGAGTTCCATGAGATGCTGCAGCAGGATCCGAGCGGTAACTCGGTTCCTGCCTTCATGACCGTTCGCGTGATGCACGATCATACGCAGGGTACGATATCCGGTAATTTCACCCCGTCCGCCGAAGTGGCCGACAACGATTACTCAGTGGGTCAATTGGTGGATACCATCAGCAAGAGCGTGATTTGGCAGCACACGGCGATCTTCGTGATCGAGGACGATGCGCAAGATGGTCCCGACCACGTTGACGCCCATCGCTCCACCGCATACGTCATCAGCCCCTACATCAGGCAGGGTTACGTTGATCACACCTTCTACAACACTGACAGCATACTGAAGACGATTGAGTTGTTACTCGGTGTAAAACCGCTTACCCAGTACGACGCCATCGCTACTCCGATCCTGGCGTTCGACTCGCAACCTTCAAACGGCGCAACGTTTAACGCCATCAAGGCCTCGCAAGATGTAATGTGTCAAAAAGTGTCGCGATTGGTACTAGCCAAAGGAAACCCCATGCGCAAGTGGGCAATCGAATCGGCCAAGATGAACTTCGACATCCCGGACAGCGCACCCTCCGCAAAGCTGAACGAAGTGCTCTGGAAGTCGGTCAAGGGACCAGACTCGAAGATGCCCAAAATACGCCACGCCGTAATCACGGCCACAGACAAAGACTAACCGTTCGGTCGAAGCTGAACGGGCCTCACAGGGAAGGGCACTTGCTTCAAGGCTGACAACAAGCAGCACTACCCAACAGACGCGGGATCTGGCAGAGCTAGCCGGGTCCCAGTTCTGTTTGGCGCGATGAGTGGACTGGACCTCGAAAGTGAGACACTCTCAGGGGAAGGACTGCGCGCCGTTCGCCAAAACTAGATCGTGTACTCCGCGAAGGCCTCTGCAGTCGCACGGTGCATGAGCATCGCGCAAACGCAAGGACCGTAAACTGGCCAGTGTGCATGAATTTCGTCAGGGGGATCCAAGACTATTTTGACGAGGGTAAATCGCGTGGAGTGACCCCCAAAACTGAGACAAGCTGGTTTGCTAGCGCTGATTCTCGACGGCTTTTCACGCAAGGTTGAAGGTTGGAAGCTGGACCGTACTCTGGCGAGCCGGCTTGCGACCGAAGCACTGGAAATGGCCATCGAGACACGAAAACCATTGCCAGGTCTGGTACACCACTCCGATCGGGGCATTCAGTACGCGTCGGGAGAGTACGTTGCGATCCTGAAAACAGCACGGCATGGTACCGAGCATGAGCCGGCCAGCCAACCCGTACGACAATGCCTATTCCGTTGCCAATTAGGTGCCGAACGACAACACGCAATCCCGAATCAGGCGACCTGTTCCGACTGTAAGTGATTGAATCCGGGTGGCGGCCCTTCGGAAACCACATCTCATAATCCGTAGGTCGCTGGTTCGAGTCCAGCCGCCGCCACCAATCAAATCAACAATCTCCACGGGCGATTGGAATCAACCAGCCGAGTTGGATTGCGTCGCGGCGGATTTGAATCCCAAGCAACTCACCCCTCCACGCTCACCTTCACCATTTTCTTTCCCGCCCTTAACGTAAACTCCGTTCCCAGCTTCACCGCGACGACCAACTCAGTCTTGAGTTCGCCGTCCACCTTCACCGCGTTCTGCTTCACTTTGCGCAAGCCGTCGGTGACGGAAGTCGCCAGCCCAGTACGCGCCAGCAGCTTGTCGAGCTTCACCTGCACGTGGCCGTCCGTGGTGGAGGCATTCGGCGCGGCGACCTCTTCGAAGCGCACCGAGATCACGGGCAAATCCTCCGGCGTCTCGTCCTTCTGAAACATGCGCGACCAGTCTTGCGCCGCCTGCTCGGCCGCCTCACCAGAATGGAAGTCGGTGACGATGCGCTTGCCCAACTCCTGCTTCAGTTTCATGGGATGCGCCTCGCCGCTCGACACCTCGCGCTTCATGCGCTCGATGTCGGCCAGGCTCACGTCGGTAACCAGCTCGTAATAGCGCCACATCAACTCGTCCGAAATGGACATGATCTTGCCAAATATTTCCTGCGGCGCTTCGGTGATGCCGATGTAATTGCCGTACGACTTCGACATTTTCTGCACGCCGTCGGTGCCTTCCAGCAGCGGCGTGGTGAGCACGATCTGCGGCGGCTGTGCATAATGGCGTTGCAGCTCGCGGCCCATCAGCAGGTTGAACTTCTGGTCGGTGCCGCCGAGTTCGACGTCGGCCTCGAGCGCCACCGAGTCGTAGCCCTGCGCGATGGGATACAGCAACTCGTGCATGGCGATCGGCTTCTCTTCCTCGAAGCGCTTGTGGAAGTCCTCGCGCTCCAGCATTTGCGAGATGGTGAACTGCGCCGCCAGCTTAATGAAGCCTTCGAAGCCGAGCCTGCTCAGCCACTCGCTGTTGAAGCGCACCTCGGTCTTATCGAGGTCGAGGATCTTGAATACCTGCGCCTTATAGGTCCCGGCGTTCTGGTCGATCTGCTCGCGGCTCAGCGGTGGACGCGTGGCCGAGCGGCCCGTGGGATCGCCGATGAGCCCGGTGAAGTCGCCGATGAGGAAGATGACGGTGTGACCCATGTCCTGAAAATGTTTCAGCTTGCGCATGAGCACGGTGTGGCCCAGATGCAGGTCGGGCGCAGTGGGATCGAAGCCCGCCTTCACCCGCATGGGCTTGCCGGTAGCGAGGGATTTCTCGATCCGCTCGCGCAGGTCGCTCTCGCGGATGATCTCCGCCGCGCCCTTGCGCAAGTAGGCGAGTTGCTCGTCAACTGGGGGAAATGAGGGCATAAGAAGTGATTATAGGAGCAGTTTCGAGTTTCAAGTTTCAAGTTTCGAGTTCCGGGTCATCGGAGGCGTTCTCGTATCTGCTTAGACGCAACGCCGAATTATCTCCGATTGCTTTTGCGCAAAGGGTCACTGCGAAGGGTTTTTTAACTTGAAACTCGAAACTGGAAACTTGAAACTGTTTCCAGACTTGAAACTTGAAACTAAAAACCTGAAACTGTTTCCATGTTCGTCCGCAAGATCCGAGTGGAATACGAAGAGGCTGGCCAGCGACATCCGTGTCCGCTGAAGTGGCTGGACAGCTTCAGCATGCGCAACTTCACCAACGACCAGGTGTTCGACGATACGGTCCCCGCCGGCGACGGCGAAATGGAGATCGGCACGCGCGTGCCTTTGGAGCGCCTGCGAAGTGCGATGGAAGACTGGTTCCGGCGCAAGAGCTACTTGCCAAAAAACGCGACGCTGCTGGTGAAAGAGGAGTGAAGCAGTAGCCAGTTGCCAGCAGTCAATGGCCGAGCGTGGGCTACTGACTACGGGCTACTGACTACGGGCTACTGGCTACTGGCTACTGAATTTATGGGAACTCGCATATTCTTTTTCGCGATTGCCCTTGGCATAGTGGCGGCAGGCGGGTGGGCCTATCACCACGACGAGGAGCTGCGCAAGAACGCCATGCAGGTCGCCTTCGGCGATCCCAACGAAGTAGTGCGAGAACTGCTCGGCGATCCGTCGCTCGGGATCACAAGAATAACGGTGGACGCGCGACGCGGGCCTGAAGGCCCGCACTACCCGTGTAACCCGGTAATCAATCCTGGAACTGTTTAGCAACCGGCATCGAATTCCCCTGTCAGCAACGCTCTGCGCAGTTGCATCAGCGCCCAGGCCAGAGCGGCCAGTCCTGCACCCCAAAGAGCCAACGTCACGTTGACCACCCAGCGTAGAGCTTCTCCAACCCTGCGCAGCACGAAGGGCAGGAAGTTCCAAGTGTCGATGTGGACATAGTCCCAAGGGTCGTAGGTCATCGAGTCATTGCTGAGGCCCCACGCGTGCATCTTTCCCAACGCAAACGCGGCGATGTTCTTGAAGCGCAGGAAGACCACGAACGTCGGATGTTCGAGCGTGTCCTCCTGGTAGATTTCCAGCGGCAGCCAGAAGGCGAGCGAGGCCAACTGGATCGCTGCGCTGACCACGATCAGTGCGATTCCCGTCCACCACACCAGCTTTCCGACGGACGCACGCGTGCGCAACAGTAGAGGCACCGAGATAAACGCGGCCAATTCAACCGCAGTGGAGACATATCGGTCACCCCAGGCGAAGTCGCCGCTCCACACCGTGTATCGCGCGTAGAAGCTGATGTAACCCAGGAGTAAGAGGAAGGCCGTGATCAGGTACGCCCGTACGTCAGGACGAAACCGCTTCCACGCGACTACCGCAAGAACAATCGTGAGCACCAGCAGAGGATCAAAGAGGAAGATCGATTTCTCCGGCATGATCAATGGCCCGAGAAAGCCCACGTGGAACGGAACTTCCCATGGATAGTTCGACGGCAGCGCCGGGTTCAGTCGCCTCTGCTCCTGGCCCGCGATGGTGATGTAGTTAGTGAACAGCGAACCGAAACGGTGGAGCTGATACAGCCGGTCAATCAGCCCGAAGATCACATACACGGGCAACGCTGTTTTCACATAGATGAGGAAACGCTGCCACAATGCGCTTCCGCGGACGTTCTCCATCCACAAGACAAGAAGGAGGAAAACTCCTCCGGCGATCAGGTCGAGACCGGTGGTCAGACGAGTTAGCAGGTTGAGCCCGAATGCAAGAGAGCCGATGAGTAGTGCGCGTGGGCTGCCGGTGCGAAGCCACTTGTATTGAAACGAGAGACCGGTCAGGGTTAGCAGCATGATGTAGTTGTTCTCCATCATGTTCTGCGTGTAGTGCAGGTGCGTGGTGCAGAACAGTAGCGCCAGAACACCGGCGACGGACTGCTTGATGCTGAACCCCAACTGGCACAGAAAACGGAAGCAGACAAGTGCCGTCAGAACGTTGACCAGGATGTTCGTGGTGTAGCTTACAAAAATCGCACGAACCGTGGGATCGGTGTCGTTGTAGGTGGCAAAGATCGGCAGGTTCTCCAGGCCGGTGCCTATCACGTCCGCTGGGAACATGAGCAGTGACTGGCCCATTCCATACCAGCTATAGAGCTTCCCTCCGCGGCCATGAATGCCGAACTCGGGATACTCCGCGGGGAACACCGGTGGTTCGGAGGTCCACCACGAGTGCGTAGTCTGCAGACGATGCGAGGTGTCGGAGGTGCCAAGCTCGCCGGATTGGATGACGAACGCACTGAGTGCCGCAATGACGATTAACAGGGATAGAGGATTGCGATACCAGGGGCGGGGAGCAGAGAGCATGTAGGAGCAATAGTAATGGAGGGCAGAACAGGTTCCACTGAAAATCGTTTACCACGGAGACACAGGGGGACACGGAATTTTGGTTTCTATCGAGTTCTCTCCGTGATCTCCGTGCCTCCGTGGTTAATCCTACTTCGTTCGTCCGCCTTCCATCTTTAGCTCTGCACTCGCGCCTGCCTGCGCCGCCGCCAAGCGCGCAGTCAGCACGCGAAATGGAGAGCACGAAACGTAATTGAAGCCGAGCTGCGCGCAGAACTCGATGGAAGAAGGTTCGCCACCGTGTTCGCCGCAAATGCCGATTTTGATGGTCGGACGCGTCTTGCGGCCCTTTTCGACGGCCATCTTGAGCAACTGCCCGACGCCCTCGCGATCGAGTACTGCGAACGGGTCCTGCTTCAGAATGCCCTCGGCAAGATAGGTCGGCAGGAACTTGTTGATGTCGTCGCGCGAGAAACCGAAGGTCGTCTGCGTGAGGTCGTTGGTACCGAAGCTGAAGAACTCGGCTTCTTTGGCGATCTCGTCGGCGACCAACGCGGCTCGCGGCAACTCAATCATGGTTCCCACCAGGTACTCGACCTTGTGCTCCTTCTCGGCAAATACCTCTTCCGCGACCCGGCGCACGATGGCAGCCTGGTTGGCCATCTCGTTTAATCCGCCGGTGAGCGGAATCATGACCTCCGGTTTCACCTTCACGCCTTGCTGGGCGACCTTGACGGCGGCTTCGAAGATGGCGCGCGACTGCATTTCCGTGATCTCGGGATAGGTGATGCCAAGGCGACAGCCGCGATGGCCAAGCATGGGATTAACTTCATGCAGTTGCTCCACGCGGTTCAGCAGTGTGCGCAGCTCTTTTAGCTTGGGCGATTTCGGCTTGGTGACTTCCAGCTTGGCAATCTCGACCATCAGGGCTTCGCGGCGCGGCAGGAACTCGTGCAGCGGCGGATCGATGGTGCGGATGGTGACCGGGAAACCATCCATGGCGCGAAAGACGCCGACAAAATCGTTGCGCTGCATGGGAAGCAATTTGCGCAACGCGGTGCGGCGGTCCTTCTCGTTGTTGGCCAAAATCATGGTCCGCATGTGGGGCAGGCGGTCCTCGGCGAAGAACATGTGCTCGGTGCGGCACAGCCCAATACCTTCGGCGCCGAAGGCACGCGCCTGGAGAGCGTCGCGGGGAATGTCCGCGTTGGCGCGCACACCCATGCGGCGGAAAGGTTCGGCCCAGCTCATGAACTTCTGCAGTTCGGGGTCGTCGGGCCGGGCCGCAACCGTGTTGAGCTTACCGTTGATGACGCGACCGGTTGTGCCATCGAGCGAGATCCAATCGCCGTCCTTCAGCACCTTGCCGTGAACGCGCATCTCGCGCGTCTTCTCATCCACGTCGATGTCACCGGCGCCTGCCACGCAGCATTTGCCCATACCGCGAGTGACGACAGCGGCGTGACTGGTCATGCCACCACGCGAGGTGAGAATGCCGGCGGCGACTTCCATGCCGCCAATATCTTCCGGAGTGGTTTCGCTGCGCACGAGGATCAGCTTCGCTTTGCTGTCTTTGTTGAACTTTTCCACCGCTTCGTCCGCGGTGAAGACGATCTGCCCGACGGCCGCGCCCGGCGACGCCGGCAATCCGGTCGCGAGCACATCAATGTCTTTGCCCTTCTCGTCGAGACTTGGGACGAGGAAGTCGTAAAGTTGGTTCGGCTCGACGCGAAAGATCGCCTCTTCCTTCGAGATCAGACCTTCCTCGACCATCTGGATTGCAACCCGAACGGCCGCGCGCCCGGTACGTTTGCCGTTGCGCGTCTGCAGCATGTAGAG
>PLQW01000143.1:18422-18549 GCA_003160215.1 Acidobacteriaceae bacterium
CACGTTGACGGCGGTGCCGAGCATGTCATCAATGTTGTTGATGCGGCGATACGTCTTGGCGCGATCGTTCAGCCAGGAACGGAACACGGCATCGCGCGACATCACCAGTTGCTCGTGCGGGTCCTGC
>PLQW01000032.1 GCA_003160215.1 Acidobacteriaceae bacterium
TTGTACCGCGTTCATTGATGGCCTCTTTCGATACGGTGCTCATTACAAATACGGTGTCCCGAGTCCCGCTCCCATTCATAAAAAATCGATCGATGCCAGCTAGTGCAGCAGCGATTCCCAATTGGCTGGAACTCTCCCTGCCGGTCCAGGTGCTGGTTGATCCTCCGGATGCGAATGTGGCGGAAGCAAATCCACACCCTTGATCATCCCCCGCTTCTCGTAATCGTAGAACCAATCCTCACCCGGCTCGAAGCTGGCAATGATCGGATGCCCTATTGTCGCCGCATGCTTGGACGCATGCTGGCTCGGAGAACTGTCGCAGCAACCGATGTGCCCACACTTCGCACACCGACGGAGATGAAACCACCAGCCTTTCGGTGACGCTAGGCATTCGACACACCCATCGCCACTCGGCTTCGAAGCGGGGTTGATTCCGCGCTGGTCTTTTTTCATTTCGAATTTTCCTTCCGTGTCCTGGCAAGCAGGCTTGGCTTTGAGTTGAAATAAGCACGATGGAGCGCGTCCCAAAGTGTGTTCATCTGGTGACCAGCGAACGATACACAGTTGCGATTAAGCCAGAAGCTGGGAGACGAGTCTATTGGACGATGGTATCGATCAATACCTTCGCATCAGTTGATCGCGTTGGCGCCTACGCATTTTGATCGTGGACACATGGGATTGAAGTTCGCGATTGGGGTCGGCGAAAAGACGCCGAGCCTCGTGAACTTGCCGAAGAGAAATCTGGCCTGTTGCGGCACGTGAAGAGCGCTGGTCAATAGTTGCCACAGAGTGTAAGGACGACCTCTCGAAGGGGGCGTCCCTCGACGTGATCAAGCGGTGGGGGTAGTGCCAGAGTCGGGCGGACGTGCGGAGCGAAGCTTGGCTGCCATTTTCACTAGCGAGGCGAGAGAGTCGGCTTTCATCTTCTGCATGACCTGCCCTCGATGCGCTTTCACTGTGATCTCGCTGATGCCGAGCTCACCACCAATCTGTTTATTCAACAGGCCGGAAACGACCAACGCCATAACCTGCCGCTCGCGAGGGGTGAGTAATGTGTAACAGTTCCGGAGTTCCCGAATGTCCGCTTCGTGGCTAAGCGCAAGGCGGCTACGTTGGAGCGCTTGCCGAATCGCGTTCAGGAGCGCTTCATCACTGAAAGGTTTCGTTAAGAATTCAATTGCGCCGGCCTTCATGGCGCGGACGGTCATCGGGATATCACCGTGGCCCGTGATGAAGATGATCGGCATGTCGGTTCGCTCTGCGGCCACCCGCTGCTGCAGTTCTAGACCGTTGAGGCCCGGAAGAGAAACGTCAAGGATCAAACAGCTTGGAAGAGCAGCTCGCGGGTGATCGAGGAATTCTTGAGCGGATGCGAAGGTCTCGGCCTGCCAGCCTTCGTTCTGAATCAACAATTCCAGCGACTCGCGCACCGAGACGTCGTCGTCAACAATGAACACGATGGATGTGACCGTCGACATTGGTGATGACCCCACTGCGTCGCCAAAAGCGCGCTAAGATCATTTTATATCCCTCCTTCGCGGTAAGCGACTGCGGATCGTCAGTGCACTTGAATGGTTAGTTCGTTCGAAGTGCGGCATTGAGCGCCTCAAGCAGAGCCGTGTCGCTAAACGGCTTGAACAGGCACTCCGCCGCACCCTGCTCGAGTAGCCGCGAGCGAACAGTCTTATCTCTATTCGCGGTGATGAAGATGGTCGGAATCGCTTGTCGCCGACGAATCAATTCCTGTTGAAGTTCAGGCCCGGTCATCCCCGGTATGGCAATGTCGAGGATCAGACATCTGGTTTGGCCGACGCAATCGGAGGCGAGAAACTCTTCTGCCGACGAGAAAGTGCGAGTTGCATAGCCGAACTCCCGCAGCAAATCAGGCAGCGACTCGCGCACTGACTCATCGTCATCAACTACTGATACAAGCGGACGTTCGGTGGCGCTCCCTTCTGGTTGAAACTTCATAAAACAACATTGCTCAACTCCATGGGAGGCGTCTATTGTACTTAGGTATTGGGTGACCGTTGATCATCTGGACCAGACTCGCATCATGCTGTGCGGGTCAACGGATCTTTCTAGTTGACGCGAGTTTCGGCGTCGGCCAGGCTCTCGCGCCTGCAAGGAATAGAGAATGCAAACGTGGCTCCTGGGCCATCGTTCGCTGTCGCCCATAGACGTCCGCGATGAGCCTCGATAATGGAGCGGCTGATCGATAGCCCGATTCCCATTCCATCGCTTTTCGTTGTAAAGAACGCTTCGAAGAGCTTGTCCGCGGCTTGAGGGGTGAAACCGACTCCCGCATCTTTCACGCTAAGGCGCACCCGATCCCCCTCATCGCATTCGGTTCTGATCAGCAATTCTCTCGGGCGATCGTCGACTCCGCTCATCGCATCCGAAGCATTCCGCAGCAGATTCAGAATGACCTGCTGAAGCTGGACGCGATCGCCGATGACGGGCGGGAGGTCGTCCGCAAGCTCATGCCGCAGAATCACACGCTTACTCTGTAGCTCACTCAACGACAACGAAGTCACCTCTCGAGTCGCCTCATTCAGGTCCATCGATTCAGGTGAAAGATCCTTCTTGCTATAAAGCGTGCGTAGCCGCGTGATCACGTCAGAGGCCCGGTTGCCATCGCGAATCGTGCGCCGGGCGGTTTCGCGGGCGCCATCGACGTTTGGAGGATCGGCAGAAAGCATCCGCAGACATGTGCTGGCATTGGTGACGATGCCCGAAAGAGGCTGGTTGACTTCGTGTGCGATCGACGCCGTTAACACTCCGAGGCTCGTGACCCGGGCCATGTTAGCGAGTTCCGATCTGGCCTTGCCGAGTGCTTCTTCCGAGAACCGTCGCTGCGTCACGTCCTGAACCGCGCCGATGTACTCCTGTCGCCCCTCCCGGTCCCGGGTCCCATGACCGATCAAGTGCAGGTACTTGATCGAGCGGTCGGGCATGAGCAACCGGTGCTCGTATTCAAAGTTGCTAACGCCGCGTTGCGCCTTTTCGATCATGTCATACAGCAACGGCAGGTCTTCCGGATGAACGCGAGATCCAATTAACTCGAACGTCACAGGCACACCCAGTTCAAACTCGAAAATGCGATAAAGCTGATCTGACCACTTGATGTCGTCCGTTGCCACCAGCCACGAAAAGTTGCCAATGCGACTAAGCTTCTGGCCTTCCGTGAGGAATGCCTCGCTGCGCCGCAGTTGTTCTTCTGCCCGCTTGCGATCGTGGATATCGGCATTTGTCCCATACCATTTCAAAATGTTGCCCGATTCATCGAGCATCGGGTTGGTGCGGAACAGAAACCAGCGATACTCACCGTCGAAGCGGCGCAGCCGCCCTTCGACCTCCCCGGCCTTGCCCGCAGCCATCATCGATTGCCACGCAGCAATCAGCGCGCCCAGGTCGTCTGGATGAACGGCAACTGTCCAGCCTGAGCCTTGCAGTTGTTCCAAGGGCAGCCCCACGTACGCGAGGTAATGCTGGTTGAAGAATTCCGCGGAGCCGTCAGGACGCGCCGACCACGCCAGCGCGGGGACTGTGTTGATGATTACGCGAAGTTCGCGTTCGCTGGCCTGCAGCGCTTCCTCAGCTCGTCTTCTGTCATCAATGTCCGTGAGCAGGACATACCAGCGGAGGGCACGACCTTCATTGTCGCGCAGGGGAAGACCGCGCGCACGGAACCAACGATACACGCCGTCAGCACGGCGCAGGCGGTGATCAACATCGTACGGGGATACTGTCTCGACCGAGTGCATCCAGGCGGACATCACGCCAGGCAGGTCATCCGGGTGCACGGCGTCGCTGGTTGCCCATCCTTTCATTTCTTCGGGGGTTTTGCCAAAGTACTCCGAGGCCTGACGGTTGACGACTTCGACTTCACCCGTCGCGTTCATAATCGCTACTAATCCCGCAATACCATCGAGGATCAAACGAAGACTCTGCTCGCTTTCGCGCAGTGCTTCCTCTGCCCGCCCGCGGTCGGCAATTTCGTTTCTCAGCTCTTCGTTGGTTTGCGCGAGTTCTATAGTTCGCTGCGCGACCCGTTGATCGAGTTCGCTGGCAACCCGCCTCTGCTCGCTCAGGAGCCGCGCCTCTTGTAGCCCGATAGACGCCTGGTTGGCCGCTACGCTCAGAAGAAGTCTCTCGGTCTGACATGGGAAATCCGCTCGCTGAGACCCGGCTACGAGTACGCCGATTTCACCGTGCAGCCCCAGTCGCAAGGGCATCACCGAAAGGTCTCCTTCTCCAATGGGCTTTCTTGCCAGGGGAGGCCATTTCTGCGTGTCACGCCCGAACCACTGGTTGAGCACCTCGCCGATTTCAAGCGGCCCGGCTGTTAGTCTCAGCGATTGAGAGACCCTCGCCGTCTCGATGGGCGCCTCGCTCATTGGGTCTGTCAACCGTACATAGACGAGATCCAAGCGGATCATGCCCAGGAGCGCGTCGAGTAAGGTATGAAGAATCAGGGATGGCTCGCCGCCGACCCACATGGCGGGAAGAGCGAGGACGCTAACCAAGTCATTATTACAGCGCCGAAGGCGCTTGATCTCGTCGTGGGGATGTTCGAGTTGCGGTTGCATGTTACGCGGCCGTCGAGGGAGACGTAGTCCGCATGGCCCGCCGTCCGCGAACTTCACGCAGGAACTCCTCCGGCGGGACAAAGAACGGATTCTGCTGAAGAATGCCACCGATGATGATCATCGGATGCGTCCGCATGATGTCAATCACCGTGTCACCTCCAAACTTTCCAAGCTGGTAGGTGCAGATGACCGCGTCGTCGTGGCGTCTCCACACATCATTGACCCGCGATTCGAACTCAACGAGGTCGTCGATATACGATCGATCTTCGACCGCCCAGTCCATCCGGCAACAAATGCGGCTGAGCGGGAATCCTCCTGTGGCGTTGCCGCTGGCCATTTGCTCGAACGCTGCCAGCATTCGATCCTGATCGAAACGGCCGTCGCGAAGGTAGGCTTCGGTGTTAGTACGAAGCTCGAATTGCCCACTCTGCTGGGCCGCCGCCGGGTCGATCCCTATGGCAGCCAGGCGTTGTAGATGGTCACGATGTTGATCGGGATTCACGACGTGAACCGCCTTGTCGCCACACTCGAACCCGTCTTTAATGAAGGGAAGCAACACGCGATACTCTTCGTCGTCGCTGCTGAAAAATGCACAGACATGACGCACTTCGCCGAGCTGGGAGCCGGCAAGGGAGATGGGTGCCGTGGCCTTCCTCATGGTGTATTCCTCCCCACATGGATCTGCTTCAACGCCCCGTTGGAAGTAGGATGCACCAACTCCAGGCGAAATGTCCATCGGAGTTTGTTGTTGGTCTGCGGTTGATGTCAACAGCAGCCTGACCCGCGCCGGCAATCGCCTGACAGCCTGATCCCGCCAACTGATACGAAGTGGCTCGACGAGTCAGAGCTAATCGATAGCCCGCCGCGATCGACAAGCAGAGATTGGCGAGCGGTCACGATTGCGGCCTCGGCGAGGCTGGCAAATCGGCTGACCGTCGCGCTGCATCGAACGCCGCTTGTCGCATCGACCGATACCAAGGTATCGCCAATACCATCGTCCAATTGTTTCCAATCCACGCTTCTGGTCTGATGCGCTCATCGCGGCCGATGCAAGCGGAAATGCGCAGCGAAAGAAGAGGAGTCAACCATGACTTTCGAAAAAGTACAGCACAACTGGCGCATGTTCCGTGCGGCCACGCTCGTCGCCACTGGATTTGGCCTGCTCCTGGTGGCTGCGTCCAGCTACGCACAAACCGCTAATAAGGAGATCACCGTGAGCCAACTAGGTACTCTGCAACTCGACGCTGCGCTGCAAACGGCCGCAGCACAAATCCGTCCCTTCCACATCAACTTTCCAGAGGAGCAACTCGCGGACCTCCGTCGGCGGATCGCCGCGACCCAGTGGCCTGAGCGGGAAACGGTCAGTGATGCGACGCAGGGCGTCCGGCTCGCGACCATGCAGAAGCTCGCACGCTACTGGGCGACCGATTACGACTGGCGAAAGGTGGAGGCGAGGCTGAACGCCTTGCCGCAGTTCGTCACCACCATCGATGGGCTCGACATTCACTTCATTCACGTCCGCTCGAAACATCCGAACGCTTTGCCGCTTATCATCACGCACGGGTGGCCCGGATCGATCATTGAGCAACTGAAGGTCATCGGCCCGCTCACCGATCCCACTGCCTATGGTGGAAAGGCGGAAGACTCTTTTGATGTGGTAATCCCTTCTCTGCCGGGCTATGGGTTTTCAGGGAAGCCCACCGCAACCGGCTGGGATCCCGCCCACGTCGCGCGCGCCTGGCCCGTGCTGATGAAGCGGCTCGGCTACACGCGATTTGTGGCCCAGGGTGGCGATTGGGGAAACGCTGTTACGGAGACGATGGCTCTGCAGGCGCCTCCGGAATTGATCGCTATCCACACCAACATGCCGGCCACTGTCCCAGCCGATGTTGCCAAGGCCCTGCAATTCGGCCAGCCCCCGCCGGCCGGCCTCTCAGCCGACGAACAACGCGCGTGGGACCAGCTCGACCTCTTCTATAAGCACGGCCTGGGCTACGCCATAGAGATGGCGAACCGGCCGCAGACACTGTACGCGCTTGCGGATTCGCCGATCGGTCTCGCGGCGTGGATCCTTGATCACGACGCGAGCAGTCAGGCGCTTATCGCACGCGTTTTCGACGGTCAGACCGAGGGTCTGACACGAGACGACATCCTCGATAACATCACGCTCTACTGGTTGACAAACACCGCGGTCTCTTCGGCTCGTCTTTATTGGGAATATAAGGGTGGCTTCTTCGACCCGAGAGGTCTCCAGATCCCGGTTGCCGTGAGCGCCTTTCCGGACGAGATCTATCAAGCCCCGAGGAGCTGGACGGAGAAAGCCTATCCCAAACTGATTTACTACAACCGGCTGCCGAAAGGCGGACACTTCGCAGCGTGGGAACAGCCCGAACTTTTCAGTGAGGAGCTTCGGGCGGCATTCCGATCACTGCGTTAATTGGTGGCTAGAGGGCGGCGCCCATCAGGTGTGCGCCGTCCTCTGGGCAACAACGCTGCAACGTCGATTTCAAGAAGTTAACGAGTGCAGTTCGATTCATTCCGGCGCGCTTGCTGATCAGTTCGTATTGCGGGACGGTCGGGCCCACCGCAGGGCTAGAAAGGAGATTAACCATGAAGCAATCAAGAGGAATATCGCGCCGTAGTCTCCTGGCAATGGCCGGCGTCTCTGTTGGCGCCACGATGTTCGCTCCTCGCTCACTGTTGGCGCACGAAGATGGGGCTGTACCAACAATGACGAACACGGCAGCGAACGCCAAGAACACGTCGTTCGCTCCAATAAAGCAGATCGACGCCGGCCTCCTGAACGTTGGCTACGCGGAAGCTGGCCCTGCCACAGGCCCAGCGGTAATTCTGCTGCACGGCTGGCCTTACGACATTTACAGCTTTGTCGATGTAGCGCCGTTGTTGGCAGCGGCGGGCTACAGGGTGATCGTCCCGTATCTGCGCGGTTATGGAACGACGCGCTTTCTTTCCAGTGACACGTTTCGCAATGGCCAGCCATCGGTAGTTGCTCTCGACACCATCGCTTTGATGGATGCTCTCAAGATCGGCAAGGCAATTCTCGCGGGCTTCGATTGGGGAGGGCGGACGGCCGACATCATCGCGGCGCTCTGGCCGGAGCGCTGCAAGGCCATGGTTTCGGTGAGTGGTTATCTGATCGGCAGCCAGGAATCCGGCAAGATGCCGTTGCCACCACAGGCCGAGCTCCAATGGTGGTACCAGTTTTATTTTGCGACCGAACGCGGCCGTGCCGGATATGAGAAATACCGGCACGATTTCGCCAAGCTGATTTGGCAGATCGCTTCGCCGAAGTGGAACTTCGATGACGCCACGTTCGATCGCAGCGCAGCCTCCTTCGACAACCCCGATCACGTCAGCATCGTAATCCACAATTACCGCTGGCGGCTCGGCTTGGCTGAGGGCGAGCCGAAATATGACGATCTGGAAAAGCGGCTTGCCGCAGCCCCGGTCATCGCCGTCCCAACTATTACCCTTGAAGGCGATGCCAATGGGGCACCACATCCGGACGACCCCAGTGCCTATGCCAAGAAATTCTCGGGCAAATATGCGCACCGGACCATTAACGGCGGCGTTGGGCACAATCTGCCGCAAGAAGCTCCGGAAGCTTTCGCCAAGGCGGTTGTCGATGTGGACGGTTATTGATCAACGTTAGGATTTGTCGCCTGCATCAATGGAGAGAGCAATGTTCGACAATTTCGACCATCATCGCCGCAATCGCCATCGCTTTCCCGGGATTGCGGCCATAACCCTCGCTTGCGCGCTGTTGGGCGTGATCGACTCTGCGAGAGCGCAGGCCGGTCAGACAGCACCGGCAGACCCGCGAGCCATCAAAGTGCACCCGATGCCGTCCACAGCGATTCGATTACCTGTAGATGGTGAGTTGCCTTCTCTCCGCAACGCCACTGCGTGGCTAAATTCGGACCCATTAACGGCGTCCGGCCTGCGTGGCAAAGTCGTCCTGGTCGAGTTCTGGACTTATTCCTGCATCAACTGGCGGCGCCAACTTCCATACGTCCGCGCGTGGGCCGAGAAATACAAAGATCAAGGATTGGTGGTGATCGGGGTTCACGCGCCTGAGTTCTCATTTGAGAAACATGTCGATAACGTCCGCCAGGCGGCGAAGGAGATGCGGATCGATTATCCGATTGCGCTCGATAACGACCATGCGATCTGGCGCGACTTCAACAACGAATATTGGCCGGCTCTTTATTTCTTCGATGCGCAGGGACGGATCCGACATCATCAATTCGGCGAGGGCGAATACGAACAGTCGGAATTGATCATTCACCAATTGCTGACCGAGGCCGGAGCCGGGGGCGCCAGTCGCGAACTGGTGTCGGTCCATCCTCAGGGTGCTGAAATCGGTGCTGATTGGAGCGACTTGAGGTCTGCGGAAAACTATGTCGGGTATGAGCGCACCGAGAACTTTGAGTCTCCCGGCGGTGCAAGGCCGGATAAGCGTCACGACTATGCCTTGCCCGGCCAACTGAAGCTCAATCACTGGGCTCTATCGGGTGATTGGACGATGGGGAGAGAAGCCATCGTGCTCAACAAAGCCAATGGGCACATCGTGTACGGCTTTCACGGCCGCGATCTTCATCTGGTCATGGGACCGGCAGCGCCGGGAACGTCGGTGCGATTTCGCGTGCTCATCGATGGACATCCGCCGGGCGCGGCTCATGGGGGTGACGTGGACGAACAAGGCAACGGCACGGTTACAGAGCCGCGGATGTATCAGCTGATCCGACAACAAGGCCCCATCATGGATCGACAGTTCGAGATCGAGTTTCTTGATTCTGGCGTGGAGGCTTTTTCGTTCACCTTTGGCTGATCCGTGGCAAATAGATCGCGTCCAACAGCCCGCATACTTGAGGTGCGAATCGAGTTTGTGAAATCGGAAAGCCTCGGGTTCGAGTGCGCGGCAGAGAGCTGAAAACAGGAGGATCCAATGAACACGGAGGAGTCATTCAGCAATGCAACGTATGTCGACCAGATGCACATCGCGGAGGGCGAGTTATCGGCGTTCATCAGCGCAGTGACGCAATTGTTCGGTCCAGAGCAGGCCAGGCTCGCGGCAGAGGACTGGCTCGATGAGTCGGAGTTAGCGGATAGCCGCCTCGATCTACAAGTCGAGATTGGAGAGCGGTCACGGTCGCGGCCTTGGCTCGACTGGCAAATCGGCTCAACGTCGCACTGCATCATCGATCGCTGCTCGCTACCTGATACGAAAGTATCGCCGATACCATAGTCTAATTGTTTTGCCTCCAGGTTTCTGGTGTGATGCGCTCATCGCAACCGATGCAATCGGAAATGCGCAACAAAAATTCTTCAGAAAAACAGCCGGAACTGTTCTCTGAAGAGATCAGAGCAGCGTTCAGATCGCTGCGCTAATTGAGGAAAAAGGAGAAGACAATGCTGAAGCACACGGCTGTATTCGCAGTAGCTGTAATTCTCGGCCTAGCTGTTCTGGGCCTGGATGTTCCCAATAAACCTGCTTCCATGGCCGGGTCCTGGCAGGTGGACAGCCACCATTCCGCTGCGCAACTTATCACGGATGGGACAACGGATTACGGGAAAACGAAATTGGACTTTACCCTGGGTTTCGGAAGAGTTTATGGAGAAATGAACATCAATGACGCCGATCCCACCAAGTCCAATATTGTTTTCGCGTTCTATCCCTCTAACGCTATGTCACCCATGATTGCTGAAAATGGAAAATTTCTAAGCGAATGGCTGGCGAACCAAGCCAATCACACGCTGGTGTGTTTCCATTCCAAGACGGTGCAGCGGACCGCTGACGGCAAGCTGCAAGCTACCGGGGAATTGGCGGTTACGCGGGTGGACCGCAACGTCGACGCGACACCGAGTGAGGCCTATTCCGGACCGGTCTATGGCCCGCCGATCGTCCACCGCGTTGCGCGCGAAGCTACTTTCATTTTCGACCTCCCGGCTGGCGAGGGGAAGGAGCAAAAAGACGGCGGGATCCAGGCGTCGTCCTCGTACGCCCTGTACCGCGAGAATTTCCCCCAGTTGGTGAAGGCTGTGGTCGCTACCTACTGGCCGCCCGTGGTGGAGGATGAAAACTGTGAAGCCCCAGCCGGCGTGAGTGAGGACTATCGCGGCTTCCGGTGCACGGGAATGTTCATGGAAGCTTCTGGCCTTCCCCCAGCGCCTGGCGTGGCCGGAGAGGACTACTCTGGTACCCCGTCGAATTTCAACGCCGTTGCTGGAAACCATCTGACCATGCTCCTTCACCTGCACTTGACGGCGAAGGCCTCCGCAGAGCCATCGGCAGGCGGCAACTAGTCTAGTGCGGCATGTCAAATTGGCGGCCCTGAGGTGAACCATTCACCTACAGCCAAGCTCGTCTTTCCACCAAGGAGAATGATCATGCACGCGATATCGTCCTCGCGCACCCTCGCCGCTTTCGCGGTCGCTGCCATCGTGTCGTACGCAATGACCGCTGTGGCAAGAAACGCAACGGACATTTGTCGCCCCGCCCCGGTTATCCCGCTCGCCAGCGCCAGTGAGCCACCAGCGAAGATCGTCATCGATGCTCCGCTGGCCGAACCGCTCGCCTCCCGCGGAGTGGCGATTATCCAAACCTTAGTCAAGTTGGTGAACGCATAGGAGGAAAGAACATGGAAAATCCGAAGGGTGGTCGAGAATTTAGAAGGACGAACACTATGAAACGGATTGCTTTCTTGTTGTTTGCAGTCGTAGCGGTGGCCGGCGTGGTCGTCCACATGGCCCACGCATCTGGACACGCCGAGGGGGAGGCTGCCCCGATCTTCGGAATCAAAATTCCCCCCGGATACCGCGACTGGAAGTTGATCTCTGTGGCCCACGAAGAAGGCGACCTCAACGATATTCGCGCCATTCTGGGCAACGACACAGCGATCAGGGCGTATCGGGAAGAGAAGCTTCCGTTCCCGGACGGCACGATCATTGCCCGAATAGCCTGGAGTTATGTCCCCTCGGAGGAAAACAACAAAGTCTTTGGCCGTCCCCAATCTTTCGTTCCCGGGCCCGCCCCGGATTGGTACCTTCAGCTTATGGTCAAGGACTCAAAAAAGTACGCCGCGACGGGCGGCTGGGGGTTCGCTCAATTCAATAAGGAAGGCAAACCTACGGACGAGGCGAAGCTCAAAACCTGCTTTCCCTGCCACGAGCCTGTCAAAGCTCGCGACTTTGTCTTCACCCGTTACACACCTTAATACCGAGAATCAGCGCGCAGCACTGATTCTGGCGCTTTTCGATCGCTACGTTCAGTCGAACCGAAATCAGCAAGTGCGCTTTCGACAATAACTCAATGGCTCATAGGAGGACTCATGGCAACGACAGCAATCGCGGTAGGAACGATGAAGGTGGCGCAAGTCTCCAATCCCGGAGCAGATTTCCAGATCGTCGAGCGCGAGATTCCTGAGCCGGGTGCAGGACACGTGCGGATCAAAGTGCAAGCCTGTGGTGTTTGCCACAGTGACGTGCTCACGAAAGAAGGCTTGTGGCCCGGAATTCAGTATCCGCGCGTTCCAGGGCATGAGGTGGCGGGCATCATCGACAAAGTCGGCGCCGGTGTCTCCGACTGGAAGAAAGGACGGCGTGTGGGTGTCGGTTGGCACGGCGGCCATGACGGGACGTGTCGCGAATGCCGGCGCGGAGATTTTAATAACTGCCGCAACCTGCAAATTCCGGGTATCAGCTACGACGGCGGCTACCAGGAATACATGGTCGCACCGGCAGAAGCGCTCGTGGCTATACCGGACACTCTGAATGACGCCGATGCAGCACCGCTGCTCTGCGCCGGAATTACTACCTATAACTCGCTGCGGCACAGCGGTGCGTTCCCCGGTGATCTGGTCGCAGTGCAGGGTGTCGGCGGTCTGGGTCACTTAGGAATTCAATTCGCACAGAAGTTTGGCTATCAGGTCGCGGCCATCGGCCGCGGGTCTGAAAACGCCACGCTTGCAAGGAAACTCGGGGCGAGCGTGTACATCGACAGCACATCCACCAACGCAGCCCAGGCATTGCAAGAACTG
The DNA here is from genome assembly GCA_003160215.1 of Acidobacteriaceae bacterium. Taxonomy (GTDB): domain Bacteria; phylum Acidobacteriota; class Terriglobia; order Terriglobales; family Acidobacteriaceae; genus Bog-257. Next base: position 12,653 of record PLQW01000032.1, read on the forward strand.
GGTGGGGCAAAGGCAATTCTAGCGACTGCGCCCAGCTCGAAAGCGATGTCTGAGTTGGTCGACGGTCTGGGCCCGAACGGTAAGCTCATCGTGGTAGGCGCGACATTCGATCCGATTGAGGTCACACCGATACAGCTGATCACCGGAAGTCGCACGATTCAGGGCTGGTCCACGGGAACACCTGCGGACTCCGAGGACACACTGCGCTTTGCAGAACTGAGCGGCGTGCGTCCCATGATTGAAACCTATCCCCTCGAACAAGCGGCCGAGGCTTACGCGCGAATGTTGAGTGGCAAGGCACAGTTTCGCGTTGTTCTGACGATGTGACGTTTGCAGGAAATGAGAGTCACGGCGAGCATCGGTTTCGACGAGCTTGCATGAGCGGACTTGAGCGATGTGTCTTTTCACATAGTAGAGGCTTCTATGTCAGACTAGAGAACAGCAGTCATTACGGGACCACAGCAAGGTATAGTTCGAGCTCACCAGCCGGGCCAAGCCGTTTTCAAATCGATCCTGTCCGAAAACATCGAATGGAAGCCGGTCTCGGCGTTCCCACCTGCGGTCCGCCTTGCCGTCATTGTCGGCGAGCCATTGGAGCCCGGCCCCTACACGATCANNAGAGTGCCTCACGGCGTGAAGCTGATGCCGCATCGGCACCCGGAGGATCGAGTCTACACAGTGATGTCCGGCGTTTTCTACATCGGCCTGGGCGATCAGTTCGACGCCGATAAGTTAGGGGCCTATCCGGCCGGTACCGTCATCGTTTTGCCCGGTAACACGTCCCATTTCCACGGGGCGAAATCCGGTGAGTACGTCACGCAGGTGACGGCGATTGGGCCGCTTGGACTTGAATACATCAGCGCGAAAGACGATCCGCGAGACAACAGCCGTTATTAGGCATCTGAGCGATTTCCCGGACGGCGCACAGGTTTGGCAGCCGATGGTAAGCTGGCAGGGCCAACTGTTACACAAGAGGCGAGCGTAACATTTCGGAGAGCGAAATCCGCTCACCCGCAGGGACAACACCCGATGGAGACCCGTCCGACGAACACACCCGAAGCGGCAGGTAGATTGCCTGTCCTCGCGCAAGCAGGTACGACCCCTTCACCCTCTT
>PLQW01000090.1:0-178 GCA_003160215.1 Acidobacteriaceae bacterium
CTTGACCATAAAATTTACTCGGCACACCTGACGAACCTGTCAGCGTGGGGATCTCGACGGAGATCCTAGCCTTGGATTCCCGATGCTATTCAGTTGTGAGAGATCGCCCGCGTGGGCTGGTCGGTAAGGCGGAGCTTTGGGGCCGCGTTGCTGAAAGGTAGAGCAGGCCTTTAGGCCT
>PLQW01000090.1:295-21215 GCA_003160215.1 Acidobacteriaceae bacterium
AGTGTGTGGGAGAGTAGGTCGTCGCCGACATAAATAAAGGCTCCATGTGAACAACATGGAGCCTTTTCCGTTTGGTGCGACACTTGGGCTGTATTACGCTTTACGTAACTCATAAAGTTCGCTATTCTCTTACGAGTGATCGTCAGTTATCGCGACAAGCGCACGCGGGACTTCGCAGCCGGCAAGCGAGTGAAAGCGTTTTCCGGAATTGAGCGCTCGGCCCGGCTGAAGCTTGACCGCTTGGAAGCGGCTACGGTGCTTCGGGACTTGGCCGCCTTGCCCGGCAACCGGTTTGAGGCGTTGGCGGGTGATCGCCAAGGCCAGTACAGCATTCGCATCAATGACCAATGGCGCATCTGTTTTGAATGGCCGGACCGGGCACCGGGGCCGTCCAACGTAGAGATTGTTGATTATCACTAGGAGAAAACGTATGGCAGTCAGCGCGATCCATCCCGGCGAGCATCTGGCGGAGGAATTGAAAGAACTGGGCATGAGCGCTGCCGAACTGGCGCGTAAGTTGAATGTGCCAACCAATCGAGTAACCGGGATCTTGAACGGACAGCGCGCTATCACCGGCGACACGGCGCTGCGCCTGGCGCATTTTTTTGGCACAAGCGCGGAGTTCTGGCTTAACCTGCAGAGCCTTTACGAGCTGCGCGTGGCGCAGCAAAAGGCCGGAGAGTCCATCAAAGAACTTCCCAGGTTAAGGCGCCGAGAGCGCATTCCCGCATAACAGGAGGGGACACCGGCCGCACGCGAAAGTGGGTGGGAGAGTAGGTCGCCCACCCCACCGAGCCAAATGCAGGCTCGCTGGGAACCCGGTCTTAGCCGCCGACATAAATAAAGGCTCCATGTGAATAACATGGAGCCGTTTCCGTTTGCGCCGTCAATTCCCCCTGAATGTCATCCTGAGCGGAGGTTCGCGCCGCCTTTGCGCGGACCGGAGTCGAAGGATCTGCGGTTCCATCGGTAGCTCCTTGCGGACAATGAATCAGGGTCGTTCGCGGAGATGGCGGTCGAGATGTACCGCGCCATTCCTCGCTCCGCGCTTTGCGTTGTGCCCAATGCCGGTCACGGACCGATCTTCTTCGACGCCGCACCCCAGTTCGTCCAGACCGCACTGTCGTTTTTTGGGGCGCAGGACGCAAGGCCAAGGCCGTAGAACCGGTGCCATGCTGAGATCAGCATTTTGGCTGCGCGCGAAAGTGGTGAGGAAGTAAGCCGTCGCCCACACAAATAAAGGCCGTCAAGAGAAATCTTCCCCGTTTAAGCCATTGCTCCTGACTTTTGCCTCAATTTTCGCGCCAAATTAGCCCGTCCTCCGATTTGAGTTTGGCTAGAGCTCTGCTCATATCGGTATCATGTCCGAACAAACGTTCAGCCTCGGCTCCATGAAATTCAAGTTTAATGCGCAACGTGTCGGGGATACCGCCGGTAAGCTTACGAGCAACTTGCACTGCGTGCCGGAAAAGGATGTGGTAAGAATGAAAACTAATAAAATGTTTTTGCCAGGATTTGCGAATGGCATCGTCCAGTCGTTCGATAGACCTGAAGAACAAATCCTCGCATTGAGACCGCTCTAAGGTGTCGTCATGTTCAATTGAAACTAGCATGACATTTGCACTCGTCGTCATCGGTAGGGGGTGGTCCTCTATCCCCACGGCTTGTTCGGAGAAATCGCGAGCCCGGGAATAGTGCCCTGCTTTCATTGCCGTAAGTGCCCGCTGCTCCCAGTACCTACTGTTCCAGCCCCATTCGGACTCTAGTGTGGCAAACCACTCCTCCGCAAGTTCCCCGAGAACTGGAACGAGGATACCGTCCGTGTCCATCAATTCCCGGGCGAGGCGGGCCTCTGACGTCCGCCTAATGATTGTCTGCCGATTCACATACGGCGCCAACGCAAGGTTGAGACGCTGTGAGATTCGAAACAGTTCGTCGAGGCCCATGCAACGCACTGTCTCTTCACCTATGACACGGTGCCGCGGACGGACGAACTGCAGGTCAAACCATTCCATCAGGCTCCGCATTGATCCCGCGGAAAGCTCCGTGAAAATTTTCTTTATGTCTCCGGTTTCGATCGTCTGAAAGGCAACAGGTAACCGGATCGGAATTCCACACGCTGCCGCGATGCAGACTGCGCCATAGAATGTCCTAACGTCCAAGTCATCCAACGATTTCCATTCACTTATTAATCGCTCCTTCAGCACACCGCCTTGAACGACCTTCAGCAGTATGGTCAGTATTTGGCCGCCCCAGCCCATGCCTCTCGTTGAGACAAACTGGCTTTCGAGTTGGGCGGTGGTCCACCCAGCGAAGCTCCCCAGCTTAGCAGCGGCCCGAAGCTTTTCGGCTAGATCGGAAGCCTCCGGCCGCGTCAAAAGGCCTATGGGCTCAAACTGCGGCTCAAGGAGGTCAAATAAATTCTGATCAACAAACTGGCGTCGGCCTGATCGCACCGCGCACATCACGACGCAGCGAGCGTGAGCAGACGGATATGTCTCAATAAAACGCCTGAGCTGGTATACCTGAGTGTCCACGTCATCAACTGCAACTACCAATCTGGAGCTAGGGGGCAAGCGCCGTGCAATATCAGAAAGAACGTCGAATGGCAGTCTGCTGTGTCCGAGAAAAAACAGGATATCGATGCCAATGTCGGCAGTTCCTTTAGCCGCCCGCATCAAAGCGGTCGTCTTCCCCGATCCTGCTGTCCCCTCGATGCAAAGCAGAGCGATGGGTTTGGTAGGTATTGACGACTCGAAAAAAGCTCTTGAGTGGGCTACGATTTTGGCGGAAACTTGAAGTTGCACATCACGCAATTCACGCAAGTCGTCCCAAGTTGGGGTGTAGCCCTCGAAAAAGCGCTCAGCGGGCCGGTCGAAAGAGGGCCAGTTTGCCTCATTATTGACGATCACAAATTCTCTGGCCAAGGTCGCGAGGGCTGGAGTGGTCTTGATCGTGGAGAGAAGCGACAGTCCTTGAACTGATCGCGCCCGGCGGACGCTCAGCTTTTCGCGATCCGCCGCAGTCGCATGTAAATCCTTCAGAAACTCCTCTGCGGACATCTGAACGGGTGTTAACCCAAGCCGTTCGCAGATGGCGCGAGCTGCGTCGTCAATTTTTGGTGACACGTAGAGGCTGGGAGCCGCAAGGGGAAGCAAAGGACGCCGTTTCCATGCTAGGTAGGTTTCGAAGTCAGGTTCCCGGAGCGACGCCCCAATGACTATACAGGGCTCGCATAGAAAGCCGGAGGCGAAGACATGCCACCAAGTATGTTGTCGCGTGACCGCCGCCGCATAGGCAGGCGGGCCGAAGACTAACGGCCGGTCGGGAAAAAGCTCGGATCCGTGAAGATATACAATCTGGCACTCGTCCGAGATGGGGGTCTGCTTCCTTGTAGTCGTGATCGAAGTGTAGTGGTAGAGGAGATTGCAGCGGCTCCGATGCTCTTTTGTAGGACGTCGGAAGGACGTCGTCAACATTGAACGTATAGATTCGCTTCCATGCAAACGTAGGAATCAGATCATGGTACGCAGTTGGCTTACAACCAAGAAATCGCGGTACACAAAATCTTCTTCTAACTGCCTCTTCGGAGCCACACCTATGAACCGCTGCATCCCATACGTAAGCAAGCGGCGTTTCTGGTGCTACATCTAGGGCAAGGCCTCCCACCAGTTCCTGTGCAAAAGCCGAAGAGGTCGGCAATTGCCGACCATCGCGCGACAGCGCGCCTAAGGAGGCACCAGAACCCAATAGCAGAGTGTAATGGCCATCACGAACAGCGTCTAATGTGTGTGTAGTAAGAGCCAAGTCTCGCCGTCCTGTGCAGATATCCCTGCCGGGTATGTTACAACTCGCCGATCATTTACTTGCGGTGAAGAAGCGATTTTAGTCCACATCATCATTTCCCGCCAGAGCCGGGTGCCCCACCCTTGTCCGCCAATGTTGCCCGTGGGAGTCGTGAACTTCAACTGCTCTTGCCACCATGCGGAGCGGGCGCTGCGCGCGGCAGCCCTTCGGTGGTGATATGTGCCGTTCCTACGGGACTCGGTTTTATTTCCCACCTGACCCAGGGCTTCCGCCCTGGGCTAAGCTCTTTCGTCCCGCAAGGCGGGACTGGCGTATCGGTCAGAAGGATGCTGAGCAAATCGAAAAGCTCAGGACAAACAAAATTCCCACCCTAGCCAAAAGAAGGCTAGGATGGGGTACCCGGCATCCTTCAGTGGTTACCTTCGTTCTGGGGAATGCGTTTTCTCCTCACCCCATTCATCCCCGCAACATAAAATGAGAAGCGCTGGAGTCAGTCTCCGGCGCCGCGAATGCCCGTCTAGGCTGTGCAGCCGCTATGGTGAATGGCTTCCGGGCAGCGGCAGCTATCTTTGAAAACCAGCAAGCCTGCAACCCTTGGCATCATGTAAGTGCTTTGTTAGCAATACTGTGCGTATAACTGCTTTAGATGGAATACTTTGGCGTGAATCGCGCAAGATATTGAGCAGCAAAGACTTACGGCTTAACCTAAGTTACGTGTTATGAATACTTTGGCCTGAATCTCGCAAGCTATTAAGCAGCAAGGACTTACGTCTGCACCTAAGTTACATGTTATGAATACTTTGCGGTCAAAGTATTGAAAACAAAGATGCAGAAATGCCGGGGGGGGTACTTAGCAGCGCGTTTTTCCGTGTTGTGGCCTAACGCCGGGTGCACCACCCTTGTCCGCCGATGTTGCGGGCAGGGTGGGAGTCGGGAATCTTCAACTGCTCTTGCCGTCCTGCGGAGCGGGCGCTCCGCGCAGCAGTCCCTCGGTGCTGATGTCTTCGTCAAGCTCTGGCCAGTGGATGCCGTAGCCGCCTCCGGCAATCTTCCAATTGCGTGAACCCACTCAAGCAAAAGAAGCTTGAGTGGGGCACCCAGCGAGACCGTAATGGTGCGGCCGTCCTTCAGGCGAACGCTCAACATGTCCTGATCAAAGGACACGTCCGCCACTCGCTCATCTGCCGCTACTGCTCAATACCCTGCCCATCCACTTTCCTCCCGGCTGGTTTTTCGACGGACCGAGTCGGGTCATCCGAGAATCTACGCTATTTGGCGTGACGCTAATCGGCGCAACGTGTAACATCCTGCTTGCATTCTTACGCTATTTAGCGTTACGCTAATAAGCATAACCATATGCCGCACCAAGAAAATCCTTTTGTCTTCGGCGAAATTGTTGACGACGTCAACTTCGTGAATCGGGTCGATGAGCGCAACCGGCTGGTCCGAGACCTGGCGGATGGACAAAAGGTCTTCTTGCTCTCGCCCAGGCGCTTCGGCAAAAGTTCGCTAGTGGCGGTGGCGCTACTGCAACTGAAGAAGCGACACATTCGCACCGTCAGCCTGACGGTAAGCAGCTATGCCGGCTACGCTCAATTTCTGGAGAAGTTTGCCGAAAAGGCATTACGCGCTGCCGGCCCTTGGGGCAGGGTCAAAGACTGGGTCACGCGATTTGGCCGGCAAGTGAAGCCCGACCTCAACTTCAACCTGGCGACGGGAGAGATCAGCGTCTCGTTGAGCAAAGGCGCGGGATTCGATCCCACTCCCATCGCGCCGGAGGTCTTTGCCCTACCCGGCGAATTGACTCGCAATGGCGGTTTTCGCATGGCGATTTGCCTTGACGAATTTCAGCAGATTTCGCAGTTCAACAGCGGCTCGGTGGAAAACGCAATACGTAACCAGGTTCAGGAGCAAAGAGGCGTCGGGTATGTCTTCGCGGGATCGCAGCCGTCGCTGATGGAGGAGATGCTTTCCGTCCGGCGCCCCTTCCACAAAGCCGGGCCACAGATGTTTCTGGATAAGATTCCGGCCGACGATTGGAAGGAGTTTATTACCCGGCAGTTTCGCAGGAGGGGCCGCACGCTCGACGAGAAGGGCATGGAGACCCTGCTCAGCACCGCGGATTTGATTCCCTATGACGTGCAGCGCGTCGCGCACGAGCTGTGGGATTACGCAGAGTTGAAGGACAAGCGGCAACTCGGCGCTGCCGATGTGAGTGCGGTGACGGATGCGCTTGTCACCGGACAATCGACATACTATGAGCTCCTCTGGGAACAGGTTTCGGCGCGCCAGCGCGCCACCCTTCAGGCGCTCGCCACCCGCGGCCCTTCGGAGATCTACTCTCAGGCGGTCCGGGAAGAGTTTCGCCTGGGACCGGCCTCCACAGTCCAGAAAGCTCTTCAGGCACTGGACTCCCGCGACGTTCTGGACCGGTACAAAGGTAGCTACTTCTTTCTGGACCCGCTGCTTCCCTGGTGGATCCGAAGAAGAGCGGCATAGCCCAGAATTACGCTACTTGGTGTTACGCCAAAGGGCGTAATAGCTGCCAAGCGGGTGATCTTAACGCGGGTGAAACGCCCGTTCCTCTTTTGTGTCTTTGCATCCCGGCGGAGCCGGGTGCCCACTCACGCTTCTTTTGCTGGAGTGGACCGTCAATCCATGTGAATCGCGATCACCACCTGCGTCCTTCCCCGTAGGCGGCTGAAGAAGTCTCCGGCGATCTTCATCCAGCCATATTTGCGACGCAGCAGGTGCTGCCCGTGTGCCGCTTCCGGGCCTGTGCAGATGCGGGCGCGTGCATCCACCCAGGCTCCGCGAAGATTCCCGCGAATGTTGCAAGGCGCGATGCGTGCCCTGGCATTGTTGCGAATCCGCTTGACCTTGCCGGCGTCCGGCGTTGAATAAATGTAGAAGACGCTTCCCCCGTCAGGCGAAAAATCGGCACGCGACGGGGCCCCCGCATCCTGCGCGAACCATACTGGAGTGCGCACACCCACGCCGGTCTTGCGGAAGGTTTCGAGGTTCAGGTACTTGGCTTTGGCGAATTGCGCGATCGCATCAGGCATCGTCGGCAACCTCTACCATGAGCTTATCGCATCGTGGGTCGGGCGGGACTGCCGGCGCAGCCGCTCTCCCTCGCGGTATAATTTCCCGCGAGTTTCCCTCCGTCCAAAGGGACTTGCTGGTGCACCAAAGCCGTNNGACCTGTGAGCCGGGCCGCGAAAGGAACGAAATGCGTTTGCTGCTGAACTGGTTGTTGAGCGCGATCAGCCTGCTGATTGTGTCGAAGGTGGTGCCTGGATTCGAGGTGCACGGATTTAAGGCGGCGCTGATCGCCGCGCTGGTGATCGGGCTGGTGAACGCCACGCTCGGGCTCTTTTTGAAACTCATCACCTTGCCCCTGACTTTCCTTACCCTGGGAATCTTCTGGTGGGTGATCAATGCGCTGATGCTGATGTTTGCCTCGACGCTGCTGGCTCCCGATTTCGTGGTCCGCGGATTCTGGCCGGCCTTTTTGGGAGCGATCGTACTGGCGCTGATCAACATGGTGCTGAAGTCGCTGACGCGGGAAGCGGAACGAGGCTAGCCGTCGAATTTGTGGCGCAGATAGTTTTGGGGCGCAGCGGCCTTTAGCGCCACCCGACAGAAACTTGGTCGACCACGGATGAACACGGATTCTCACGGACCTTCTCTTGAGTGGAAGCTACCCGTGGTTCCGTCCGCGATATCAACGGCTTTCAGCTTCGCGCCGCCGACCGAGTACATCACATTTTCCTATTGATCCGTGCTCATCCGGGTCGACCGTGGTCAATTTGTTTTTGAGAGGTTAGTGTGTTCAAGCTCGCGCAGGCGGCGAACCGTCTCGACAATGTCGCCCATCTGAAACAAGCGAATTCCCGCGACTCCGGCGGCGCCCGCAGCGAGGCAGGCTTCCGCGTTCGCGAGAGTGACTCCTCCCAGCGCTAGTACCGCAAAGCAACGTTGTGGCGGCGAGTCTGTGTTGTCCGGCGGCGTCGACGCAGCACACGCAACTCGCAGCGCGTCGATACCGATCCCCTGCACGTCGCTGTGTATCTTCTCGTAAATTGGCGCCAGCACCGCAAAGTTCGCTCCCTGGATCTCGGCGGCACGCACCTCGGCGAGCGTGTGAGCGGAGACCGCAATCATCGGCTCGCTATCGCTTGCTCGCATCCACAGCGCGCGAACTTCTGAGGCATCCAGCTCGCCGGCGGGAAGATGCACGCCGTCGGCCCGGGACGCGAGCGCAACGTCGGCGCGCCCGTTGACCAGCAGCTTCGCCGTCGCGGAATTCTCCCGGGTAGCCCGTACCGCGTCGCGCGCCAGCCGTTCCAGATCGCGAGCCGCCAGATCTTTCTCGCGGAGCTGAATGTAGTCAACGCCGGCGCGAGCCGCCTCGCCGATCCTGGCGAGCAATCGGTTGCGCTGCTGCGCGTCCGTTCCTGCAAGACTCTTGCGGTCCGTGATGTAGTAGAGCAGCATCGCCGCCCCGATTGTATTCCGGCAAAGGGGAGAGGCAGAATTCCAGCCGCATTATTCCATTAGAATAGAGCCGTGCCCGCCGGCTCCCATCCCAATCCAGATTCCACGCGACAGAAATTTCGGCCGGGCCAACCCGCGGCCGCCACGGGGAACGCGCTCGAGATTTTGCGCGCGCCAAGCCTCGCGGACGTGCCGTGGCTGGTGTATGGATTCAGTACACGACAGGGCGGGGTTTCGACTTGTTACGGCGGACGAACCTTGAACCTCGGCCTCACTCGGGACGACACCAAGGAGAATGTCGCACGTAACCGCGCGTTGTTCCTGGAAGCGCTAGGTGCGAAGAACGGCGACTCGGGCGGCATCTGGCCGCTGGTACAAATGAAGCAGATACACTCGGCGGTGATTCATCCGGTGGGTGCGCCGCCGCGCGTGCCTCTCGCGGGGGACGGGGCCATCACTGCCACAACGGGATTGCTGCTGGCGGTCAAGACCGCCGATTGCGTTCCCGTGCTTGTGGCCGACGTGACGCGCCGCGTTATTGGCGCATTTCATGCGGGATGGCGGGGGACCGTGGCCCGCATCGTGGAGAAAGGCGTGGGCGAAATGCGGAGGCAGTTTGGCAGCGAGCCGCGTGACCTGCGCGCCGCCATCGGGCCGTCCATCCGGCGCTGTTGTTATCAGGTTGGTTCCGAGGTCCGCGCCGAGTTTGACTCGCAATTCCGGTATAGCGGCGATCTCTTCGAAGAGGTCTTCGACGCCAACGCCATTCACGTTCGCTATCCGATGTTGTTCCTGACAGCGCGGGCTCCCGGCCACAGCGAGCTTGGTCCCGAACTGCACCTCGACCTGGTCGAGGCCAGCCGCCGTCAACTCGAGGACGCCGGGTTGCGCGCGGAGCACGTCAGCATCGTTGAGGGATGCACCGCGTGCGACACTACGCGCTTCTTCTCGCACCGCGCCGAGTTCGGCAAGACCGGACGCATGATGGCGGCGATCGGTGTCCGGTCGGAATGATCGACGTCGGCAGCGCGGGACGGCAGAGATCCTCGCAAAGCGGCGACACCAGCGCCGCAGCCTCAACGCGAGACATCCCGCGCTGTGGCTGATATCCTCAACCATTTGGTGTAACTGCGCGCGGAGGAACAGGAACGAATGTCGAATTGTTTAGAGGGCCGCACCGTGGTGGTGTTCGGCGTGGCCAACAAGCGCAGCATTGCCTGGGCCATTGCGCAGCAGATGCAGCAGGCCGGAGCGCAACTGGCCATCACCTACCAGAACGAGCGCCTGAAGCAGGAAGCCGATGAGCTGATCGCGGCGCTGCCCAATGCGCAGGCGTTTCAATGTGACGTCAGCCGCGACGAAGAGATCGCGCAACTGTTCGAGCAACTGAAGTCGCGTTACGGCAAACTCGACGCGCTGGTACACAGCATCGCTTTCGCGCCCGCCGAAGAACTGAAGGGCGAGTTCGCCGGCACCAGCCGCGAGGGCTTTCGCGTCGCGCTCGACATCAGCGTCTATTCGCTGGTGGCGCTCGCCCGCGCGGCTCGGCCGCTGATGACCGAGGGCGGCAGCGTCATGACGCTCACTTATTACGGCGCCGAAAAAGTAGTGCCGCGATACAACGTGATGGGCGTGGCCAAGGCCGCGCTGGAGGCGAGCGTCCGCTACCTGGCCTATGACTTGGGGAAGAACAAGATCCGCGTGAACGCCATTTCCGCCGGCCCCATCAAGACCCTCGCCGCGCGCGGTATCTCCGGTTTCGGCGACATGCTGGGCGCCCAGGCCGAGCGCGCCCCCCTGCAGCGCAACGTAGACGTGAAGGAGGTCGCCGCGACGGCCGTCTTCCTCGCCAGCGACGGCGCCACCGGCATCACCGGCGAAACCATCTACGTCGATTGCGGATATAACATCATGGGATTTTGAAGGCAGGGGCTAGGGGCTAGTTTCGAGTTTCGAGTAACGCTTACAGTACCGCTCTGCGAGATCGGCGGCACTGGCTAGAACCAAGCCGCCAATGCGGCGACATTTGTGTTGGCCGTGGCGGTGAGCCCGCGGTGGAGCTATCGGATTCACTCCCCAGCCGCGCGAAGCGCCGCCCTCCCGGTTGCTCACAGGATACGGTGACGTTGCCCGTTCTGGGCGCCCGCATTTGCGCATTGCAATCCCCAAACCAATGTGGTTACAGTGTACTTACGAAAAATCTTATTGTTGGCTGGCCATGCATGAGGTTGAAGCTCTGGGCTGCCGTAGTGGTCCTCTTGACGTTGGCGCAGATTGCCGCAACCGTTCTGGTTCCTCGCTCGTTTTCGCTCACTCTAATCAACGATAGTATTGAGTTTCTTCTGATATTGTCGGTGCTGCTTGTTTTCTCGGTAAACGCGAGCGTAAGCCCGAGAAAAACCCGACTGTTCTGGATGCTGCTGGCGGCATGTTGGGGAGTAACGCTTGTAGCGCAGGCGATGTGGATGTACTTCGATCTTGTGCTGCGCAAGGAAGCCCCCAATCCGTTTGTCGGCGACATTCTGCTGTTCCTGTCCAATATTCCATTCCTTGCAGCTCTGCTCTTGCAGCCCCACTTGAATTCCGATGAGAACCATAAGGCAGAGGGTTCTGTGGATTTTCTCTTGCTGCTTCTGTGGTGGCTTAATCTCTACTTGTTCTTCGTGATCCCCTGGCAATACGTCGTACTGGACGAGGCAAAATATGGTTCGAACTACAACCGGCTCAATGGTTTGTTGGATATTGTGCTGCTGCTGACGCTGGGTTTCTTGTGGAGTCGGACTTTCGGACGCCAGAAATGGTTTTATGCGAGTTTTTTTGGAGCGCAATTGCTCATAACGGTGAGCGGTTATGTGGCCAACCAAGCCATCGAAAAGCATGTTTACTATGCGGGCAGTTGGTACGACGTGCCTTATTCGGTGGCTCTGGCATCGTTCACGGTCGTCGGCTTGTTCGGCCTCACCCTGGCAAGCGCTCCGGCGGCCTCGCAAAAATCGAAGCTGCCGGTTCATGTGACCAGGCTGGGAATGCTGGCCGTGCTGTCGTTGCCGGTCATCGGCGCATGGGCTGCCCTTAATCGGACTGCACCTTCGCAGGTCACCCAGTTCCGAGAACTGGTTACGCTGGGCACGATGCTGGCTATGGCATTGCTGGTGTTCGCAAAGCAGCGCCAGTTGAGGACGAAATTGGCCAAGGCCAACCAAGTACTCCAGGAAGCCTCCGTAACCGACCCTCTTACTGGGGCCCGCAACCGGAGATTCTTTGACACTACCATCTCTGGCGACGCCAATCAGGCTCTACGCTCCCACGCGCCGACCCAAGAACTCCGAGTGAGCGACCTGATCTTCTATATGGTTGATCTTGACGATTTCAAGGAAGTCAATGATCGCTATGGGCACAGTGTTGGAGATGAGGTCTTGCGGGAGGTGACCCGGCGAATCAATGCCGTCATCCGCAGCTCTGACGTCCTGGTCCGCTGGGGCGGTGACGAATTCCTGATCGTGTCCCGCTATTCAAATCGGGCAGAAGCAGCGACCTTTGCCTCGCGGATCTTGACGGCTGTCGGAAATCCAGAAGCAGGCGTGGCCACTGCCGGCATCGAAATTCGCCAGACGTGCTCCATCGGTTGGGCAGCTTTCCCATGGTATCCAGGCGAACCCAATGCCGTATCCTTGGAGGCGGTTCTCGGGTTAGCTGATCGCGGGGTTTATGAAGCGAAGACGTTTGGGAAAAATCGAGCGATTGGGATCCTGCCCGCCAACCAGGGGACGACACTGCTATTCGCGTCGGCCGGCGATCGAGTTTCTACTTATTCGGTGCAGACGGTTTGCGCCGAAGGTCCGTCTGAGTCCTTGAAATCCTGCGGGGATTCGTGACGAGCCAGTCAGGAATCCAAATAGTCGACTGCGCCGCAGGGGAGCCGCCGCAGCGCCCCCAGCTCGGGTGGCGGTTAGACGTGATCGAGGCGAATGTCGAGGTTTGCCAGAATTGTGCTGGCGGGCAACTGACTGCTGACTGCTTCTACTTCCTCTTCACCACAATCTTGCGCTCCTGGTCGCCTTGGCGCTCGAGGCAGATTTCCACATCGCGCTCCTTCTCGAAGCGGGGAAACTTTTCTCCCCACTCCAGTAGCACCAGGTTGCCGGGCTCGGCGAAGAGTTCGTCGAGGCCCAGTGTGTCGAGCTCGCGCGGCGTGTCGATGCGGTAGAGGTCGACGTGGAACAGGTTCACCTCGGGGCCGCGATACTCGTGGATGAGGGTGAACGTGGGGCTGGTGACATCGTCCTGCGAAGCCGCGTGCAGACCTTCCGCGATGCCCTTGACCAGCGTGGTCTTGCCGGTGCCGAGATCGCCGCGCAGGATGACCATGCGCGCAGCCTTCAGTGTGGGCGCAAGTTTGCGGCCCAGCGCCATGGTTTCTTCGGCCGAGTGCGTGATGTGCTCGTGGGGGTTCATCGCGGAACGAAGGGCAATTTTAGCAGGGAGAATATTAGTTCCGCCGGGAGGGGTAAAGACTCTTTGTTTTATGGGACTTCCAAGGCGCCACCGGGCTGAAGGGGCTGTTGAAAAAGTCAGAAAAGCAGATCCCTTGCGGGCTGAAGCCCGGTCCGACGGGCTCACTTCAAAGGGACCGGCTCGCACCGAGTACACGCGCACCTCGAAGCTGACGGCACGCGCACCCTTGGCATCGGGAAACACGGCGGCGCCGTCGGAATCTGTGGTGGCTTCGAGATGCTGGTCGCCCACCTTAAGCTCCACGCGAATATTCGCGACTTCGCGGCCGTTCTTGCCCATCACCCATACGCGGATCCTGCCGGGTTTGCCGGCTTCGCTGCACCTCCGCGAGGGTGTATCAAGTTCCCCTTGATTGGATGGTCATGGCTACACGGGGGTACGAAAGGCGGGCACATGCCGACTGTGCTCGCCCCGTTGTGTAGGCAAATATTCTATTGAGGTTTGATAGCGCCGCGGTGTTTTCAAGCTTGCCGATTCATTTCTGAATGGCCTATCCCGCTTTTAGCTCTGACAGCTTGCCTTTCAACTTTGCGACGGCTTCTTTAGTATTGCCAATCCGCTGTTGAACTTTGCCCACCTTCTTTTCGGCTCTCCCTTCGGCTTTCAAATCGCGGTCATTCGTGACCTTTCCGACCTGCTCCTTGATGGTTCCCTTCACTTCGTGGAAGCTACCCTTGATCTTGTCTCTCGTGCTGGTTTTCATATTCCTCCTTGCCCCTCGTAAAGCTGGAATTGCGGCTCTTCGGAGCCTCTTTGAGGGCTATCACTTTTGTAATCTCGTGGCCTGCTGAGGTCTGAGCAGAATTGACCATCTCTGGAATGGGCTCTGGCGGCATCCCGAAACGGGCCGGGACACCAATCCATTCGGATCGGTTTAGTCATTTTCGTCACTATCGGCACTTCCAGGACAGTGGCCGTGTTGCGAACGCTTCCCGAAATAGCGCCGCGTTAGCCGCGAATGAGAAAGTCGCTCACTGCCTTCGCACGGCGGTGTGGATGGTGCTCCTTAGCTCCGCATGAGCGAAGGGATATCCGGCGGTCTCCAGCTTGGCGGGTTCCGCGCGAGTTGAGGTCAACAGCAACTCCTCTCCCATCTCGCCGAGGAACGTGCGCACAACCCAGGCTGGCAAAGGGAAGATCGTGGGACGGTGAAGCTCTTCTCCCAGCGCGCGGACGAACTCCTCATTGCGGACCGCGCCCGGTGCGACCGTGTTCACCGGTCCTCGCAAGCTGTCGTTGTGCAAGGCGAACAGCGCCACGCCGATCACATCGTCAAAGGAGATCCAACTCCAGAACTGCTTTCCGCTGCCGATCCGCCCGCCAAGCCCAAGTCGAAATGGCAACAGCATCGGCTTAAGCGCCCCGCCATCATGGGCCAGCACTACTCCGATGCGAAGGTTCACAACCCGCACTCCGGCGTCGCTTGCCGGGGCGGTTGCATCCTCCCACTGCTGGCTGACCTCGGCCAGAAATCCCTGTCCCGGAGAACTCTCCTCGGTCAGCAGTTCGGCGCCACGATTCCCGTAATAGCTAATCCCTGAGGCTGAAATGAAGATACGCGGCTGTCCGCTTTGGCGATACGCTTCGGCGGCCGCATTCGCCAACGTGCGAGTCCCTTGCACCCGGCTCTCCAGCACTCCCTGCTTGAACTTCTCCGTCCAGCGTCCGGCGACGTTTTTCCCCGCCAGGTGGACGATGGCATCCGCGCCCGCAAGCTTCTTAGGATCGAGCCGCTCGCCCGGATTCCATTGCACCTCGTTCGCGCGTGGCGCGCGCCGAACCAGAGCGACCGGCGTGTGGCCAGCCGAAATCAAAGCGGGGGTAAGTGCCCGTCCTATCAATCCCGAAGCGCCGCTAATCAGTACTCGCATGTCCTGCTCCTGCAAGCAAGCTTCGCAGTTAGCTGTAACACATCTACGGCAAAATCGAAAACGCGAGCCGCGTCCGCGTCGGGCGTGTGCGAAGAACGTCGTATAATCGGACATGGCGACTTTGCGCCAACACATCGCGACCAATGTCTTGACGGTTACACGGTTTCGCGATCTCCTGCGCAAGGTCCGCTCCTACCGGCCCGACGACGACCAGGCCCTGATCAAGAAGGCCTACGAATTCTCCCTGGAACATCACAAAGGACAGGTACGCGATTCGGGAGAGCCCTACCTGGTGCATCCTCTCGAGGTCGCGACCCTGCTTGCTGAAATGCGGTTGGACCCCACCGCCATTGTCGCCGGCCTGCTGCACGACGCAGTAGAAGACACTACAGTAACCATCGAAGAGATCACGGCTGAGTTCGGCGAGCAGGTCGCCCACATCGTCGAAGGGGTCACCAAGATCAGCAAGATTGACTTTGCCTCGTCGGAAGAGGCGCAGGCCGAAAACGTGCGCAAGATGGTGCTGGCCATGATGGATGACATCCGCGTGGTGCTCATCAAGCTGGCCGACCGTTTGCACAACATGCGCACCCTGAAATTTCTCTCGCCGGAGCGGCAGCAAAAGATCGCGAAAGAGACGCTGGAGATTTACGCTCCCATCGCCCACCGCCTGGGAATGGGCAAGATCCGCGGTGAACTGGAAGATCTGGCGTTCCAGTACGTCGATCCCATCTCCTACAACCAGGTCAAGGAAGCCATCGAATCACGCCGCAAAGAGGGCGAGGCATTTCTGGCCGAGGTGCAGACCGTCATCGGGCAAAAGCTGCGCGAAGCCAAGATCCAGGCCAAGGTGGAAGCCCGCATCAAGCGCATTTACAGCATCTGGCAAAAGTTGCAGCGGCAGCGCATCTCGGTGGACCAGATTTACGACATGCTGGCGCTGCGCATCATCACCCAAACGGAATCCGATTGCTATGCCGTGCTGGGCATCATTCACAACCAGTGGCGGCCGGTGCCGGGACGCATCAAGGATTTCATCGCTATTCCACGCAACACCTTCTACAAGTCGCTGCACACCACCGTCATCTCCGAGAAGGGCCATGCCTTCGAGGTGCAGATCCGCACCGAAGAAATGCACAAGATGGCCGAGGAAGGCATTGCGGCGCACTGGAAGTACAAAGACGGCCCAGTGTCGGCGCGCGATGAGCAGCGGCTGGCATGGCTGCGTCAGGTGGTGGAGTGGCAGCGGGACATGAAGAGCTCGGACGAGTTCCTCTCCACGCTGAAAATCAATCTCTACCCGGAAGAGGTTTACACCTTCACTCCGAAGGGGAAGATCGTCATCCTGCCGCAGGATGCCACGCCGATTGACTTCGCCTATACCGTCCACACCGAGGTTGGCCATACCTGCGTGGGCGCCAAAGTAAACGGGCGCATGGCTCCCTTGCGTTACAAGCTGCGCTCCGGCGACATCGTGGAAATTCAAACCGCGCCGGGGCATCACCCCAGCCGCGACTGGCTGCAACTGGCGAAATCGCCGCGCGCCCGCCAGAAGATCAAACACTGGCTGAATGTGCATCAGCGCGAACGCGCCATCGAAATCGGCCGCAAGCTGATCGAAAAAGAGGCGCGCAAATATCGCATTGCCCTGAAAAATCTGAGCGAAGCGGAGCTGACGCGGGTTGCCGGCGAAAATGGGCTGGCCAAGCCCGACGACCTGCTGGCCGCCATCGGTTACGGCAAGTACTCGGCGCGCAGCATTCTGGCGCGCGTGCTCCCCGCCGACGCCTCGTCTGGGGTGTCAGGCGCAGGCGAACCGGAGAAAGACCCGTCGGGAGGGTTCACCAGCGTCATCCGTCGCGTGTTTGGCTCGGAAACGTCGGCCATCATGGTAACTGGACACGACGACCTGCTGGTGTACCGTGCGCAGTGTTGTAACCCAATTCGTGGCGAAGATATTGTTGGCTACGTCACTCGTGGCAAGGGAGTGGCCGTGCACTCCAAGGCTTGTCCCAACGTTACCAACCTAATGTATGAACCGGACCGCCGCATCGCCGTGGAGTGGGGAAAGGATGCGGCTTCGGCGAACTGGCAAGCTGGTTATCCCGTGAAGCTGGCGGTGCACTGCGACAACCGTCCCGGCATGTTGAAACAGATCGCCACCGTCATCAGCGACGCGAATACCAACATCCGCAACATCGAAGCCAAAACCGCCGAAGATCACGCCACCGTTGACCTGGTGGCGGACATCGCCGACCTTAAGCACCTGGAACGCATCGTCACCGGCGTGCGCAAAATCCCCGGCGTGCGCGACGTGCAGCGCATGCAGAAGCTGTAGCCGCCGCTTTTCGCTAGTCGCCCTTCGCTTCTCACAAGTTGCTCTTCGCCGCTCGCTCTTGCTGTACGCTTTTTCCCCAAGAAAAGAAGTCGAGCTGTCATCCCGACCGAGGACTTTAGTCTGTGAGCGGATAGATCTGAGGTGCCCCCCTGTTTGTAAGATCTTTGTTTTTAATACTTTACTCCTAAAGTGTTCCAAACATTAGAGTTGCCTGTACAGCTAAATCATTGTTTATGAATACTTTACGAGATTCCTGCCAAAATATTCATTCCATTGCATTTACGTGTAGACCTAAGTCGTTATGTATGAATACTTTGCGCAACTCCTCCCAAGGTGTTCATTCGACTATACTTAGATGCAAAGTTTTCCGGACAAAGGAGTTATGGGGAGGGCCAGTCCAAGGCTTCCGGTCTTGGCTTCTGACAGGTTTTCAAAGACCGATGCCGCAGCCGCTCGGCGGGCGGCATTCGCGGCGCCGGAATCTGGCTCCGGCCTACTCAGTCTAATTTTCGGAACGGATTCGGACGTAGAGGAAAACGCCCCTCGCAAAACCAAGGTAACCCCAATTCCCGAAATAGCCTTGAGTGCCCCATTCTAGAATAGAGCAGATTCTGCGTTGGTGTATCCGGGTGGAGCACCGCTTCAGCAGTGCATTTAAGAGCGCCTCTGAAATTCGGCTTTAGCCAACCTCAGCGGCTAAAGCCTAGCCTTTTCTGCAGCCTTGCTATGCACGCCTGAAGGCGTGCTCAACCCATCGCTGGATACAAAAACTCTGGAGTTGTTCTGAAAGGAGCGCATTCGCGTGAGATCTCGAGATGTGGTTTTGCTCATGTTCCTCCTGCTAGGGGCAGGCTCGCAGTTGGTTGCCCAATCGTTTCTCGACGACTATTTCGTCCGGGTCGCGCGCAATCAGGCCGAACAGCCGCACTGGGTCACGCCGGTCGCGACGGTCACGCCCCGCCTGGAGCAGGAGTTTCGCTATGACATTTTCTGGCAGGGGCACGCCGACGGCACAACTACCGAGAACTACGGTGGCAGTAAAGGACTGGAACTGATTCCGGCGAACAATGTTGAAGTGATCGTCAACCTCCCGCCCTACATCGTTTGGAGCGCGATGGAGTAAGCATCTCACCGCGACCTTGGGACTGCAGCCCGTGTCCAGCAAAGGAAACCAACAGGCGCGCTCCCCCGTTTGAGTTGGGAGCGCGCCTCGGGCAGGATGGTCTTGAGTCAGGTTACGGCTCGATGGCAACCAAGGCCGGGACCAGCTTGTTCACCTTGGGTGAACCTATTCCAGTCACCAGGTCGTAGCCAACAACCGCGGTACACTGTGTGCCGCAGCCACCGTTGGTTCCGGACGTGATGTCATGGAAGTCGTTGTACTGCGTCGTATTGTAGAAGGTATACAGATCGGGGATAGCATTCTGGAGGGTACCTTTTCCCGCCGTCGCACGGCTGGAGTTGGCGATCGCAAAGATCGCGCTCCAGTCAGGTGAAGATACGCTGGTGCCGCCGACTTGGACCCACCCACCGTAACCGTAGGTGTCATAGACGGGAACGCCCGTATTCGGATCGGCATCGGAAGAAATATCGGGAACGCAACGACCGCCGCCGCTGCCGCAACCCGCGAACACCCCGTTCTGATAGGACTGGCCGGGCTCGAAGGCGCTGATGCCGCCGCCGCTGCCACTCCATGCGGTCTCACTTACATAGTTTGAGAACGTAACACTCGACGGAATAGTCGCGGTCGCCAGCAGTGTCAGGTGAGTGCCACCGACGGCCACCACATAAGGAGAGGCCGCGGGATAGCCGACTCCGTGCCCGCCGTCACCGGTTGAGGACATGAAGGTGACTCCCGGAACCTGGAAGTGGACGTCGTAAGCCTGCTCACCGTCGAAATCGCCGCCGCTCCAGCTCATGGAAACCTGGGTGGCGCCGTTGGCGACGGCCGCATCTACCGCAGCCAGCAGATCGTCGAAGCTGTTGCTGTTGGCTTCCACCAGTATGACTTTGGCTGCCGGGGCAAGGCCGTGGGCCTGCTGGATGTCCAAAGAGATTTCAAGTCCCCAACCGCTGTCGCCCGGAGGGTTGCCGACTTTGATTTTGGTGAAGCAGCCATTGGCGGTGGTGCAAGTTGGCAGGCCAAACTGAGTGTCGTAAAACTGGAGGTCGGATTCGGCATTGGGATCATCGTAGGCATCCACGATGCCGATGATCTGGCCTGCTCCCCCGTTGGGGACGCCATTGAACCCGTAGGCCGCCTTCAGTTGCGCCGGAGCGTAACCGTGCGGGCCAGGGCTGTCTGGCTGCGGATTCAGGATGCGGATTGGCGGGTAAGCGAAGATGTGGCTGCCATCGGGCTTTTGGGCCGCCAAGGGCAAAGCCACGGCAAGCAGAACTAACATGCTGAGCGAAAACAAAGCAATTCTTTTCATTCCAGTTTCCTTATTCCTTTAGGTTCGCTGTATCGCCGGCGAAAAGCGCGATTGCCGCCGCAGGATAGCGGCTCTCGGGGCTCACTCGGACGGGAAGAATCGACGTCTTGCTGTTACTCCAGCTCAGAGGTTCCACCACAAGGCTCATCTCTATCGGGACTGGACAGGGCACTTCCTGCTAGCTCCCTGAGTCGTCAATCGCAATTCCCACGTTTGTGCTTGAAGTGCGAGCAGGTCATCATCCTATTCCAGCGACCATAGATCAGTCCATACATTTCTTTACTTGATACCATAACAATAAGCTTGGCGTGACTACTACTACTGGCCTAGTAAATATGCGCTACTCTACACAATATGGCTGTATTTACTGGGCTGTACGCACACTCCTACTTGCGGTAGTAGACACGGTATCCATACTTTGTCATCGCTGGCAACAATATAATCGATTGCATTTCTGGGAAAGCTCTGAGAACCTTTTACAGATTTGACATCTCTGTGTGAGAAACTGTGCCGCCCCTACGGGACTCGGATCTATTTCGCACTTTACCCCGTACTCCGCCTGCGGCTCCGTGCGGGCTAAACCGAGACGTCCCGCGGAGCGGGACTTGCGTCTTCCATGCTCAAGCGTCAGCGCGGAAAAGTCTCCACTGGCAAATACCGCATTGGGTCCTCACACAGAACTGTGAAGCGCCAGAATTATCTACGACAGCTTAGACGCCGGTCTTAAGAAACTGACTCGCCGCTGCGCGGCTGGTGTTTGGCAACTCTTTATCGCCTCGCAAACCGCGCCATCGCGTGTGGCACAGTCTCTGAGACCCTGGAGTATTTACAAACAGCTTCGAACCTCGACTTGTTCAGAATGTCTCTAGCGCCCAGCCTTCTTGGTCGAAGGAGGTGTCTTTTTGCGATGTTGAATGCGGCCATCATGCATACCTACCTTGTAGCCTTCTTTCCATCCTTCCCACCACGCGAGCGACTTCCGATTTGTACCGTTCATACTTGAACTCACCGCCGCTAATTTCACATGTCTTCGTATGTGGTTCGGCAGTCCTGACTTGGCGTAGAGCTCGCCGCACACAGGGCAGGGGATTCCGGCGAACCTTCCTTCTGGCGGCTTTTCCTGATCAATCACCTTGCTGTCCCCTTGAAGGCGTACATCGGGGCGGCCCACCCGTCATGAGCACCGCGCAGAAAATGTAACTCATCAGCACAACTACTACCACGGGCGTAGTACAGGAATCAGGATGTGGGTAATCTCGGAATGCCGCGCGCCGAAATTCGTGTGCGGCCATATTCGCCGCCTAATAACGATGCTGAAAAAGTCGAAAAGTAGATCCCTCGCGGGCTGAACTTTACCCCAACAAGCGCAAAAACGGCGCTCGTTGGGGCCCCGGTTCGCCCGCTCGCGATGACAAAACTAAAGAACTGGGAAGCGGACCTGAAGGTCCGCACTA
>PLQW01000090.1:21225-120676 GCA_003160215.1 Acidobacteriaceae bacterium
CATCGAAGGTCCACTTCTTCTTCGGATCGAAGATGGTGACGTCCGCATGCGAACTCTGCGCAAGGCTGCCCCGTCCCGCAAGACCGAAAATCTTGGCGGGATTGGCCGACAGCAACTCGACGATCCTCCACAGAGGTAGTTTGAAGTGCTGATGCAATACGGTGACTGCGATGGCAACCGCTGTCTCCAGTCCAGCGATACCGAAGGAGGCGCGCTCGAACTCTACCTCCTTTTCGTGATAAGCGTGGGGCGCGTGATCGGTTGCAATCGCGTCGATCGTTCCGTCGATNNGCAGCGGCGGATTCATCTTGTACATGGTATTGAACTCGCCGATATTGTCGTCCACCAGCGTGAAGTGATGCGGCGTGACTTCGCACGTAACCGGCAACCCAGCTTTCTTGGCCTCGCGCACAGCCTGCAGCGCCTCGCGGGTCGAGAGATGTGCTACGTGCATGTGCCCCTTGGTCTCGCCGGCCAGGGCAATATCGCGCTCTACGATGCTGCTCTCGGCGGCGTTGGTCATGCCGCGCAGACCAAGGCGGAAGGACGTGGAGCTGGCATTCATCGAGCAGCCTCCAGTCATGCGCGTGTCTTCGGCATGTTGCACGACGGGGACCTTGAGCTTGGCGGCAGCACGCAGCGCGTCGCGCATCAGACGATCGTCCAAGACCGGCTTGCCGTCATCGCTCACGGCGACCGCGCCGGCTTTCTTCAATGCCGCAAAATCCGTGAGCTCTTCTCCCTGGCTTCCGACGGTCGCAGCCGCAACAGGAAACACATTGACCAGCGCGCCGCGTTCCGGAGCTTGCATCCAGCGGGTAATTGCGGCTGAGTCATTCACCGGCACGGTGTTGGGCATGGTGCAAACCGACGTAAAGCCTCCCGCCGCGGCGGCCGCGGTGCCGGAGGCGATCGTCTCTTTGTGCGCCTGTCCGGGCTCGCGCAGGTGCACGTGCAAATCGATCAATCCCGGAGCAACGATGCATCCCTTCACTCTTAGGACCTGCTTACTTTCGCCGCGAAGCTTGCCCGGCGAGGCCACAGCCACCACCCGGCCGTCGCGCAGTAGCACGTCCATTTCCCGGTCCACGCCGTTTGCTGGATCGATGACTCGTCCGCCTGCTATCAGCAATGAGTCCATGTCATTCATCTATCGCGCCGCCCCCAGCACCGTCGCCATGATCGCCATGCGAACTTTCACTCCGTTGCGAACCTGTTCGAGAATGCACGCCTGCGGCCCATCGGCCACTTCGCTGGTCAGCTCCATGCCGCGGATGAGCGGGCCGGGATGCATGAGGATGGCGTCCGGTTTGGCCAGCTTCATGCGCTGGGGCGTGATCTGGTAATCGGCAATGTAGTCCTCGACGCTGTGATGCTTGCCGGCAAGCCGCTCTTTCTGCACTCGCAGCGACATCACCACGTCCGCGCCTTGCAAGGCGGCGTTCAGGTCATGGGTCGCCACCACTCCCGGTGCAATCGTAGCCGAAACTCCCGGCACAAAATTGGGGGGGCCGCAGAAGACGATTTCCGCTCCGAAGCGCGAGAGCAATTCCGCATTCGATCGCGCCACCCGGCTGTGATATACATCGCCCACAATCACCACGCGCAAGCCTTTCAGCCGCGTCTTGTGGTTGGCGATGGTCAATGCGTCGAGCAGCGCCTGCGAAGGATGCTGATGCATCCCGTCACCGGCATTGACTACTGGCACGGGCACATGCCGGGCCAGCAGATACGGCGCGCCGCTGTTGGGATGCCTGATCACAATGGCGTCCGCCTCCAGCGACGTGATTGTCCAGCCCGTATCGATCAGCGATTCGCCCTTCTCGATACTTGAAGAGGCGGCGGTAATCAGGGTGGTGGTGGCGCCCAGGGCCTTGGCGGCGAATTCGAACGAGGTGCGGGTGCGGGTGGAGGATTCGTAAAACAGCAGCACCACGCGTTTGCCGCGCAGCAACTGCGGCGGACGCTTTGGATCCATGCGCCTCGCCAGCTTCAAGATCGCCTCAATTTGCGGGGTAGTAAGTTGACGGATGCCCAGCAGCGAATGCGGTGGCTTCATTGGGGCTCGCCCACCCGCTCCATCAACAGCACTTTGTCGGAGCCATCGGTCTCTTGCAATTTCAATTCGATGATTTCGTGGTTGCCCGTCTGGATCTTGCGGCCAACGAAGGCCGCCTCGATCGGCAACTCGCGGTGGCCGCGGTCAATCAGCACGCAAAGTTGAATGCGGCGCGGACGCCCATGATCGAACAATGCATCCAGCGCCGCTCGCGTGGTCCGTCCGGTATGAAGCACGTCGTCCACCAGGATGATGTCCTTGCCCTGGATGTCAAACTCCATCGTGCTCTTCTTCACCTCCGGGCGATGCCCGACGGTGGAGAGATCGTCACGATAAAGCGTAATGTCCAGGGTCCCGACCGGCACTGCGGTTTTTTCGATGCGTCCCAGGACCTTCGCCAGCCGCTGCGCCAGCGGCACACCGCGTCGCATGATCCCGACCAATCCAAGGTTGGCGACGCCATTGTTTTTTTCGACAATCTCGTGGGCCAGCCGAACCAGGGTGCGCTCGATTTCGGATGCAGACAGGATTTGCGATTTCTCGCGGAGATTAGAGGGCTGGATGGAGGCGTTGGTCATGCCGCTCGCATCATACGAAAAGCCCAAGCTGAGGAGCAACTTTTACTCTGCAGGCTGTGTTCCCGCGCACGCGGCCCGGCGATCATCGGAATTCCCTTCTCCTGCCGGACATCGAAGCTCCCAGCGCGCCACCGGCAGCGGTGATTACGATGAACACCACGCCCAGCACGATCAACATCAGCACCACGAAGGTTGCGGCGCCTTGCGGAGTGCTCATCCAGTCCATGAATTGCTTCACCATCGCCTGCGCCTTGGGATCGGGATTGCTGGCCATTTGCTTTTCCAGCTGCTCCTGCATGGCCCGACGGAAATCGGAGCTGGAACGAAACACTACGAACGACAGCACGGTCATTACAGCGTTGACCATGAACCCGAACACGCCCGCCAGCGCTCCCAGCTTCATCCCCATGCCCGGAGTAATCAAGGTTCCCGGCACGCGCTTCCGATACATCGAAACGGAGAGGACACCCGCGCCCAGCATCCATAGACAACAACCGATGGAGACGAACGGTATGGCCGTGAGAATCGCAGCCCCAACTCCGGCCAGTAGCGCCCCCTTCCACGCCAGGTCCCAATGAATGGCGTTTCCCTGGGGGGCGTATGGCACGCCGCCCTGCGTCCAGCTTGGCCCGGGAGGCACGGAATAGGCCTGGGGAATAACTTCCGCCGGCGCGTTGGGTGGAAGCGGCGGTGGTGGTGGCAAACTGTCTTCAGGAGGAAGGACTCGAATCTGGGGAGCGCCGCAGTGCGGACAAAACGTAGTGCCCTCGTCAATCGAGGCTTGGCAACGATAGCAGGGATGTTCCACTAGCCGAAAGTTACAGCAGATGCGCCCCGTGCGCAACCGGAGCGCTTCAAAGCCTCAGCCAGCGGTATCCACAATCGGCAAGGTTGCGCCACGCAGCTTTCTTGTGTCGTCCCTGAAGGGACTCATATCGATTTTCCACTTTACCCAGCACTCCGCCTGCGGCTCGGTGATGGGCTAAACTGAGCCGCACCTATGGCGCTGGATTTTCGGCAGGCGGACGCTGCTGGCAAATATCGCAGTTGGACGCGGACCTGAACCTGGATTATTTATGAAAATTAGAAGTGTCATCCTGAGCGGAGCGCCCGCAAAGACTTTCCGACCCGCTTCCTTTGCGGGTCGGGCGCGGAGTCGAAGTGCCTGCCCCGAGCGAAGCCGAGGGGATCTGCGTTCGTTCCTGGCGGCGTGACAGTACCGGCGAACCGCAGATCCCTCGCCGGCTTAAAGCCGGCTCGGGATGACAACAAATTAAATATAAAGAACTAGGGCGCGGACCCTTCGGCTGGGCTCAGGGCAGGCTCTGAAGGTCCGCACTACCCGAGCAGCAGCCACCTGTCAGCGGCGGCCAATTGAGACCCGTCAACAACCCACTGACAGCTGCCGGCTAGGTTGCAGTGATTCCGATCACAATTCGGCAACTCTTTTCCCCCGCGATTTTAGCGGTTCCGCGCCCCTCTCGCGGTGCTAGAATTTTCTGTTATGGCATTCCCAACCGATCGTCCCCGTCGCCTGCGTCGCACCGAAGCGATACGCTCGTTTGTCCGCGAAACCCGGCTCAGTCCCGAAGGCTTCGTCTATCCGCTGTTCGTCTGCCCCGGAGAAGGCGTGCGCAAGGAAGTGCGCTCCATGCCTGGCGTCTTCAATCTTTCGGTGGACGAAGTGGTGAAGGAGTGCGCCGAGGTGAAATCGCTCGGCATCCCCAGCGTCATCCTCTTCGGACTGCCGGAGTCGAAGGACGAAGTTGCCACCGATGCCTGGTCCGACGATGGCATCGTGCAGAAGGCGGCACGCGCCATCAAGCGCGAGGTCCCCGCCCTGCTGCTGATGGGCGATGTGTGTCTGTGCGAATACATGTCGCACGGCCACTGTGGCCTGGTGGAGACCACCGCGCCGCGCTCAGTCGGTGCAGCTTCGGTGGCTGCGATGATTGCCGAGGATTACGAGATCCTCAACGATCCCACGCTTGAACTGCTGGCCCGCACCGCGGTCGCGCAGGCCAAGGCGGGCATGGACATCATTGCGCCCTCCGACATGATGGATGGCCGCGTAGATGCCATCCGCACCGCGCTCGATGCCGCCGACTATCAGAACATTCCCATCCTTTCGTATGCGGCGAAGTTTGCCAGCGGATTCTATGGGCCGTTTCGCGAAGCGGCCGATTCGGCGCCGCACTTCGGCGATCGCCGCTCCTACCAGATGGACCCGGCCAACCTGCGCGAGGCCATGCGCGAGATCGAGCTCGACCTGGAGGAAGGCGCCGACATGATCATGGTGAAGCCGGCGATGCCGTACCTCGACGTGCTGCACGAGGCTCGGCTGCGCTTCGATGTGCCGCTGGCGGCCTACCAGGTCAGCGGCGAGTACGCCATGATCAAGGCCGCGGCACTCAACGGCTGGATGGACTACGAACGCGTCATGATGGAGTCGCTGCTATGCATCGAGCGCGCCGGCGCATCCATCGTGCTGACCTACTTTGCGAAAGAGGCGGCAAGGTTGTTGGCGTAGTTAGAAGTTGGCAGTTGGCAATTAGCATTCAGCAGTCGGCTATTATTGAGGATCGCAAATTATAGTGACACCTCGGTGGGCGAAAGGGCTGGATCGTGATTTGTGAATTGTCACTACGAGTGCCTGGGTTTGGCGCGAGGAATCTGCTTTTTCCATAACCACGCGCCAGCGGATTCCTGGCTTCGCCCGTGATGAACCGATAGGAATGTAACTATGTTCTGCGGACCTCGATAGTTCCCTTGCGGCATGGAGTATAGTTATCTCATCGAGCGGGTGTAGCCAAATGAGACCCTTGCCTCCGGATTCTATCGGGCCTGTTATTTTGTGTGTTGACGACGCAGAGATCGCTCTCCGAGTTCGTAAGCTTCTGCTTACCATCGCAGGCTATCAAGTTGTGACCGCCGCTTCTGGCGAGGAGGGTCTGGAACTCTTCAAGCGGGACGCCGTCGATCTGGTGATCGCCGACCACTTCCTGACGGACAAAACCGGTACCGAGATTGCCCGGGAGATGAAGACCATCAAGCCGCACGTACCCATCCTTATCGTCTCGGCCGCTTCGGAGACACCCGAGGGAATCGAATTTGCCGACCAGTTCTTACCCAAAGGCGAAGCTCCTGAGGTGCTGCTCGAAACCATCGCTCGCTTGCTCAAGACCTAACCCTGGCGATGAGACAGCTCCTCGCGGTCCCTCATCTGCCGTTGACATAATTACCAGCTTTTCTGTCTGTCATCCTGAGCGAGCGCAGCGAGTCGAAGGACCCCTACAGCTGCGAGAAATCACAGTGTGGCCGCGTGGCGCACCAACAAGTCCGAGATTCCTGTCGGCCAAAGGGGCCCTTTGACTCCTCGCTGCGCTCCTCGCTCCGTCAAAAATCATTCACCACCCTTCGACTTCGCTCAGGGCGGGCTCCGACACGGAGGGCAGGGAGTTTCAGTTTCTTTAGAGTTTTTTCAGTGATCTCTGTGCCTCCGTGGTTAATTTTCATTTCTATGGGCGGGCCGCAGGCCCATGTGACACTCAGGATGACACCCAAGAAACCACGTGGCTCATGAATAATCCAGGTGAAGGCGCGCACTACCCGGGCCACAGCCATTCTGGAATCGCTCTAGTAGCTTGCCGGATGGCTGCCTTCAAAACGCTCCGCCACCTCCACCGCCGAAGCCGCCGCCGCTGAAGCCTCCGCCACCGAAGCCGCCGCCGCCCCATCCCGAGCCGGTGCTGCTGGCGCGTGGAGCGGCCACGAAGGCCTGGTGCGCATCCATCGCCATGGCATGCATGGAGCCGGCGAAGAAGATGGGATTGAAGCCAACATAGGGCGTCGGCCCTACGTACCATGTGGGCTGGTTCTGCGCGATTCCCTGGAAGGCCTTGGCCCAGCGGTTCTCGATGCCCAGCGCCATGGCGTAAGGCAGAAACTTCTCGAACGTATCGGGCGGCATGCGCTTCAAGCGGTCGGCGTCAACGCGGTTGATGAACTCCTGGAAGCCGAGGATCTCAACCTTGGTGCGCACGCCCTTCAGCGACTTCGCAGTCATGATGCGAGCGAACAGGAAGACGATGATCACCGCGAGGATGCCCGCGGCAATCAGGAGGCCCGGCGAATCCAGCATCGAGCCCCAGCCCAGCACCTGGGCCAGCACGAAGGGCGCGGCCGTAAACAAGATTCCCGCCAGCACATAGGCGTGCGCCGATTCCGGATCGACCGAGTACATTCCCTTGCTCTTCAGCTCCGCGAGAATGTCGTTCTTCATGGTCGGGATGGCGACGTAGAACTGGTTCTTCAGGTCCGACAGGCGTACCTCGGTGGCCCCGCCAGTGAACATGTGGTTCAGCATCACGCGCTCGTGCGCTTCGAGCGAGCTCCAGGTGTCAGGCGGTTTCAGCGAGTGGAAGGTGTAATCGCGATGGGTAAAGAGCAAGACCTTGGATTCTGTCTCCTCGATCTTGAGATAGCCCTTCACCGCCAGGTCCACCATGGTGCAGGTAATGTCGCGAGGATGGACCGCGTCATCGATCAGGGTGCCGACTTCGGCGGGCGTCATGTCTTTCGGCGGCTCGTACATGGGCGCGACCGAAATGTCCGGGTGGGGATCGCGGCCCTTCGTCCACCAGAAGAAGAACATCACCACGAACGCCCACAGCGGCAGCAGCACAATCGGGTTGCTGCGCAGAAACCACATCGCCTGCGTGCCTTTGCTGGGCTGCGTCAGCACGCCTTTGCCGATGTAAACGTCGGCAGTAAGCCCGCCGCGCATGGAGAGCGGATTGTTGGCCTCGACCAACACCGTGTTGTTGCGGACTTCGGCGGTGGCGTCCTGCTCTACCGATCCGTACGCGCCGGTGAAGGCTTGCGCGCGCAAGTTGCCGGTGGCATTGGCCGGGAAGGTGATCGACGCCGCGGCGCTGTCAATCGGCACCGGCCAGTCGTTGCCGGTCACGTTCCAGTAAAGCTCGTCGTGATCGTCGAACCAGCGCACCGCGTTGGTGACTTTGTAGGTGATGATCACCGTGCGCGTGGTGTCCACCGCGTCGGGAATGTAGATCTTGAGATGGCGGTTGCCGTTTTGGGTGCTGGAGTCGTACTTCAGCTTATGGCCACTGCTATCGATGACGCTGGTGACTTTGAGGAAGAGGGTGTAGTTGGTGCCGTGCGGGCCCGGGTATTCGATAGGGATGTCACGGTAGATGCCGTGATATTCGCCGATGAAGACTACGTCAATATGCTCGTTGACGATGGCCACCCCGTCGGAGGCAACGTACATGTGGGTTTCGAAGCGGGCAATGCGCCAGTCGCGGGCGGAGGCGGGGATGACCAGCGCCAAGCAGAACAGCAGAGCGAGGATGAGGCGTAAACCCAGCCTGTCCGCAAATGCAGCGGACAAGGGTGGGGCACCCGGCACTTGGCCAAGAGCGAAAGGCGAAAAGCGAAAAGCGGCTCTCAGAACTTCACCGCGACCGGTTCGCGCTGCGCCGGCTCGGTGATGTCGAAGAACTGCTTCTGCTGGATGTGGAACATACCAGCCACCATGTTCGTAGGGAACGTCTGGATCTTGGTGTTCAGATCGCGCACCACCGCGTTGTAATAACGGCGCGCATTCTGGATCGCATCTTCCAGTCCGCTCAGCGAACCTTGCAGCGCCTGGAACTGCTCCGAGGCCCGCAATTGCGGATAAGCCTCGGCAACCGCAAGCAGCCCGCGCAAGGCGTAGGTGAGCTGCCCCTCGGCCTCGCTCTTCTCCGCCGGAGTACTGGCCGCCATGGCAACGCTGCGAAACTTGGCAACATTCTCGAAGGTGCCCTTTTCGTGGGCGGCGTAACCCTTCACGGTTTCGACCAGGTTGGGGATAAGGTCGTAGCGGCGCTTCAGTTGCACGTCGATATCGGCCCAGGCGTTGTCGGCGCGGACCCGCAACTGCACCAGCCCGTTGTAAATGCCGATCAGGGCGAACGCGATGACGGCCAGTATGACGATAACAATAATAATAGGAATCATGCCGTACTCCTCCAGCGGGGTGAAAGTTCGACAGCGGGGGACGAGCGGACGTTATCACGGGGCGCAAGGCGGAGGCAATTCGCGGGTGGCGGAGTGTGTGGCGGAGAAATCGGGGCTGCCGCCGCAAGGAGCAGCTTGGTAGAGCGCCCCTTCAAGGCCAAGGGGCAAGAAAGCTTTCTTAGCAGTCGTGACTCCTTCAAAGTCGGATGACAACAGAGTCATTCAGCATCCGAAGGGCCTGCTCTGGACCGTAGGAGCCGGAAACCCCCTAATACTTCGGATAGCTCACTATCCACTCGGATAGTGGGAGGCGCTAGCGGCCGAGATGCCTGCCACTGACGCCAGGATCAACACCCTTTGTTTTCTATTGAAAATGCAGCGTCTTGCGGGCGAAGAAACGCCCGCAAGACGCCCTCCCGGCTTTGGTATGCCACTTGCTGTGTCATGGGTAGTCAAGCGAGTACCACCGGGTTGTAGGGGGAGACAAAAGGAAGAGCCCAGTGGAAGACTCTTCTCAGCGCGGCGAGAGTTCGTGGCAATGCCATGAGCCGCGCTGAGAACATAGTGCACTCCCGCCAACTAAGCACGACTCATCGCGCCACACTCAGACCTGCCGGGATTTGGATCGTCTCAGTGCGCGCTTGCGGCGTTTCTCTTGCTTGCCCTTGACCAAACTTACCCATTGCCGCGATACGCCAAATTCACGCGCTATGTCCGACTGCGAGCGAGTTCCCTTCTGCAATGCCTGCATGATTTTCTTTGTGGTTTCACTAATCGGCTGATCTTTCATGCGCCCGGTGTCCGCGATGTGGGTCATCCGGCAGCCATTGAAATCTGAAGTGCCGGTGCTGCCCTCATCTCTAATGACTCACAGCTTCTCATGGCCGGGCCTCCCGAAGCAAACCTAATTTCCGGCGGGGTTCGCGGGCAGTCGCGGTGTTGAACCTACACTTCATTTTTGAAGTTGGCCTAAACCGCCGTCCGGTCGCGCCGTCGGGAACCTGTCCCGGCCTTGACCCCGCCAAAGAAAAAAATAAGTGCGCCGGACTCCCTCGAGGAGTATATAGTGTGGGGCCGTTGGGAACTGATCCGGACCAAGGCGGACGTAAATGCTGCATAAGACATGTCAAAGTATTTTGTTGCTTTTAGTGTTGGGTAGCCTCCTTTGGGGAGCTGTTGAGCCAACAGTCTCGCCCACGCCTGCTCTGCCAACCACCACCCGCGGGCAGACGGTCACCGTCGCGGGAGAGAACCTTCCTGCTCAGGGTGTGCACGTCCTGTTGCGGACCGGCAAAGAGGGAAAAGGCGACAAGGGCTTGGCGATAGATGCAGTGGTCGCTACCGACGGAAAGAGTCTCAGCTTCAAACTCCCGAAAGACAACTTGGACACCGGCCGCTACCTTGTCTATGTTGCGTTCGACTCGAAGGAGCTACCTGTCCCCGGAGACTTAACGGTTGCCTCGGATGAGTCGGCGAAGGTACGGGTCGATTCCATCTACCCGGCAACGGACTACGGCAACGACAAGGACAAGGCATACGATTTCGAGATATCAGGCGAGAACCTGGCGCAAGCGCCAAACGATAACATCATCGAGGTGGTTGGACACGGCCCTCTGACGGTCGGCAGCGCTGAGGAATGTAGGTCATATGCTCAGAGCAAGCAGTATCAGAAGATATGCCTTTCCTATGAGCCCGGAATGGAGGGCAAGAAGCTGACAGTTCTGGGTTACCATCCCGCACACTATGAAGGTCCAGTCGACTTTCGAGTGCACGCCCCTAACAGCATATCCGAGACCAAGCGCGTCGTGTTTTCCTCCGTGAGCGAAAACGGTTTACGGGGCCTCGCCACCCTGGTCTCTCTGTTAATAGCGTTCGTCGTGTTGTTGCTAGTGTGGAAGGGTATCGGGATCTACAACATCGCAGGTACGCACTACGGCCCATTGAGCGCCTTCTTCCTCGACAAAGAAACCAATTCGTACAGTCTGTCGAAGTTTCAACTTGTGGCGTGGACTGCGGTCGCCGTGTTTGGCTACGTGTACCTCCTCTGCTGCCAGACGCTGATTCAATGGAATTTCAACTTCCCCAGCATACCCAGCGGCTGGCCGACACTGCTGGGCGTGAGCGCCGGGGCAACGGTCGCCGCTGTTGGAATCACGTCAACCCGTGGTTCAAAAGGTGCGGGGCCGCTCTCGCCTTCGATGGCCGATTTCATCAGCAGCGGCGGCCTGGTCCTGAGCGATCGTTTCCAGTTCTTCGTTTGGACACTGGTAGGATGCGGCGGCTTCCTGTTCCTTGTACTAAGAAACGATCCTTCGAAGTTGACCGAGCTGCCCGATGTGCCTAGTGGCTTCCTCTACTTGATGGGCATCAGCGCCGCTGGATACCTGGGCGGAAAACTGGTACGTCTTCCCGGCCCGGTGGTCAAAGAGGTTCTAGTGACCTCTGTCGTTCCAGGGGCCCCCCCCACTTCGGCTGCACAGATCACCATCAGCCTGAAGGGTGAGAACCTCTCCAGCAAGGCTTCAGTCAAGGTCGACGACGATGACCTTGGGCCCTATCAGTTCTCGATTAAATGCGTGACGCCGCAAGACCCGCTGGTCGATCCTTCGTTCTGCTCTGAGATCGAAGTGACACTAACAAAAGCGGATAATTACCTGGAAGGTCAACATAAGCTGTTCGTGACCAATAAAGACGGGCAGATGGCGGTAACGACCTTTCCCGTCGATCCGCTGACCATTAGTCCCGTCAACGATCTTTCGGAAGGCACGACGCCTGTAGACGTCACCGTCAACGGCGCCAACTTTGCAGTGGGCTTGACTGCGAAGTGGAAGGATGCGGCTCAACAGGAAACGACGATAGGCGCAGCCCAAGTCCAGATGAAGACAGACAAACAACTGATCGTGACCCTTGTACCTGGTTCTGCCGGCAAAGGCACGCTAAGGCTCATCAGCCCGAGAAATTTGAGGGCGCACACCGACGTGAACGTCAAGAAGATGACGACCGATCCCGTCAGCAGTGTGGCTGCAGGCGCCGATCCTACGACGTCCCAGTAAAGGGGAGGAACTTCACAGAGGGGACAATGGGGGTGGAAAGGCGCCTCTGGCATCCCCACCGTTGGTGCGGCCAAAGTTCAACGAAAGTAGTGCGGGCCTTCAGAGCGTGCGTGAGAACCCGTTTTGAGTTGGCAGGGTGGAATGATCGGGCAAAATCAAAGCCCCGCAGGGGCGAAATAACATTAGCCCAGGGCGTCTCCACGGTATCGGAAGAGCAGGGCCGGAGGCCGATCTACGGACAGGCTTACGTCGTTGCCAGCGTGCCTCAGGGACGGACGGCCTTCCCGCCGGACCCCATACCTGCAGTTTCCACTTAACACCGAATTGCAGGCGACGGGGAGTAGCAAGCAACAGACAAGGGACGGCACAGCTCTCACACACCCTCGTGAGCCCCTGGAGTGTGGGGCAGTCCCGCTAATTCCGTGCGGCCCCGCGGAGTTGTTCTTCAATTGCAGACGGTGCGAGTGCCTCGTCGCGTCCGATCTCCAGTTTTCTTCCATCGGGACTAAACCTGGGAAGGCGGATCAGACCCCAGTTGTGGAGTGCAAACTGGAGCGTCGTACCCATTACACCGAGGCCGTAGGTCACGCTACGGCGAAAGTTGATGGAAGACGCCTCTTCAAAATACTTGGTCGGGCAGGAGACCTCGCCAATGCGAAATCCGAAGTGCACACATTGCGCCAGCATCTGGTTGTCAAACACGAAGTCAGGAGAATTTTCCAGCAGCGGCAGCTCAGTCAGGACCTTTCGGCTGAACGCGCGATAGCCGGTGTGATACTCGGAGAGCTTTACGCCCAGGAAGAGGTTCTCGAAAGCCGTCAGAAAGCGGTTGGAGATGTACTTGTACAGCGGCATGCCACCGTGCAAGGCCTGACCGCCGATGATTCGGGATCCCAGGACTACGTCGTACACATCGTAAGCCACCATGCTTGCCAAGGCGGTGATGAGCAGCGGCGTGTACTGATAATCCGGGTGGACCATCACCACGACATCGGCGCCAGCCGCCAGGGCCTCGCGATAACAGGTCTGTTGGTTCCCGCCGTAGCCAAGGTTTCGGTCGTGCTCAAACACCGTCAGCCCCAACCGCCGGGCCACTGCGACGGTCTGGTCTTTGCTGTAATCGTCCACCAGGATGCGGATGTCCGCCAGGTCAGGTATCTCGCGGACCGTTGCTTCCAGCGTGCTCTCCGCGTTGTAGGCCGGCATGACGACGGCTACGCGTTTCCCGTTGATCATCGGATGTCTCTTGAGGGTCCCCTAACAATCCTTGTACATCATACCGCGCTTGCTAGCGGCCGGAATCGCACCTGTCGGATTGTCATTCCCGTGCGCAGCGGGACCCAGGCTACTTCTTCCAGCCGTTCGGAATCTGCAGGTTGGAAGGTAGCTGTGTGGTGCCATCTCCCTTGGCTGCGTCGATTTGTTCTTGAGTGAGATTGCGAGCATAGCGGAGGTCAATCTCGCGGAGGTCTGCCCCGCTGAGGTCCGCCCCGCGGAGATCCGCCCCGCTGAGGTCCGCCCCGCTGAGGTCCGCCCACCTGCGGAGGTCCGCCCCGCTGAGGTCCGCCTCGCGGAGGTCCGCCCCGCTGAGGTCCGCCCCGAATAGGTCCGCCCCGAATAGGTCCGCCTCGCTCAGGTTCGCCCCGAATAGGCGCGCCCCGCTCAGGTTCGCCCCGAATAGGCGCGCCCCGCTGAGGTCCGCCTCGCGGAGGAACGCCCTGCTAAGGTTCGCCCCGAATAGGTCCGCCCCGCTGAAGTTCGCCTTGAAGAGGTTCGCCCCGCGAATGTCTGTGTTGCTGAGATCGAGATCTCGGTCTTCCCGTTTGTACTTGCGATCTCGTCTGCCCAGGACCGTGAGAATAGCCTGAATGTCGGCGGCTACGGGCGGGGTCGATGCTTGATTCTGCTGAGTCGGTTTCTTCGGTTTCTGCTCTTTGCTGGGAGGATTCTCTCGTTTGATGGGAACATTCTCGCGAACGTAAGTACACAACACTTCCATGATCGGCCAGTGGTCCCTTTCAGAGTCATTAGCAGTGCGCTCCAGCGCGTAGATTCCTCCTAAACGGAGCTCCGGCTTTTTCTTCCCGCTGGCGTCAACGGCTCCGAGTTGCTCAATAGCCTTGAACCTGTCAGTAATCTGCCCTTGTTGTGAGACCGCCAAGGATTCTTGCGCCACTTTGATGTTCTGCCAAGTGCCAAAGAAGCCCGCCAGCAACACGATCCCACCGAGTATCGTCGCTAGAGTTTTGCGTGCTTCGTTTACGCGATCGAAGCGTTCCTTGGCAGTAAGGCGTTTCACACGTCCGACTTGCCATTGTGGAACTTTCCAGAGAATAGCCAGTAGAATAGCCAGCGCAAGGAGCGCGCCTGCCCCTAAACTCAAAGGCACGAACCAGTCCGATGGAAACGGGATCCATTTATGTGGCGCCGAGGCACCACCAACCCACCAGAGAGCGCGTCTCTTGCGGACGATCTCGTATAGACGAGACGAACTTCTTTCAGCGCCGGAGTTGTCAGCCATGTTGCCGTATTGTAGGCGATCCCTTCTATCCACGTGCAACATTTCCGAGCGGCTTTTTCAAGTGCCCGCGCCAAGCGGTGCATTCCGTAGATTCTCATTGGGAAGGAATTATCGTGGCTCGCACAATCTATAAGATTGACATTTCATAGAGTTGTCATCACGAGCGAAGCGAGGGATCTGCTTTTTGCCGTTTTCCACCGAAAAGCAGATTCCTCGCGCCCAAACCCAGGGGGCTCGTAATGGCAATTCTTAAGTGACGGTGGGGCCACTCTTCTTCTGCTAAGCTGAAAAGCTCTCCATGCATTCTGCGCTCACCGCTGTTGCCGCCATTTGCGCGCTGCTGGCCCTGGCTGGCGCGGCTTATTTCGCAATGTGCATTGTCGCGGCCCACGGCTTTCAGCGTGAGTGCTCCCGTCTTAGTTCTGGCGACACGCGCTTCACTCCCCCGGTCAGCATCCTGAGGTCTCTAAAGGGGCTCGATCCCCACATGTACAGCGCTTTTCGCAGCCATTGCGTGCTCGAATACCCAGAATACGAAATGTTGTTCGGCGCGAGCGATGTTGACGATCCAGCGCTGGCTCTGGTCGAGAAACTGCGTGAGGAGTTTCCGCAAGCGAAGTTGCGCGTTGTGCATTGTCCGCAAGAGCTGGGACTCAATGGCAAAGTCAGTAATCTAGTCCAGATGCTACCGCAGGCGCGCTACGAGTACATCGTCATCAACGACAGCGACATCCTGGTCCCGCGCAACTACCTGCTGAGCGTGCTTGCGCCGTTGGCGCAGCCGAGAGTTGGCATGGTCACGACGCTCTATCGCGGACGGGCGGGCAAGACGCTGGGATCGAAGCTCGAAGCGCTGGGACTTAGCACCGACTTCAGTGGCGGCGTCCTGGTCGCACGCGCTATGGAAGGCGGCATTCGTTTTGGCCTGGGGGCAACCATCGCGACCACCAAAACCATACTCCGCGAAATCGGCGGGCTGGAGCCACTGGCCGACTACTTGGGCGACGATTACGAGCTCGGTGCGCGCGCCGCCGCCGCCGGATATCAAGTCCGATTGGCCGATATCGTCGTTGAGACTGCGCTGCCCGATTACAGTTTTCGCGATTTCTGGGCGCATCAGTTGCGTTGGGCGCGTAACGTCAAAGATCGCCGCGGCGCGCAGTATTTTGGATTGATCGTGACCTTCGGGCTGGTTTGGGCTGTGCTCGCGGTGGTGGCCGCGCCTCGCGCATGGTGGACGTGGCTGGTCCTTGCCGTTACTGCCGCTCTCCGCGTCATGTCAGCTGTCGTGGTTGGCCGGGGGGTGCTGGATGATCCGCAAGTCTTGCGAGATCTATGGTTTCTACCGCTGCGTGACGTGGTTGCGCTGGCAATCTGGTTGGTCAGCTACTTCGGAGATGAAGTGGAGTGGCGCGGACTGCGCTTCAGGTTGCGACACGGAAAGCTCGAACGGATTTAGCCGGACTTAGTCGTGCCCTTGCGGCAAGCCGTGACTAAGCAAGCTGATGGGACGCTGCTCGGGCGTAATCCTGCCTTCGTTGCCAAACTGATACGTTTCCCCGCGCCAGGAGAATGTCTTGCCGGCAAAGCTGGCGGCCCACACGCCGAATCCCAGCAGATCGTGCAGAGGATACAACCAGCACAGCCACAGCGAACGGCGGTCACGCATAACACCCCATCCCACGACCAGGGCTAGCAGCATGCGATTCAGCCATGCCATGAGGAACAGTTCGAAACCGGCGCGCAAATGATGGCTGTGGCCCAAGCCCAACAGCAACGCCAGCAAACCGAACGGAACCGCATAGGTGAGACCCGACCCGACATGGCCCAGAGGGCGGGAGAAGCGCGTACTCTTCATCCAGCGCAATTGATCGCCGAGTGTCCTCCGCAGCGAGCGGCTTGCGAGCACGTGTCCTACCTTGTAATGCGACAACACAACTTCATAACCGGCTTCCGCGATGCGGTTACCGAGGACGAAGTCATCGGAGTAAAAATATGCAGTCTCGCGAATGCCACCGGCGGCTTCTACCGCGTCGCGTCGCACCGCCATCACGGCGCCCAAGGCAAACTTCATGCCGTCCACCATCTCAGCCACGAGAACGCCAGACGGCATCGCGATCGACATTCCCAGGGCCTCGAGCTGCGACCAGATACCGCGAGCAGGAATGCCCTTGTAAAGACACGTCACCATCCCCACCTTCGGATTCAGCAGGAGCGGTATTACGTTGCGCAAGAAGTCGGGACGAACCAGGACATCGCTATCGCTGATAACAAAAAACTCATCGGCGGAAGAAGCGATCATCTTGCTTAGCGAGTAGACCTTGGCATTAGGCCATGACGGCTCACCGGAGACGACGATTTGCGTCTGCACCTGCGGGTACCTGGCCCGCAGCCGATCGACGACGCTGAGCGCCTGGTCCTCACGGCTACGGGCGCCA
Organism: Acidobacteriaceae bacterium; assembly: GCA_003160215.1. Classification (GTDB taxonomy): domain Bacteria; phylum Acidobacteriota; class Terriglobia; order Terriglobales; family Acidobacteriaceae; genus Bog-257. The sequence continues at coordinate 37,899 of PLQW01000090.1, forward strand.
AAGACGATCGTAAAGTTCGGGTAATCCTGCCGGAAGAAACTCTCCAGGTTCTCCTCGAGCCTCGGTTCCATGCCGTGAAGTGGTTTCAGGATGGTTACTGGTGGCAGCTCCCGTAGCGGCACGCCGAGTACTCGCTGCCGAGGGGTCCGGCAAGTCATGACGTAACGGGCGGCAGCAAACAAGACCATGCCAAGGAAGACGGTCGAGGTCAGCGATCCCATCAGAGCGACCGACCACAACAGTTGTCGTAACAGGTGCCACGCAGGAGCGGCTCCCGCCATCGCAAACAAGACTGGGTCTACAGGGGCTATCAAGTGTGCTTTCTCAGGCCGCTATGGCTCCGTTTCTGAGCGGCCCCACGGGAACGAAGGCCGGTCCCTGCCCGGCTCGGTCGAATCCGATGCGATGTTCCGCTAGAGCATCATTGTAACGATTGCTAGCCGGTATCTCTCAATTTACTGGCCAAGGCTACTGATTCTGCGGCAACGCCCGGTTCATCAGAATCAGCTTTCCACCGCTGCGTGCAAGATGGTAGCTGCCACTCTGCTTAATGAATAGCGGCACATTGTCTTCCTCTACCCACAGGAAAACGCGCTTCGGTCCTTTCCACAGGGCCTGCAGAGATGCGTCATCCTCGAAAATGGACGGCGCATCGGGAAAGAGCGCTCCATAATACATGTTGCCTTCCTCGCGTGAGTTCACGATGTGGATGGGCTGGCGTATGTAGAAGTTTAACGTGGAGGCGTCCTCGTAGGTCCCATTGACCACCAGTACGTCGCCGGGCCGGTATTCTTGCTCGATCGCATCGGCGAGCTTCTTCGAGGAAAGGATTGGAGAGAACGTTACCAGTCCCTGGTGTACGGCGAAGAGTACGAACACCATCATGACGGTCAACACCCAGTTGCCGGCCTGGGCAAAATTGCGCCGCCGGTACAACAGGTTCAGCAGAGTGCCTACGAACAACGCAATCGAGAATGTCGCCAGCGGCCCCCGAAAGAGTCCCGGCGCCCGCGGCGTTAGATCGAAAAGGTGCCCCAACGCCAGCGCGTATTCGTTCGGGTTCTTCCTGAGCAGGTCGGCTAGGTCGCTGTCGGCAGGCACGCTCTTGCTCTGCATCAGCAGGAACATCGCGGTTGCGAAGACGACAACCGAGAGGACGAGCAACGCCATCGAGCCGATTCGGCCATTACGCCGCAACCTGGATGTTGCGGGCGATTCGTCTTCCCGTTGCAGCCAGCCGCCAATCAGCAAAGCCAGTCCGGGCAGTGCGGGGATGGCGTAATACTCCTGGCGCGTGGAGAAGCTGAAAAATACCAGTATTGCTGCCGCCCAGATGACGTAGAGCAGCAGCGCCCGTTGCCACCGGTTCATCCCGCTTCGCCATTCTCCCCAGCGGTGCGGGACCTGGGCCAGCGACTGGAAAACGAATGCCGACCAGGGAAACAGCCACACCAGAATCAGTCCCCAGAAAACTACCAGGGGAACGGTGTCGTAATCGGGTGGAACGCGCTTGCCCAGGTACCGAAGAAACTGCTCGTTGATGAAATAGAACCACAGGAAGCCTCGCGATTGTCCCGCCGGTGGATTCTCCAGTGCGGCCGCGATATGCCACGGCGCCGCAATGACCAGTAGAACGGCGAAGCTGGAGAGCAGCCGCATTCGCAGCAGGTGCTTGAGATTCCCGGTCAGCACCAGATACAGCCCGATAATTGCTGCCGGAAATACCAGACCGATCAGTCCCTTGGTTAGAACATTCAGGGCCGCGGTCGCCGCCAATCCCCAGCACGAAAAAATCGAGGGAGGCTCTTCGTCCAAAGTTCGCAGGAAGAAATCAAGACCGAGCGTGAGCCACAACCCCACCAGCAGGTCGGGAATAATAAACCGAGTGAAGATGTAAGGCCCGACCGAAACGGCGAGCACCACTGCCGCCCAGAAACCCGCGCGTTCTCCGAGCGTCCGTTTGCCCAGGGAGTAAGTAGCCAACAGCAGCGCCAGCACGCCGAGCGCGAGCGGCAACCGGGCTGCCCAGTCCGTGGTCCCGAAAACCGTGTAGCTGGCCGCCATCCCCCAATACATCAGCGGCGCTTTTTCCAGGTAGCGCACGCCGTCAATGTAGAGCGTGGTCCAGTCGTGACGGACGATCAGTTCGCGCGCGGCTTCAGCGTGGATCGAATCCGCGTCGTCCAGCAGCGGCGGCGAAAACAGGCCCGGGATGTAAACGATGGCCCAAAGCAGCACAATCCAAATCCAACGGCGTCGTGGCCAGGCAGAGTGGCGAGGGACTTCGTTCGAATCAGGGCCGGCAACTGCTGTTCGGACTTGAGGGAAGGACATTCTTGGTTCGACAGGACCCCATTATAAAGGAGCCATGTCAGCCAAAACCGGGCTAGACTTGTCCTGAGCGAAGTCGCAGGAACCGAGCACCCCAGGTTTATTGGAAGTACGGGGTGGGGCGCACGGCAACCCCTTGATTTTCGCGGAGTCGCCAGCGAGAATGAAGCGATGACCATTGAACTGACAGACGAGCAAAAGCGAATGATTGATCTCGCGGTCGCTTCCGGGGCCTACCATGATCCCGATGAAGTGATCGGGACGGCGCTCGCCATGCTCTACGAAGATATTGAGGACGGCATCATCTCGGACGCGCGGGCGGGAGAGCCACGTTTCAGTCTGGATGAGGTTGAGGCTGAGCTCCGCTCGCTCGGCAAGATCAAGTGACGTTGTACGAAATTACCTTTGCCTCGTCTGCGAAAAGGGAATTTCGTGACTTGACGCCGGATGTCATCGAACGCATCCGGCCAAGAATACGTGAACTCGCCAATGACCCGCGACCTCCGGGATGCAAAAAGCTTCACGGCTATAAAGACCGTTGGAGAATCCGGATTGGCGATTACAGGGTCGTCTATACCATCAACGATGCCGCGAGAACTGTCGATGTGACGCGGATCGCGCACCGCCGCGACGTGTACGAACGATGACTGCGGGGCACCTTCGTTCCCATTGACAATGACCCTGCAACTGCCCCGCCCCACGAACACTCCCACCCAAGCTCCTGTTGCTCGGGTTGCAGAGTCACCCAATCTACGCCGCCGGCGGCACGCCTGGCACGTTGAGCAATCCCAATTCCTGCTCGAAGGGCAGAAACACCGAAAACGCAGTCCCGTTTTTTCCGGCTCGCATGCGGCTGGCGAGATGGATCGTTCCCTCGTGCTTTTCGATGAGGCCGCGGCTCACCCAAAGGCCCAACCCGGTACCCTTTTCACCTTTGGTGGTGAAGAAGGGAGCGAAAAGGTTCTTGCGGACCCCGGCCGGGATGCCTACGCCAGTGTCGAGGATGGTGATGCGCGCTCCCCGGCGTGCCGGATCGGACGCCAGGCTGGATTCGCGCAGGTGCAGAATCAGCTTGCCCCCATTGGGCATAGCGTCGAGAGCATTGCCGACCAGGTTGGAGAATACCTGCCGCAGTTCGCCGGGAAATCCTCGCACGAGAGGCGCCGCTTCGAAACGCTGCTCTACGTCGATATGGGCCTTGCGGATTTGCGGCGCAAATAGAACCAGCACGCTTTGCAACACGTCAGCAAGATTCACCTGAACCGGGACTTGCGCTTCGCGGTGGAAGGTCAGCAGCTGTCCCGTGATCTGGGCGATGCGGGCCAGTTCGTCACTGGCAAGCTCCAAATACTGACTCGAAGCGTTGCTGGGGTCTTCCTCATGGCGTAGCAGGTAGATGAGGTTCGAAACGGTGTCGAGCGGATTGCGGATCTCGTGGGCGATGGTGGCCGAAAGGCGCCCGGCCAGCGCCAGGCGCTCGCTCGAGCGCAAGGTTTGCTCGGTTTGGCGGCGTTGCGTGATATCGCGAAAGACGACCACAACTCCGACGAGCAGGTTGCGATCGTTCAGGATCGGCGATCCGGTCAGCTCGAGCGGATATTCCTGGCCGGAACGGCTTATAAGTGCAACGTGGCTGGAAACGTTTACCACCGGCTGCGAGCGGCGAACCAGGGCGACCGCATCTTCAAGTTCGGTGCGGGTTCTTTCGTCGATGATGCGCAAGACTTCATGCAGTGGCCGTCCCCTGGCCGCTTGGTAGTCCCAGCCGGTGAGCTGCTCGGCTACGGGGTTGAGGAACGACACATTCCCCGCCGCGTCGGTGGCGACGACTGCATCGCCCAGGCTCGTAAGGGTGATCCGATACGACTCCCGGCTTTCTTGTAATTGCTGCGTCTTCTCCGCTTCGGCCTTCAGATGCTTATCGTAGGCGGAGGAAAGCTCGAACAACTCGCGACGCGTCAGGGTAAACAGCAGGACGGCAGTCAGCAGCGACAGGCCAACCGCCGTGCCGATGACAATGTTGCCCAGCACCGCGGCACGGCGATAGCGGACGCGGTGCAAACGATCTTCCGCGTCAAGGATTTCGCGCTCCTTGGCGCGGATTCGGTTCATCAATTCATCCCCGGCAGCATAATCTTGCGACGAAAGCGTGCGCGGGTTGGGACGCAGCAGCAGGTTATCGGCGTACCGAATCCAGCGGAGATCAAGATTGCGGATTTCGCCTATTCGTTGCGTCTGGTCGGGATTGTCCGACGTGAGTTGTTCCAGCAACGCCAACTGCGCGGGAACCTCGGACTTGGCTGCGATATAGGAATCAAGAAAGAACCTGTCGCCCGTCAGAAAATAGCCGCGAAGACCCGATTCCATGTCAATCATGGATCGAATCAACTGGCGGGCGTTGGCAATAACCTGGTCGGTGTGGTCCACCCAACGAATGGAAGCGTTGAGCAACAGAATCTCGGCCACGAGCGTGGCCGCGAGCAGCAACAGCAATGCCACCGGTAGGAGAACCGTGCGGCGCAGCAGTTTCTGGAAACTGCGTTGGTCCATATCGACTCGTTAGTCTGCGGCAGTTATGGCGCGAGAGTCCTGATGATACAGCATTTCTGCGGGTCGCCAGAGGAGAGGTGCGCGTCGGTCGACAGTAGCGGAAGTTTCTTGGAGCGGCGGCGTTACCCGAGGTGCGGCCGCGCTGCGTCGATTGTCAGTTCTAACGCAGCAGAGTCGTCGGATCGGGATCGGCGGGAACTCCGTCCGGCAGCACGGCAGCGGACTCTTCGGTCGCGTCACCTTCTCCGGGCGCCAGGAAGAGGTTCTGTTCGATGCCATGTTGCTTGGTGTACAACTCGTAGTAGCGGCCACCGAACTGGTAAAGCGATTGGTGGTTGCCGTGCTCGACGATTCGTCCTTCCTCGACCACCAGGATCTGGTCCGCACGACGAATGGTGGAGAGCCGGTGCGCGATGACAAACGTGGTGCGCCCTTGCATCAGATACGAGAGTCCTTCCTGAATCAGGGCTTCCGACTCGGAGTCCAGACTCGAGGTTGCCTCATCGAGAATCAGAATACGTGGGTTCGCCAGGATGGCACGCGCAATCGACACTCGCTGGCGCTGGCCGCCAGAAAGCTTCACCCCACGTTCTCCGATGATGGTGTCGTACTGCAGCTCGTATTTCTCCGCGAACTCGTCCACGCGGGCGATGGCGCACGCCCTGAGGATCTCCTCTTCCGTCGCATCGGGCTTGGAAAAGGCCACATTCTCGCGAATGCTTCCGTCGAACAGAAACGAATCCTGCAAGACCATGCCCAGTTGGGTGCGGTACGACTCCAGCCGGACGGTGGAGAGATCGACCGAATCCACCAGAATTTTGCCCTGGTTGGGGGTATGAAAGGCGGCAATCAACCCGATGATGGTGGACTTGCCCGACCCCGAGGATCCGACCAGCGCCGTCACTGTACCGGGACGGGCACGAAACGAGATGTCGTGCAGAACCGTTTTCTTTTGCTCATAGGCAAAGGTGACATGCTGGAAGGCGACGTCGCCGCGTATCTCTGAAAGTGTGACGGTCCGATTGGGATCTTCGTTTTCGGGGGTTTCGTCGAGAACTTCGCGGGTGCGTTCCAAACCTGCGAGCGCTTCCGTGATCTGGGTGCCGATGCCGACAACCTGGAACAATGGCGCGGCAAGGTATCCGAGGAACATGGTGTAAGTGAAGAATCCGCCCAGCGTCAGCTTACCTGCAAGAATCTGGCGCGTTCCCATAAACATGACAATCGCCCCAATGACGCCCATGAGAGTGGAAGACGACAGGCTCATGACCGAAGTTGCGGTCAGGGTGCGAAAGACATTTTGCAGCAGGCGCTCGACTCCCGAGCTGAACACCGCGTGCTCGCGCTGCTCGGCGTGGTAACCCTTCACGACGCGCACTCCTCCGAGCGATTCCGTCAGACGGCCGGTGACTTCGGCGTTGATCTTTGCCCGCTCACGGAAGATGGGACGGATGGTGCGAAAGGCCTTGCGCAGACCGAATCCAAAGATACCCAGAAAGCCGAAGGCGATAGCGGTCATTACCGGGCTGATGCGTATCAGGACGGCGAAGGCAATGACTGCGGTGAGCAGGCCGCCGGCGAAGTCCACCAGTCCGGTTCCGACGAGATTGCGCACCCCCTCGACATCGCTCATGATGCGCGCAACCAACGTGCCGGTCTTGTTGGCGTCGTAATAAGAAATGGACAGTCGCCCGACGTGCTCCTGCACGCGACGGCGCAACTCGGCGATAAGCTTCTGCGCCGCTTTGGAGAGCGTTTGGGTCAGCGCAAACGACGTCAGTCCTTGGATGATCGTCGCCAGCAGGACCACTCCCACGAGCGGATAGAGCAGTTTGAAATGCCGCTTACCGATGATGTCGTCCACCAGGTATTTGGTGGAAGCGGGAAGCACAAGCCCAGAGACGCGGTTGATAATCATCAACCCCAAGCCCAGCGCAAGTAGGGCGCGGCGGGGACGGATAAGTTGCCAGACTTCCGGCAGCGCCTTGAAGATCTCGATCTTCTTTGCCGGCTTCGACGGTTTGGAATCCATGATCGGGGTCAAGAGATTTGGATTCGCGAGATAGGTGATTGGGTTCGGAACTGCCGCAGACGAATGTGATAGGCATCAGCAGCGGAGCCAGTGTTTCTGTCGTGGAGACTCCTGAACTTCGCGAGCGCTTCGGCAAAGATTGGAAGATCGTGATTCTTACGGATGGTTACAACTGACTTCGGAGCAGAGGGAGAATGCATCGCAACTGGAGCACTGTTCTGTGCTGACGGAAATTGGATGAAGGAATGATCCGCCTTGAGTGGCAGACGGAGTGAGACGCGTCGAAAAACTTTTCGCGCAGAAGATTTCTCGCCATCGCGACTTTCGACTTCGGGCACTGAGCGATTCGCACAAACGAAAAGGCCACCCGGCAACAGGGCGGCCTTCTCTTCAAGGGAGAATAGTTCCAACGGAGGCTAAACCGTCAAAACTTTCTGCACAAATACTAGGGTCACGGAAAACCCCGTGTCAAGCAATTTCTAGTACTTAAACTGCTGTATTTTCAATAATTTACAAGACATTAAGGGAATTGCAGGAAATTGGCCGAAAACTGCCGAGTTTCCACGATTGCATGGTAAGTATATTATTTTCAGTTACTTACTTGAACTACCTCTTATCGAAGATGCAACTGAATGATCTCGACATCCTCGGGGCGGTCGAAGACGCGATCGGGGAAAAGACGCTTCAGCAAGATGCGAATGCCTCCAAAAAAAATCCCGAAGATGAGAGTTATGAACAGAATGATTCCGATCAGCGCGAACAGCGCCACGATTAGATTGCCGATGTTGTCGCGCTTGCTCATCGAAGTTGCTTCGTTCCACGTGACCTCGGCTTCGTAGTTGACGGAGTTGAGAAGCGCATGCGCTTCGCTGCTCCCGACAGCGCCCGTTACAACATCGACCAAGGGTCCGCTGCGCCTGACGAGCAGAGAGTTCGGAGTCGACTGCGCCGCGTTTTGAAAGGCGCGCAGGCGATCGCCGGCAATTTGCGGCGTCGGATACTGAATCAACGTGAGTGTGAGAGGCCCGTTCTTGGACGAATAGTCCTGAATCAGAATTTCGGGATCATGGCTGAAGTCAACCTGCTCAGGCGTGAGCGGTCCCTTCTGTGCAACCAACGCCTGCGGGCCAAGGATATATTTTGCCGAGTTTTCCACAGCATCGCTCTTCGGCAAATAACCAGGAAGACTCGGCAAGTTAGCGGATGAAGCCTTGGCGGCGGGTAGCATCCCTGCGAGCTCCCGCAATTCAGCCGCGGACATTTCGGTCAGGCGATCGAAATTGGCGTCCACCAGAACGTTGTCCCGGAAGAACAGAATGCGCTGGTTCGCCGACGCGGCTTTTGTACCGATCCGTTCAGTCCCCATCGTCGGCTGGCGATAAAAGGTGAAGGCCCCATAGGCCCCGGTAGCGTCGTTGAACCTTGCCGCCTTCACGGTCAACTTGCGTCCATCGGCGCGGGTATACGTTACCGTCTCAGCGTCAGCGAAGCCGTACTCCTTCAAGACTGCGGGATAGGCAGCATCGGCTTTCGCCGGATCGGTGGTTGACTGTACGGAGCCCGACTTGGTCCAGCCGGCGAATGACTGCGGCAGGAAGTCGTTGCTGTCGGCTGCGAACGCAACCCTCCCCAACGAGAGGAACAAAACAGCGGCAATGAGAAAACGTTTCATGAGAGAGGACGGCAGGGAAAGTTGAGCCCCACAGAATTAGACTACTGCGACAGGGGTAAAGTTTCCAGGAAGACGTCGGCGCCTGGGCCAAAGGCAATGTCCGGCTTCGCGATTTCGAGTTGTCATCACGAACGGCCTTCAGGCCGTGAGGGATCTGCTGTTTCCTCAGCAGTCGGTCCCGCGCTAACAAAAGCAGATTCCTCGCTTCGCTCGTAATGACAACTCCAGAGACGCTGAGTGCTGGCCGCGGCTAGGCCCTACTCTCCGCTGGACTTGCTGAGCTTGGACGCCACTTTCACGCCGCTGAGTCCACCGGCATACTTCGCTATGCCTTTGTACAACGACTCGGCGATTTTATCCCGGTATTCCGGAGTTTCCAGCTTCGCGGCATCGGTAGGATTGGAAACAAAGGAGATCTCCGCCAGGATGCTGGGCATGTTGGCGCCGATCAGCACCACGAAGGGTGCTTTCTTTACGCCGCGGTCCCGCAGAGTCGAGTGCTTGCCAGCCAGTCCGCTGTAGAGCGACTGCTGAACATCACTTGCCAGTTCACGCGATTCCTCGATCTTCTCCTTCAAGGTGATCTTCTTGACCAAGTCCTGGAGTTCGAAGATGGACTTTTCGGACACGGCGTTTTCGCGCGCGGCGACTTCCAGCGCATCCGGATTTGAGGTGAAGTTCAGGTAGTACGTCTCGATTCCGCGGGCGGATGGATCGGGGCTGGAGTTCGCATGTACCGAGATGAACAGATCCGCCTGATGCTCATTAGCGACGGCGGTGCGCGTCTCGAGCGGGATGAACGTGTCGTCGTCGCGGGTGTAGATCACGTCGGCGCCGAGACGAGTTTCCAATAAGCGGCCCAGGCGCAAAGCAACGTCGAGAACTAGATCTTTCTCCATAAGTCCGTTCGGACCGATGGTTCCGGTATCGTGACCGCCGTGCCCGGCGTCAACTACGATGCGTCCAATCTTGAGTCCGAGAGCGCGGGTCAGGCTGCGCTCCCCAGCGGACGTCGGTTCCGCCTCGTGTGCGGAAGGCACGTCGGTAGCTGCGACCTTGCTCGTCTTCTTGCGGTCCTTGGCGCGAGGGGCGACGGCCACGGCTGTTGGAGCTGTCGTTGGCTGGGTCGTGGCCTTCAGTTCTGGGCCCTTGGTATCTCCGGGATCGGAGAAGAGCGGGTCGTTCGGATTGACCGCGCGGGCCACGGTAGTCTGGGTTGCCTTCGCGGTGCGCGGCTTTGCGGTTGACGCCATCTGCGGAGGGAGGTCATCGGTACTGACTTCATCGTTTTCCTCCACGACGACTTTGCGATGGGAAGGATTCGGCGACGCCGTAGTGACTGCGGGAACTGGATGAATTGGCTGCGCGGCGGCACTGGCGTTGTTGTCGCGGACTGTCTTGGGGGCGGCACTCTGCTTTGCGCTGCTGTCGCGGGAGGACTTCGCCGTGGTCTCCACTTTGCGGCTGGACGATCCAGCTTGCTCCTCATTGACAGTTGGCGGGTTGCCTAGTTGGGCTACCTGCGTTTTGGAATGAGGTTGGCGGCCGTGGATATCGATGATCAGGCGGTATGGGTTTGGCAGCAGGAACGCCGAGTAGTCGGAGACGTCCGCAACTTCGAGAACCACGCGTGTATATCCTGGCTGATACTGCGCCACCCGGATCTTCTTCAGGAAGCCGTCTTCCACATCGAAGCTCTTGCCGACCAGGACCGACGCAAGCTTGGTGTCCGGCAGATCGAAAAAGATGCGGTCCGGGTCGGGAACGCGTCCGGCTTCATACTTCACTTCCCGGTCCACGTCAATCGCCACCCGTGTGTAATCCGGGGTAGACCAATGACGGATGCCCGTCACCATAGGCAACCCCGACTTCTTCGTCACCGTGGGTTGCGAGACCGTTTCCGTGGCCGATGTTTCCGCCGGGTCCGCGCGCGCTTCCTCGACAGGCTTCTTGCTCGACTTGGGTTGGTTCAACTCGGCTAGCGCCTGTTTCGCCTCCCGAGCCAGAGGCTGGCGCGGATATCGCCGCAGGAATTCCTCGAATGTCTTGCGTGCGTCCTCGTCGTTCCCCAGGTCTTCCGCGTAGATCTGCCCAATCGTGAACAGTGCCTGGAATCGGTATTTGCTGCCCGGATACTCATGCCGCAAGAACTCATATTCGCGGATGGCCGAACGCAGGTCCTTCTCGCCGGGTACGAACTGGCGGCCCATGGTGGCCAGTATCTCGGCCACAGCGATCACGCTGGCATCGGCTTTGCTGGAGGCGGGCGCCACATAATAGACCTTGCGATACCCGTCGGCGACACGCTGGTAATCGCGACGGGTGCGATCCTCCGCGGGACGGCCGTTTAGCGCCTCGCGCATCTGCTCGGCTTTCTCGAACTGGCTGGCGGCTTCCTGCTTGCGACTGGCCGCACTCCACGCGAAGCCGTTCCGGTTCGCGCTGGCCAGGAGTAACAGCAAGACCATGGCACTCAGTGCTTTGAAACGGCGGCCTTTTCGGCGAAGGTAGAGTGAGGAAAGGCGGTCCGCGGATGGTACCGCGTCGCTTCGTGCGAAGAAGGGCGTCGCCATATGGACATGCTTCCGGATACTCGCCCGCCACAGCCGCGAATTCAGCGCGACTACGTTCGGGTGCAATCCGGCGGAGCCTTTTTCGTCCAGAGCACTTCAATTATAGGTGTGGAAGGACCCAGTACAAGCGCGAAAGCGGACGGAATCAGGGGAGTGACCCCACCAAAGCGGGACACCCGCGGAGGCTGACGATCAAATTCACGGTAGCGCGGGCGCGCTGCGTTGAAAAAGGGACCGGATATGGGGCTGCACGAGATACCAAATGATCAGAACGCTGATGGCTAACTTGATCAGGCGATAGCCGCCCATGAAGAACCCGAAGTGCAGGCCCATGAAAAGCAGCCCGGGCAGTGAGAAAAGGATTGAGATGCCAGCCAGCACGATGCACAGAATGCGTCCCCACTCGCGAAGCGTCCACACGCCGTACCCGGCAAGCGCGGCGATGACGGCAAAGACGAGCATGAAAGCCGCTCCCACGATGCCCACAAAAAAGCCCGTGCCGCTAAGTGGGACGCTATGGCCGGCGGCGAACATGGCGCCCAGGACACTGCCACCAACCCCGAGTGCGATCGCCAAGCAGACCAGGAACGCAGCAGCTAAGAAGTGGTAGATCGCGATCAGGACGATTCCCGTCGGGCGCATCTCGATTCTCCTCTGTGAGTGAATTAAGCCGGACAGTATGTGAACCGGCGGAGTAAGTCAAGGGCGAGTGTTTTGGGTATATTCTTGTCACACCCATGCCCACCAAGCTGGAAGAGATCATCGCCGTCGTCCGCGAACGAGTCGCCGTCTCCAAATCGTCGGTCGATCTCCGGGCGCTTAGCGAGGCGGCGCAGCGGTATCAGCCCAGAGGTCTTCGCAAGAGTCTTCGGCGGGTGGGGAAGTCCGGACTGGCGATAATCGCGGAGCTGAAGAAGGCTTCTCCGTCGAAAGGACTGATTCGTGCCGATTTCCCTGTGGCTGAACTGGCCCACGAGTTGGAAGACGCCGGAGCCGCAGCCCTTTCGGTGCTGACCAATGAACGGTTCTTTCAGGGCTCGCTGGAGAATCTGAAGATCGCATCGGAAGCGACCCGGTTACCCTGTCTGCGGAAAGACTTCATTATCGATGAGTTCCAGTTACTCGAAGCGCGGGCGCACCGCGCCGATGCCGTGCTGCTCATTGTCGCCGCTCTCGCACAGACAGAGCTGGTCAACCTGCACCGCCGGGCGAGCGAGCTGCAACTCGATGTTCTCTGCGAGGTGCATGATGGCGCGGAGTTGCAACGTGCCCTCGATGCCGGCTGCGAGACGATTGGCGTAAACAACCGAGACTTGCATACCTTTCGAGTTGACCTGAATACGTCGCTGCAACTAGCCGAACTGATGCCTCCCGGAGTGGTTAAGGTCGCTGAGAGCGGTATCGAAAGTGGAGAGGATATTGCCAGATTGCGAGAGGCGGGATTCGATGCGCTTCTGGTCGGCGAATTCCTGATGCGCGCACCGCATCCGGGAGACGCGTTGCGGGCGCTGCTGGCGCAGGCGGTCGCAGCCCGATGATTTGGGTAAAGATTTGCGCCACCACGAATTTGTCTGACGCGCAGGCAGGCGTGGCCGCCGGAGCCGATGCCTTGGGGTTCATTTTTGCGCCCAGTTCGCGGCGAATCGAGATCGATCAGGCGGCGGAGATTGTCTCCAGTCTGGCAGATGAGATTGAGAGGATCGGTGTCTTCGTGAACGAGACACCCGGGCGGGTCGCGGAGGTTGCCGAGCAAGCCGGATTGACCGGGGTCCAGCTTCACGGTGACGAACCGGCCGACCAGATGCACGAGTATCGGCAGGCGCTCGGACAACGCAAGATCATCAAGACGCTGCAGGCACGCGAATTGCTGAACTCGCCGGATAATTTGAATAGTTATCTCCGATCGCGCCAAAGCATTGACGCGATCCTTTTGGATGCGGGATCGCCGAGCCAGCGAGGCGGAACTGGGCAGACCTTCGATTGGATCGCCGCAGCGCCGATCGTGGCCAAGGTCCGCGCACAAATGCCCGTGATCATCGCGGGAGGACTGAATCCTGAGAACGTCGGCGAGGCCATCCGGTTGTTTGCACCCTGGGGAGTGGACGTAGTTTCCGGCGTCGAGCGCGAAACGGGACGGAAGGACGAAGCCAAGCTGCGCAGCTTCGTTGGGGCAGCGCGGCAAACCCAGGCGGCATTGCGGTAGAAAGGAAACATGGAAGAAACAACCAGCAACGGGCAGAGTTCCACAGCGGGTTCGCCGCCCGGCAACCAGGCCAAACAGCCGCGTGTGCGCGCCGTCCCAGGACGATTTGGTTCCTATGGCGGGCGGTACGTTCCTGAGACCTTGATGGCGGCATTGCAGGAACTCGAGGCCGCCTACGCCGCGGCGCGTAAGGATAAGGCATTTCGCGACGAGTACCATCGGCTACTGACCGATTTCGCGGGCCGTCCCACACCGCTATTCCACGCTGAGCGGCTCACCCAAGAGCTTGGCGGCGCGAAGATCTATCTGAAGCGGGAAGACCTGCTGCACACCGGCGCACACAAGATCAACAACTGCATTGGCCAGGCGCTGCTGGCCCGGCGCATGGGCAAACACCGCGTCATTGCGGAAACCGGCGCCGGCCAGCACGGAGTCGCGACCGCAACCGTGTGCGCGCTCTTTGGAATGGAGTGCGTGGTCTACATGGGGACGGAAGACATGCGACGGCAGGAACTGAACGTCTTCCGCATGAAGCTGCTGGGCGCCGAGGTGCGCGGCGTCGACTCGGGTTCGCGCACTCTGAAGGATGCTATCAATGAGGCCATGCGTGACTGGGTGACCAATGTTCGCACTACGCACTACCTTCTGGGCAGCGTGTTGGGAGCGCATCCTTACCCGACGATGGTGCGGGACTTCCATCGCGTCACCGGCCAGGAAGCTCGTAAGCAGATTCTCAAGGCTGAAGGCCGACTGCCTTCCGCAGTCATCGCATGCGTGGGCGGCGGCTCCAACGCGATTGGCGTTTTCTACGAATTCATCAAGGACCGCGAAGTGAAACTGATTGGCGTGGAAGCCGGTGGGCGCGGGCACTCGCTGGGAGAACACGCGGCGCGCTTCGACGGTGGCGGCCCGGGTGTATTGCAGGGGACTTATTCTTATGTCCTGCAAGACCTCGGAGGGCAGATCGCATTGACGCACTCGGTTTCAGCCGGACTTGATTACCCCGCGATCGGTCCCGAGCATGCGTGGCTCCACGATCAGGGGCGCGCGGAATATGTGTCGGCGAGCGATCAAGAGGCGCTCGATGCGTGTCTCAAGCTGGCGCGGATGGAGGGCATCATTCCCGCGCTGGAATCGGCGCACGCGATCGCAGAGTGCATCAAGCGAGCCCCGCAGATGGACAAGTCGGACATCGTGATCGTGAATGTGTCGGGGCGCGGCGATAAAGATATCGGAATTTTACGGGAGAACCTGGCGTTCTGAGAGCAGAGTGAGCTAAGGGGAGCAATTTGGCAATCGTCTTCAAAAAGCGCCCTGGTTTGGTGGCCTACATCACCTGCGGCGACCCGAGTCTGGACATATCGCGTGAGGTCGCGCTGGCGGCGATTCGTGCAGGCGCAGACGTGATCGAGTTAGGCGTGCCGTTCAGCGATCCCGTAGCGGATGGACCGGTCATCCAGCGCGCCAGCGAGCGAGCGCTGCAACATGGGACCAACCTGAACGGTGTCCTCGAGGTAGCGAAGCAGATCCGGCAGCAGTCGAACACCGGATTGGTCATCTTCTCGTACCTCAATCCCATTTTGCAGTTTGGCCTGGAGAAGTTTTGCGCGGCTGCCGCCGAAGCTGGTGTGGACGGTTCTCTAGTCACCGATCTTCCGGTGGAAGAGGCCGGGGAATATCTGCGCGCGATGAAGGCGCATAAACTCGCGCCCGTGTTTCTGGCAGCTCCCACGAGCCCGGAGAAGCGCTTGCGCGAGGTGGCGAAGCATTCGCGCGGATTCGTGTATGCGATCTCGCGCACCGGCATTACCGGTACGCGGCAAGAGCTTGCGGGTGACGCCCGATCGTTGGTCGAGCGGCTGAGACTCCACACCAAATTGCCGATCGCTGTCGGATTTGGAGTTTCGACTCCCGAGCAATTCGCCGAAGTCGGAAGTTTCGCCGATGCGGCCGTGGTCGGGAGCGCGATTGTGCAGAGGATCGAAGAAAATCTGGGACGGGAAGCAGCGGCTGTGTCAGAATTCCTATCTTCCCTTACCGGAACGGCGCAGGAAGCAGTAGGTAGAAGTTAAGATTGCGGCGTCGCAAGACCGCGAGGCAAATAGGACATGGACATCGAGGATTGGCGCCAGAAGATCGATGATGTCGACCGCCAATTGGTGCGGCTGATCAACGAGCGCGCCCAATGCGCCCAAGCAATTGGCAGGCTCAAGCGCGACTCAGCAATGCCCATCTATGAGCCGGATCGCGAGAAGATCATCTTCCAGAACATCGCGCGGGTCAACGCGGGGCCGCTGTCAGACGTGCAATTGCGCCAGGTCTATGAGCGTCTGGTGGATGTGATGCGGCAGATTCAGAGTGAAGAAATGGCTCCCGAAGCGGAAAATCAGGCAGAAGCGACTGAGTTGGGGCCGAACGACTGAAGAACAGGGGTTAGGGGTTAGGGGCTAGGGGTTGGTTTTGAACGCCTGGGAGCCGTCACAGGTTAGTTCCGATTGCTAAAGGCTAAGAGCTAAAGGCTAAGAGCTAAAAGCTAAGAGCGAAAGGCGAAGAGCGAGACCATGATTGTTGCGATGTTGGAACATGCCAGTGAAGATCAGATCCAGCGGGTGACCGATCACCTGATGAAGATGGGCTTTGCTGTGCATCGCACTACTGGCGCGCGCCAGAGTGTGCTTGCCGCGGTGGGCAAGCGTATCGACTTTGACACGCGCGACCTAGAGGTGCTGCCAGGCGTAGAGCGCGTGCACCGTATTAGCGCGCCGTACAAACTCGCGGGGCGCCAGTTCCATGAACATGACACCGTCGTTAA
This sequence comes from Acidobacteriaceae bacterium, assembly GCA_003160215.1. GTDB lineage: Bacteria > Acidobacteriota > Terriglobia > Terriglobales > Acidobacteriaceae > Bog-257. The sequence continues at coordinate 54,072 of PLQW01000090.1, forward strand.
GCTTCCCAACGGGACCGAAATCGGCGGCAAGGAAGTCGTTGTGATGGCCGGTCCATGTTCGGTGGAGTCGCGGGAGCAACTGTTTGCTGCGGCGGAGATGGTGGGCAAGTCCGGCGCCAAGGTCCTGCGGGGCGGCGCCTTCAAGCCGCGCAGCTCGCCTTATACCTTTCAGGGGCTCGGGCTTGAGGCGCTGAAGCTGTTGCGGGAAGCTGGCGACCGCTACGGTATGGCGGTAATCAGCGAGGTCATGGAGATCTCGCAGATCGAAATCATGCTGCCGTACATAGACATCTTCCAGGCAGGTGCGCGCAACATGCAAAACTTTAACTTGCTGCGCGAATTAGGCAAAGTGCGAAAACCGGTCCTGTTGAAGCGTGGCATCGCGGCGACCATCGAGGAGCTGCTGCTGTCGGCCGAGTACATCATGTCGGGCGGCAACTACCAAGTCATTCTGTGCGAACGCGGCATTCGCACGTTTGAGACCTATACGCGCAATACCCTCGATATCTCCGCCATTCCTGTCGTGCACAAGTTATCGCACCTGCCGATCACCTCCGATCCTTCGCATGGGACCGGATTGCGCGACAAGGTTGCGCCTATGGCCTGCGCCTCGGTGGCCGCCGGGGCTGATGCTTTGCTGATCGAGGTGCATCCGTCACCCGACGAGGCGCTGTCGGATGGCGCGCAGTCGCTGTATCCGCAACAATTTTCCGAACTGATGGAGCAGTTGCGGATGATTGCTCCGGCGGTAGGGCGGACGATCGGGTAGCTTTGGCGATGGCGATTCGGCAGATCACGATCGTGGGAACGGGCTTGATCGGCGGCTCTTTCGGACTTGCGTTGCGCCAGCAGGGATTCCCGGGAGTTCTGGTGGGCTGCGACCGGCCCGAGGTGCTGAATGCTGCCGTCATCCGTGGCGCAATCGATCGCGGAGATGCGGATGTAAGCCAAGCGGCGCAGGGCTGCGACGTCGTGGTCCTGGCCACACCGATTGGCGGCATTCTTTCCACCTTCGAAAAGCTGGCCCCCACACTTCCCTCCTCCGCGCTGGTTACAGACACTGGCAGCACCAAGTTGCAGTTCGTGGAACGCGCGCGCCTGGTATTCGGCGCGGAAGCGGGAATCCGCGTACTTCCCGGACATCCCATGGCCGGTAAGGAACACGGCGGCATCGAGAACGCCGATGCCGATCTGTTTCGCGACGCGGTGTGGCTAATCACGCCAATCAATGCTGAACGGCAGTACACAGAACGGCAGCGAGAGTACATTGAGTTGCTGGAGTCGATAGGCGCGCGAGTGGTTGCGATGGATGTGGAGCGGCATGATCGCCTGTGCGCGTGGATCAGCCACCTGCCGCAGATGATCGCCACGGCGCTGGCTTCCCTACTGCGCGATGAGTTGGGAGAGGACGAAGCGATCAGGGAAATCGGCGGCCGGGCTTTGCGGGAAATGACGCGGATTGCCAGCAGCCCTTACTCGATGTGGCGCGACATCGCGCTTACCAACAGCCAGAACATCGACGAAGCGCTGCTGCGCTTTGAGCAGCAACTGGCGCATCTGCGGGAGAACCTGCGCGGGCCGGGGCTGCGGGAGATGTTCGAGAGCGCCAACAAGTTCGGGAAAGCCAGGGGCTAGGGGCGAGGGGCTAGGGGTTAGTGACTGGTGGCGAGTCCACCGCGTGCAACTGGTACAAACCCCGTTCGAGATAGCTTACGATAAGGCCTGTTATCGACAGTAATCACAGACATTGACCTAATCGAAGCGGTAGGTTGCAGTTTCCGCATGTACTTGCGACACCCATTCGCCCTGTGATTGAAGTGGGGCGACTGGCGGCTTGGAGGATCGGCGGTGATAAGGGCTGTTGCCGAGAACCCCAACGTTTCGGGGCCGGTGTCCAAATAGATATGGGAAGTCGCGTGCGTCATCTCGGAATGGTACTGGCAATCATGCTGTTCGCTCGAACGGCTGGTAATTGCACTCCCTCTGCCCAACCAATAACCCTTCGAGGAACGGAGATTGCAGGGTTCGTGTTTCTTGAGGAGAAGCCGCTGAACGGCTCACAGGTGGAACTCCGCTCATCAAAAGGACAGTTGGTGGCAACTGGTACCACTGATCGGAGGGGTTTTTATCGTTTTCAAATTGCTGTCGGTGGCTTATACCAGTTGAAGGTCGCAAATCCTGCCTTGGGGCCGGTTGAGATTGAATACCGCCCAAGCGTCACCGACCAACAACAATTTCTCATGCTGCACTTCAAGGCCGACCATTCATATGCCGTGGGTATCGTTGAGGACTAAACAGAACACTGTACTCAACCTGCCAAGCCCCAACGTGACAAAGGTCAATAACTGTTCTGAAATCGCCATCTCACAAGCAAAAGACGAAACCGCGCAAAACACTTGGCTCGAACCGGACTGCGCAGAGCTCGTGGACGATTGATCCTTTTGCGCCAAGGCGACGTGCCCCGGTACAATCGCCGGTCGGAAGCAAAATCCTATGGCAATGAACAAAGTAGTGGCGAACGCAGACGAGGCCATTCACGACATCAAAGGTGGCGACACGCTGATGGTGGGGGGCTTCGGGCTGTGCGGGATCCCTGAGAACCTCATCCGCGCGCTGGTCAAGAAAGGCGTGAAGGACCTGAACACCATCAGCAACAACGTGGGGATTGATGATTTTGGGCTGGGGCTGATGCTGGCCGCTGGCCAGATCAAGTCGCACAAGGGCAGCTATGTCGGCGAAAACCGCCTGCTGGAAGAGATGGTGTTGGGCGGGCGCATCGATCTTGAACTCATTCCGCAGGGCACCTTCGCCGAACGCATCCGCGCCGGCGGAGCGGGAATCCCCGCTTTCTACACCCCTGCGGGATTCGGGACGGTGGTTGCCGAGGGCAAAGAGACGCGCGAGTTTGATGGCAGGCCGTATGTGCTGGAGCGGGCACTGAAAGCCGACTTCGCGCTCATCAAAGCCTGGAAGGGCGACCGTTGGGGCAATCTGGTGTATCGCAAGACGGCGCAGAACTTCAATCCCATGATGGCAACGGCAGCAAAGGTGACGATCGTCGAAGTCGAGCACTTGGTCGAGCCGGGAGAAATCGAGCCAGACCATGTGCACACCCCCAGCGTTTACGTGCAGCGCATCTTCCAGGGAACGGACTACGAGAAACGTATCGAGCGGCGAACGCTGCGCAAACCATAATTTGTGCAAGGCGAACCAGGAGAAACCCATGCCCGACGAAATCGCTGTTAAGCAGAAGGCCACCGAAAAGCGGGATCGCATCGTGAAGCGGGTGGCCCGCGAGTTGCGCGACGGCTTCTACGTCAATCTCGGAATCGGAATGCCCACCCTGGTGGCGAACTGCGTGCCACCCGGCATGGATGTTGTGTTGCAAAGCGAGAACGGCATGCTGGGCGTCGGCCCGTATCCTCTGGCGGGCGAGGAAGATGGGGACCTGATCAATGCGGGTAAGGAAACGGTGACGGAACTTCCGGGCACGGCATTTTTCTCCAGCGCCGAATCGTTTGCCATGATCCGTGGCGGCCATATTGACCTGAGCGTGCTCGGCGCCATGGAAGTGGATGAAGAGGGCAACCTTGCCAACTGGATGATCCCTGGCAAGATGGTGAAGGGCATGGGTGGCGCGATGGACCTGGTCGCCAGCGCCAGGCGGGTCATCGTGGCCATGGAGCATACCACCAAGGATGGCGCGCCAAAGATCTTGAAACGGTGCACGTTGCCGATCACGGGATTGCGCGTGGTAAACAATATTGTCACCGAGATGGCGTATCTACGAGTGACGCAGAGCGGCCTGGTTTTGGAAGAGATTGCGCCCGGCCTCACGCCGGATGACGTCCAGCGCGCAACCGAAGCTCCGCTTATCGTGAGCCCGGAGCTAAAGACGATGGAGTTCTGACCAGAAATAATTGAATTGGCGAGCTGACGTTTGCCACCCCAGTCACTTACTCGCCCCGCCAGGTCGGGCAATAAAGAAGGGCGCATCGGTTGCGCCCTTCTTTAGTTATGTCTGTTGTCGTTGCCTATACGCCGACAGGCTGCTTCACCGGAACCGGGGTCAACCAACCGAACCGGTCTTCCGTGGTCCCGTTCACGATGGCATAAAATTCCTTGCGAACGGTCTTGGTAACAGGACCGGCCACGCCGTGGCCCACCGTGATCTTGTCCACCGAGCGGATTGGCGTGATCTCGGCAGCAGTACCGCTGAAGAACAGTTCTTCCGCGATGTAGAGCATTTCGCGGGGAATGATCTGCTCGATCACCGGAATTCCGAGTTCCTGCGCAATGTGCAGCACCGAGTTGCGGGTAATGCCGGGTAGAACACTGTTGCCTAACGGCGGTGTATAGATGCGATCTTTGTGCACCACGAAGATGTTTTCGCCCGAACCCTCGCTCACATAACCGTTGACGTCGAGCGCAATGCCCTCGCTGTAGCCGTTCACGATGGCTTCCATTTTGATCAGTTGCGAATTCATGTAGTTGGCGCCGGCTTTGGCCATGGTGGGCATCGTATTGGGTGCGAGGCGCGTCCAGGACGAAACGCAGACATCCACGCCGTCGTCGGAATCGGCGCTGCCGAGATACTTGCCCCACTCGTAATTGGCGATGTAAACCTCGGTGGGCGAATTGAACGGATTGACGCCGACCTGTCCGTAACCGCGTAGCACGATCGGGCGCACATAGCACGGCGACACTTTATTGGTAGCGACGAGTTCCACCGCTGCCTGGCAAAGTTCGTCGAGGGTATAGTCGATCTCAATACGGTAGATTTTGGAAGACTGGAGCAGGCGCAGCATATGGTCCCGCAGGCGGAAGATGGCGGGGCCCTTGCCCGTCTGATAGCAGCGAATTCCTTCAAACACCGATGAGCCGTAGTTGATCACGTGGGCCATCACGTGGAGTTTTGCGTCATCCCAGGGAATCAGTTGCCCGTTATGCCACACGTAGTCAGTTGCTTTAATAGCCATTCTGGCGCTCCTTCAAATAATCGGAGTGGTACACATTGTTAGGCTGTTGGACCGGACGTGCAGGATACAGAAGTCGCTTACCCCAAAAACCAACGCAACGGCGCTCGACGATGGTGAGCATCAGGGAATCAGCTTAACTCGGAATTATAACTGACCTTCGACCACCTCGAGCCAGGGTTTTCTTAGCCTCGGCAACTGGCGCCAGCCCAAGAAGAATGGATGCACGCAGCGCGCATCAGGCTCCGGAATTCACCGGGAATTTATGGCCAGCTATCGCCTGATTAGCGCCCGGAGCCGCCGCGAGCATTTACAATAAGACGCACAGCCACGTCAGCCTGGAGACAGTCACATCCGGACCTACAACTTCTGCATCGTCGGCTTCGGCAATGTCGGCAGGGCCTTCGTCGCACTTCTCCAGAGAAAAGAGAAGGAACTCCGAAACCATTACGGCGTAGCTTGGCGGATTACTGGTGTGGGTTCGCGCCGGCTGGGCTGGCTGACGGCGCAGGATGGATTCTCTCCCGAGAAGTTGCTGGCCGCAGACTTCACTAGCGCGCCGGTCGCCGGCGATGTGCATGAGTGGCTGCGGGTGGCTAGGGCCGACGCGCTTTTTGAGGTCAGTTCCCTCAATGCCACGACCGGACAGCCGGCGATTGCTCACATACAGGCGGCGCTCGAGGCGGGGGTCCATGCCATCAGCGCCAACAAGGGGCCGGTGATGCACGCCTATCGGGAGCTGACCGATCTGGCAGCGTCCAAGGGGCGCCGGTTCTTATTCGAATCGGCCGTGATGGATGGCGTACCGATCTTCTCGCTCTTTCGCGATACGCTGCCAGCCATCGAGGTCCGTGGGTTTCGTGGTGTGTTGAACTCCACGACCAACGTGGTCCTGGAAGGTATGGAAGCGGGGATGACGTTCGAGGAATCGGTCCGACAGGCACAGAATCTGGGAGTGGCGGAATCCGATCCGACCGACGACATCGAAGGCGTGGATGCCGCCGTGAAAGTGATCGCGCTGGCCAATGTCCTGATGCAGACCGGTTTGAAACTGGACGATGTGAGCCGGCAGGGTATCCGCGGAATAACTGCGGAGCAATTGCGCCAGGCGCGCTCCGACGGCGAAGCGTGGAAGTTAGTTTGCAGTGCCACGCGAGCGGAGGATGGGCGCGTGGTAGCGTCGGTCGCTCCCCAGCGGCTCAAGCTTTCCGATCCGCTGGCACTGGTGAGAGGCACGTCGTCGGTCATCAGTTTTGAAACCGACGTTTTTCCAGAATTAATCATTACCGAGCAGGACCCCGGGCTGGAGGCCACAGCGTATGGCTTGCTGGCAGACTTCCTTACCGCGGTCAGGAGTTCATAGACATGTCTTCGAGTTCAAAAACGGTGGCGCCAGCGCGCCAGCTAGATCTGCCCTGGGTGCGTCAACAGTTTCCTTCGCTGCATCGGGCGGTGAACGGCCAGCCTACCGCGTTCTTCGATGCTCCGGGCGGTACCCAGGTGCCGCAACGCGTGATTGACGCGATTGCCAATTACCTCTCCACAAGCAACGCGAACGCCGGGGGTGCATTCCTCACCAGCCAGCGCACCGATCGGATGATTGCCGATGCGCGCGCCGCGATGGCGGACTTCTTCAATTGCGCAACCGACGAGGTGGTCTTCGGCGCCAACATGACGACGCTGACCTTTGCCTTGAGTCGCGCCCTGGGCCGAGAGCTGAAGAGCGGGGACGAGTTGCTGGTGAGCTGCCTGGATCATGACGCGAATGTCTCGCCCTGGGTATGCCTGGAGGAGCGCGGGGTGAAGGTGCGCACGGCCGACATCAAGCCGGGCGATTGCACCCTTGACATGTTCGACCTCTCGGCGAAGATTCGCCGCAACACCCGCATGGTGGCCGTCGGGTGGGCTGCCAACGCCGTGGGCACAATCAACGATGTTTACGAGATTGTGCGGCTGGCGCATGCGGCAGGCTCCATGGCCTTCCTCGATGCGGTGCATTACGCGCCGCATGGGCCAATTGACGTCCGCGCCGTCGATTGCGATTTCCTGGCGTGCTCCAGCTACAAGTTCTTCGGCCCCCACCTCGGCATTCTTTTCGGCAAACGCGAGCAGCTTCAGCGGCTGCGTCCCTACAAACTTCGCGCCTGCACCGAGAAGTTGCCTGACCGCTGGGAGACGGGAACGCAGAACCACGAATGCCTTGCCGGGCTGATCGCCGCCATTGATTACATCGCCGATGTGGGGCGGCACCACGATCCTGAAGTGAAGACGCGGCGCGAGGCCATACTCGCGGCGTACGAAGTTTTCCAGCAGCACGAGCGCGAACTGGTCGAGCAATTAATCACTGGATTGCTGGCGATTCCGGGGCTCACCTTCTACGGCATCAAGGATGAGGCGAAGTTCGACCAGCGCACCCCGACGGTAGCCATCCGCATGGAGGGCCACACGCCGCGCGAGCTGGCGGCGCACCTTGGCGAGCGCGGCATCTTCACCTGGGACGGAAACTACTACGCCGTCGATCTTGCAGAGCGGCTGGGGGTGCAGCAGAGCGGAGGTATGTTGCGCATCGGCTTAGCGCACTACAACACGGCCGAAGAAGTGGAGCGGTTGCTGACGGAACTGCGCGGGTTGGGGAAATAGCAACTAGCAACTAGCAATTAGCAATTAGCCAATGAACCCTAATGCTGTCATCCTGAGCGACGAGNNAGTCGAAGGACCCCTATAGCTACAAAAGATCACAGGGTGGCCGCTTGGCGCAGGAACAAGGTTGGGATTGCTGGCGGCTATAGGGATCCTTCGACTCCGCTTCGCTCCGCTCGGGATGACAGAGGATGACTCTATGTGCCAACTGCCAAATGTCACATCGACATTTTCGCGGTTGATTTATAATCCGCCCGTCCCCAAAAGGAGAGGACCGGAATGCGCGGCGTGCCTCGCTGGGTGGCAGTGTTGGCTGTGCTAGCGATAGCGACGGTGGTGTGTGCCTTCACCGTTCGACACGCGCTGGCGCCTGCAACCTTTGTGTTGCAACTCTCCCCAGGTGCGGTTCCCGCTGACGGTTTCACTTCCGCGGAACTAAGAATCTCGCCATCCAATGGCCGCCCACCGCACGGTTTGCAGGTCACCGTGGAAGATCCGCATCGCGCGGCGGTGGAGTCGGTGACGGTTGAGGGCGACACCGCGACCGCGTCGCTGCGTGCCGGTGTACTGCCAGGCCAGACCAATGTGAGGATCGCGGCTCCCGGCTTCGCGGTACGGGAGATCACGTTAAGCACGACGCCCGATGCCAGTGACACGATCGGAGACGGCACTCCGGACTTCCTGCGCCTGCACGATCCTGCCGACCGCATGACGTTCCGCCGGTGGTTTACGTTCCTGGCCGAGGCGCAGTATTTCCGCGGACGGGCGCTGCCGGCCGAAATTGACGATTGCGCCGGGCTCTTGCGCTTTGCGTACCGCGAGGCCTTGGGTCCTCACGACACCGCGTGGGCGCGCGAGATGGCGCTGCCAGCTCCGGCTTCGGCAAGCGACATCCAGCAATATCAATATCCCTACACTCCGCTGGCGGCGGCACTCTTCCGGGTGCGGGGTGGAAGTTTTCGAGCTAGCGACCTCCGCGATGGCGCCTTCGCGCAATTCGCAGATGTGGAGACGCTGTGGCGGCATAACACGCATTTTGTCGGACGTGACTTATATCGCGCTCAACCAGGCGACCTGCTGTTCTTTCGCCAGGATGGCCAGAGGATGCCATTCCACGCGATGATCTTCCTTGGGCGAGGACAGATCGAGCCGGGCAACGAACAGTATGTTGTCTACCACACCGGTCCCAGTGGCCGCTCTCCGGGCGAAATCCGCCGAGTCTCGCTGGCGCAACTCCTAAACTATCCTGACGCACGCTGGCGGCCGATATCGGCCAATCCAGGCTTTCTCGGTGTATATCGCTGGAACATCTTGCGGGGTGCGGACTAATGCGACTGAAATCCGCTATCGTTGCGGTTCTTCTATGTCACGCAATGGTACTGCCGCTGTTCGCCCAGGAGAATGTCGATGCCGACACCGGGCAGTCGTTTTCTCTGGCCAGCCAACGCACCTACCTGCCCGGAGAAAAGCCGGAAGTCTCGGTCTATTCCCACAACGTCAACGCGCTGGAGTTCCGGGTCTATCGGATGAACGATCCGGTGAAGTTCTTCAGCCAGATGCAGGAGTTGCATAGCTTCGGCGGTCGCGCGCCCGCTATGCCGAAGCAGGCACGCACCTGGCTGGAAAAGTTTCACGCCTGGAAGCACCGCCTGTGGGCATGGTTCCGCGACTTCATCCGCGCACAGTTTTCGCCGGAGTCGCGCCACCAGATTCGGTTGTGGGAGATGAGCGGCGGCGAGAAGAAATCGGGGACCAAGGTTGAAAGCTACGCACAAGTGCCCGTGCTCAACCAACAGCAGGTAGTTTCGGTTTGGAACTGGACGGTGCCATCGCATGAGCAATGGGAGAGCCAGAACGTCGCCATCCCGGTAAGCGACAAGGGCGTGTACTTGGTCGAGGCGACCAATGGCACGCTGCGCGCCTACACGATCATCGTCGTCACCGAGATTGCGGTCATCACGAAAGGCGCCCCTGGCCGGCTGATGAGCTTCGTGGTCAACCGGCGCAGCGGCGATCCAATCGCGGGAATTATGGTGCGCGTGTGGGTAGACCAGAAAGAAGTTGCCGCCAAAACAACCGACCAGCAGGGCCTGTTGGATACCACGCTAACCGAGGCGAAGCCCGAGAACGTTGCGGTCCTGGCGACCAGCGCAGACCAGTTCGCTATCAACACGCCCGGTGCATGGAACCTCGGCGATGATCCTGACAGCAGCTTGCGCGCTTACACCTACACCGATCGGCCGGTGTATCGGCCGGGTGACACGGTACATTTCAAGTCCATCGTTCGCGCGCAGACGATGAGCGGCTACATCATTCCGCAAAATCGTGAACTGAGCCTTGAGATGCGCGATCCACGGGACTACCGGACCATCTGGCAGCAGACCGTGAAGCTCTCCGATATGGGTACGGCGGAGTGGAATTACGTCATCCCCGCCGAGGCCAATCTCGGGTTCTATTACCTGTCGATGCAGATGGGCGAGCGCTACGTCGAAGGCACCAGCTTCTCGGTGGAGGACTACAAGAAACCTGAATACCAGGTGAAGGTGACGGCGCAGACTCCGCGCGTTCTGCAAGGGCAGCCGATCAAGGCGACGATCGACGCGCGCTATTACTTTGGCGAGCCCGTCGCAAACGCGAAGGTGACGTGGGTGGTGCATACCTCGACGTACTGGCCGATGGGGCATGACGAAGGCGAAGACGAAGCCAGCACAGATCAAGAGGGCGATAATCCCGAAGCTGACAATCCAGAGGGCGATGACACTTACGGCGGAGAGCAGGAGAGTGAGAAGACCGGCACGCTCGACGCCGACGGCAAGCTGCAGATTACGATTCCGACGAAGGTCGACAGCAAAAAACACGACGTGACCTATCGCATCGAAGCGCGCGTGACCGACGCCGGCAACCGTGAAATTGCGGGACACGGTTTCGCGCTCGCCACTTACGGCAGCTTTTTCTTAACTGCCGAGCCAGACTCGTACGTTTACACCAAGGGCAGCGCGGCAACCGTCACCATCACCGCGCAGGACTATGACAAGAAGCCGGTACAAACGGCGTTCCGGGTGGAAATGAATCGCTGGGACTGGCGTAAAGGCGCAGGGCAATCGGTCACCAGTACGCAGGGCCAAACCGACGCGAGCGGCAAGGCACAGATTAAGCTCACCATCCCCGATGCTGGCGAGTTCCGTGTCCGCGTGAGCGCGACCACTCCGGAGAATCGCACGGTTGAGACCACCGCATTCCTGTGGGCTCCCGGTGAAAGTCCATGGTGGAGCGGTCCGGCGCAGGAGCGCGTGCAGATCGTCCCCGACAAAAAAGCGTATCAGCCCGGCGACACCGCTCACGTGCTGATCGTCACCAGCAAGGAGCCGACTTCAGTTCTGGTGACGGTGGAAGGCAATGGACTCTACTCCGGTCAGGTGATCAAGAGCAGCGGCGGCAGCATCACGGTGGATGTTCCGATCAAGCCGGAGTACGCCCCAAACTTCTACGTGGCGGCGGTTTTCATTCGCGGCAACAAGCTGTACCAGGGGTCCAAGAGTCTCACCGTGCCGCCCATCCAGCACGAACTGAATGTGCAATTGCTGCCTTCCAAACCACAGTACCAACCGGGCGAAGCTGCGAGCTACATCATCAAGGCGACGGATGCCAGCGGCAAGCCGGTGGCGGCGGAGTTCAGTTTGGGTGTGGTGGACGACGCAATCTACGCGATCAAACCGGAAACGGTGGGCAGCATCGTGAACGCCTTCTACGGCCGCGTCTATTCGAGGGTGAGCACGGAGACCTCGCTGACGTATTACTTCAGCGGGCAGGCAGGGAAACGTGCGATGCAGTTGGCCACCGTTCGGTCGTCGAAGGCGATGGCGCAACTGAAGCCTGAGCGTCTGGTGCAGCCCAAGATCCGCAAAGCATTTCCTGACACCGCGTACTGGATGGCGGACGTGCGCACCGCCAGCAACGGACAGGCCACGGTGCACTTCGATTATCCCGACGCCATCACGTCGTGGCGCGCGACCACGCGAGGGATCACGCAAGACACCAAAGTCGGCAGCGCAGTGGTAAACACCATCGTGCGCAAGAACCTGATGGTGCGACTGGTAGTGCCGCGATTCTTCCGCCGCGGCGACGAGATAACGCTCTCGACCATCGTGCAGAACTATTTGCCCACGGCCAAAGTTGCACAAGTCTCGATGGTATTTGACGGCCTTCAAGTGCTCGATGGTGGCCAGCAGGATGTCAACGTCCCCAGCCGCGGTTTGATGAAAGTGGATTATCGAGTGCGCGTGCTCAATGTGGATTCGGCGCGGGTGCTGGGCAAAGCGCTTACCGACGTCGAGAGCGACGCGATGGAGCTGACGCTGCCGGTCGTTCCCTTCGGCGTGAAGCTGGCGATGGCGAAGGCGGGATCGGTCGCAGGCGCGGGCACGAGCGACACAGTGCAGCCGTTGACCTTCCCGGCGGGCGCCGAGGTGGGAACTCGCAAGCTCACGATTGGCGTGACGCCCTCGATTGCGGGCACGGTCTTCGCCGCGCTCGACTTCCTGACCTCCTATCCCTATGGCTGTACCGAACAGACCATGTCGAGCTTCCTGCCGGATGTGCTGGTGGCAAACTCGCTGAAGAAGCTGGGGGTGAAATCGAACATCGATCCGCAAGTGCTGAACAAGCAGGTGCAGGCGGGTCTTGACCGGCTCTACAACTATCAACACCCCGACGGCGGCTGGGGCTGGTGGCAGACCGACGACAGTCAGGCATTCATGACGGCATACGTGCTCGCCGGGCTGAGCCAGGCGAAGGCGGCAGGATTCGACGTCAAGCAGGACGCCATCGATCGCGGAAGCGGTTGGTTGCGCCCGCAGTTCGATCGCTCGGAAAAAGTGAAGACCGATCTGCGCGCCTACATGGCCTACGCCCTGGTGTTGAGCGGAACTCATGAGGCGGCGGTACTCGACTCGGTGTGGAACCAGCGCTCGACCTTAACTGCCTACGGCCAGGCACTGCTTGGGTTGGCCATGCTAGAGATGAACGATAACCGAGCGAACGAGTTGAGCAAGCAAATTGAAGCCGAGGTGAAACAGGACGACTCGCAAGCCTGGTGGCCGAGCGACAACAACTATCTACTGGACTTCTCCGCCGACACCACTCCGGAGACGACGGCGTACGCACTGAAACTCCTAGATCACACAGATGAGGCGAGCCCGCTGCTCTCGAAGGCCGCGGTTTACCTGGTGAACCATCGCGACCAGGGCTACTACTGGGAGTCGACAGAGCAGACGGCAATGGTGATCTACGGACTCACCGATTATCTGGAACGCACGAAAGAGTTGCAGCCCAGCTACAGCGTCGAGGTACAAGTGAACGGCAAGATCGTGGCAGCCAAGAAGTTTACTGCTGCCGACGCACTGGCTCCCGCGACAACGGTTGTGCTGAATGAGTCGCAACTGGCGCCGGGAACGAACCAGATTCGAATCGCGAAGTCGGGTGACGGGCGGCTGTACTGGTCAACTCGTGGAGAGTATTACTCGAGCGAGTCGAAAGTGGTGAACACCGGCAGCTTCAAGCTCAGCGTGGCGCGCCAATATTATCGGCTGTCGCAGCAGCAAAAGGACGGGCGCGTGGTATATCACCTCGATAAACTCGCGGGACCGGTGCAGGTCGGCGACACTCTGGCGGTGCACCTCACCGTCGGCGGTAATAACTGGAGGTACCTGATGATCGAAGATCCGATCCCATCGGGCACCGAGTCCATTGCGCGTGACGACCTGTACGAACTGGATGAGCGTCCCGATTGGTGGGGCCGCTGGTTCAGCAATCGCGAGCTGCGCGACGATCGCACTACCTTCTTCAACACGTACTTCCCGCAAGGGCAGCATGAATACGTGTACCTGCTGAAGGTGGTGAATCCCGGAATCTTCCGTGTGAGCCCGACCAGCGTGGAACCGATGTATCAGCCCGAGTATCTTTCGACCAGCGACGCGTTGACGGTGACGGTGAAATGAGCGCGAAACATAGTGGCGTGGCGAAGTTGTGGCTGCTGAACCTGGTCGGCAATGCCGGGTTGCTCGCTGCCGTTTATTTCTGGCTGTTGATGCCGGATGCGCATGGCTGGCAGGTGGCCGGCTCCGGAGTGATCGCGATTGTCGTGGTGTTTTTCGGCTTGTGGCTGCGCACTGGGACGTTCGCCTACTTCAGGGTTGCAGAGTTTCGAGACAATGCAACTGTGTGGCGCGCCTTCCGCCATGCTTTGCGGCACATGGTGGCGCTGGCAGTGTGGGCTATTTTTCTGGTGGCGATAGTGTTGGTCCTGATTTTTATACGCCGGCATGCGCCGCAGTTCGGGGTGTGGTTCTGGCAGAAGTCGCCGTCATTCTTGCGCTTCGGCAGCCCTCGGCAGGTATTCCACGTCGCCGACTGGCTGCTGTGGTTCCTGCTGTGGGTGCTGGCGCCTGCTGTCTGGCTGCCCATCGCCACCACCGTTGCGGCGGCCGGATTCAGATTGAGGAGCATGGCCCGCTCCCTGCGCGCCTTGCGGCGGCCAGCATACTGGCTATGGTTCTGCGCGCTCATGCTAGTCGGGGCGTACGTTCCGTACAGGCTGGTGTGGTGGATCCCCGACCTCAGCGACTTGCGCAAACAGGCATGGAGCATGGGGCTCCGGTTCTTCTTGGCTTACGTGATCTTGATAACGGCATTCGTCGCGTTGTTGTTGGTCGTCGGTTCGCGCACGGAGAAGGAAGATCCCGAGCCGATTGAGCTGGGCTAACAGAGCGCCGAGAAAGTCTGGAAAACAAGCCTGTCGTCGGCTGAAANNCTCGGACGCGGGGCTGAAGCGCCGCACGACCCGAACGGCTCGTCGGGCTTACCGGCCGCTGGGGCGTTGGGTGGCGCCGCTCATAGTTAGCGTAGCAGGGAGCCCATTCTGTACCCAATCGAGTAATGCTTCCTTGCCGTGCTGCCGCGCCAGTTGCGCCACCCGCGCACGGGCGCCGGCGTAAGCGTGTCGTAATTCCTCCTCACTCGTCGGAGCCCGGAGCGCCTTCTCCAGGATCTTCAAATCGTCGACGTTTTCGCTTTGTTTTGACGAGGCGTTTGGCGCGGTGAGGTAGAGCACCAGTCCTTCACGGAACCAAAGCGGCGTCCCTGGAATCGCGTAGGAATCGATCAGCATGTGCAGAAGCTCGTGGCGAATGGTGCTCTCCAGCGTACCCGCCTCGCGTAACACGTCGGAGGGTTGCATCTGGATGGTGCGCCCGCGAGTCGAAGCTGCAACCCACCCTGGCTCGCCCGTAGAGTTGCGGAACGCTGCAACCGTCGGATAAATCTTCAGCCGTGGAGAAGCGCGATAGAGCAGTCCAGTATTTTCTTCGGACTCATGTATAAACCCGGTCGCCAGGGTTAAGAGCGAGCGATCACGATCGGGACGAGTGGTCAGCAGCGCGACATCTTCGTTGGCGAGTTGCTGCCACGGTATGCCCTGCGCGCTGACGCCCAGACGCGTGCCCGGGTAGTAGAAGCTGAGGATCTCGCGATAGGAATGACCTTCCTCGCCCATCACTTCGGCGCCAACCTGGCACATGCCAACCCCGTGCCCGGACCCTCGACCATGGAAGGTAAGGCGCTCGCCTGCGTCGCTCACGTCGTACCAGTTGCTCTTCATGCGGTCCCATCCAATGTGGCGGCCGATGGCGGAGCGGAAGGTCAGCGCTGGTACGGTAACGGTGCTGCTGCCTGTGACGCGCAGAAACTCCACCCGTCCGCTGGGCGTGCGATGCAGAACGGATACCGTACGCAGCGTGCCGGGAACAACGATGCCATCAGCCGCGAGAGCGCGCTGCAACTCACGCTTGGCAACCTCGGTGCGCCACTGGGTGCTGCCGTTGCGCAAGCAGTACTGATCGGAGTGCTGGACCAGGAATGGCGCTCGCGGCTCATTATTCCCGAGAACAAAGTGCCCGTCTTCGGTCGTGCCTCCGCAGTTGGCGTGATAGTAGGTGGCCGCCGGTTCGCCGTCGTACCAGAGGACTTCGCCCGCGGTCGCGTCGGCGATGCTGCGCAAATGGGCATTAATGCCGGCTATGCGTAAGTCCTGGCAATGAGTGGTGTCGCAGAAGTCAAATCCTTCCAGGGCATGGCGGCTGCCAAAGTGCGCCGCGTACGTGCGCGCCGCAACTGCCATGGCCTTAAGCGCCTCATCGGACTTGAAGTTCCCTGTTTCCCCGGCGAGCACGCCTGCGATGTATTCCTCCATCGGCAGGAATGCGGTGATGAGCAGGTGACCGTCACTGGCGCGAATCTCAATCGGAAAATCGGCGCGCAGCGGTGGATCGCCTGCGGCGTTCATTTGATACGCGCCACTCACGCGAAGCTCGAAGAAGGAGGATTTGTTTCCGTCGATCTCCACTTTCGAACCCGTGGCGCGCAAAGCGGCGGCCGCGATCGCGGTGGTTTTGCAAGTCGCACAAGTTCGCATCTGTGCGCGACCGTCATCGGAGCGAATCCTCAACTCGCGCGGTGGATGGAGATACCAGAGCCGTACTCGCACCGTCTGCGGAAATCCAGCATGAGAAGCTTTGGCAGCGTCGTGATCGCCCAACTCAGCATCGCCCGCCGTACACAACAGGAGCAGCAGACCGATGGCCGCCAACAGCCGCTTCATTTCCGCGCTCCTTTTGCGGATTCGGCGACCCCAGCATCGTGGTCAACCGCGAACGCCGCGAATATCTCGCGTGCGACGCTGGCGGCATCCGTACCACCGTGTCCTTTTTCCAGGAACACGACCAGCACGATCTCGGGTTTTTCGGCAGGCGCATAACCGGCAAACCAGGCATGCGTCCATGGACCTTCGTCAGTCAGCGCAGTCCCGGTCTTGCCCGCGACTTTCATTGGCGCATCCGGCTGCGCCATGCGTCCCATGCCGTAGGTAACGGATTGTTGAAGACCTTCAAAGATCGGGGAGAGGTCTCCGTTCGGATCGCTGTTAGCGAGAGCAGCGAGATCGCGATAGCCGTGCAGCAGTTCCAGCGGCGTTACGCTGATTCCCCACTCGCCAATGGCTTGCAGTTGCAACTCCTCCAATGAATGGCTGAGCGCAACGTTCCCGGCGGCTTCATGCGGCGAAAGTCCTGTACGAGAGCTGAAGCCGGACCGCACAAAACTGTCACGCAATTGTGCGGGCGTCAGGCGCATTGCGACGTTGGTGAAGTACGAGTTGCAGGAGTACGCTAGTGCGCTGGCCGGGACCAGCGGCTCCGGTGTTGCAGGATGAGTGCAGTCGAGTTTGTGGCCGCCGATGGAAACCGTGCGCTTGCACATGAGAGCGGTATGCGCGTCGACTTTTCCCGCTTGCAGCAGCGCCAGCAGGGTGAAGGGTTTGATGCTGGAGCCGGGATGCACCACGCGGCGGGCGGCGACATCGAGATGGTAGGCCGCGAGGACGCGTCCCGATTGGACATCGACGACTACGGCGGCGCCACGGCGTCCCGCCATTGCGTGCGCAACCGCTGTCTGCAACGTCGAAATACCTGACCCTCCTGCTACAGCGGGCAATGCCGCGAAGCACAGAACGATCGCGGCAAAGCATCGGTTGGCCAGGTTCAGGCGGGGCATGCCTCGATTGTAATGGCGCAATGCAAGCGCGGCGGCATGTGCATCCGAGACGAACCCGGGCTGGCACCCCCGACTGGGCCCACAAGAGGAGATTCTGAGTTGTTGTATCCGGGTGGAGCACCGCTTCAGCGGTGCACTTGAGAGTGCCTCTAAATTTGGCTTTAGCCGCTGAGGTAACCGGGGCCCTTACCTCAGCGGCTAAAGCTTGGCCCTTTTCAGCAGCCTTGGTATGCACGCCTGAAGGCGTGCTCCACCCACCACTAAATACAGAAACTCTGGAACTGCTCGGAGGTGTGACCCTCAGTTGGGCGAGCAGGAGGGCATAATTGCACTGTTGCAAGTTGGATTCGAGAGCCTACAATTAACTTGTGAACAAGTAACTGGTTGGAGGTCGCCATGATGGAACTCCGGTTGACCGCGGAAGAAGAAGACCTGCTTCTGGATCTCCTGCAAGAACATCAGACCCATCTATTGCGAGAGATCGCCAAAGCCGATCACCACGAATTCAGGGACGGATTGCGTAATCGCTGTACGGTGCTGGAGGCAATCCTCGCCAAGGTGCAGGCGCCGGTACACGCAACGCCCTGAAGCCGTGTTGACACGAGCTATCCTAATTCCTTCTGAGGGAATCCCCGTGCCTGTTGCACTGTGGCGAGTCCTGCCACGAAAATCTCCCGTGATCACGGCACCAGCACAATCTTTCCGTGCGCGCCTGACGGCTTCATGATCTCAACATGCGCGCGCGCTGCTTCGACGAGGGGAATCCTCTGCCCGATCACCGGACGCAGCGTTCCATTCTCCAGTCCCGCGACCAGTGCAGCGTGCATGGTCTTAAATTCCTGCTCGGACGTGTTCATGAGCGTCACGCCACGGATGTCCGCTTCGCGGCCCATGGCATCACGCGGATTAATCTCGACTGGTCCGCGGCTTCCAATTACCGCCACGCGGCCTTTTTTGGCGAGCACCGTGAGGTCCTTGCCGAGATTCTTGTTCGCCAGCAGTTCCACGATGACGTCCACGCCACGGCCATCGGTGAGCTTCATCAACTCGTCGAGATAACCGTCGGACGCATGGTTGAGAACGTGGTGCGCGCCTTCCTTCTTTACCAATTCGAGGCCGGGCTCGCTGCCCGCCGTACCGATGACCGTCATGCCGCCGGCACGCGCCAGTTGCACGGCTGCGGTGCCAACTCCGCCGCTCGCGCCGTGAACCAGGACGGTCTCCGCGGGCTTTGCCTCGGCACGCTGAAACAATCCGCGATACGCCGTGCCGTAGGCGACGCCCATGGCGGCGCCCTGTTCGAAGCTCACGGTGTCCGGCAAGCGATGCACCTGGGCTTCGCCGCACAGGACTTGCTCGGCGTAAGTGCCGCTGTTAGGGCCGGAGGTATAGACGCGGTCGCCGGCCTTCACTCCCTTGACACCTGATCCGACAGCCATCACTACGCCACCGGCATCCGTGCCCGGCGTGTAGGGCAGGATAGGTTTCTGCGGGTAGCTGCCGCTGCGGACATATGCCTCTACTGGGTTCACGCCTGCGGCATGAATGCGCACCACGACCTGACTTGGACCGGGTTGAAGATCGGGGACATCTTCCAACTTCATCACTTCAGGACCGCCGAATTCGTGAACTCGGATCGCTTTCATCATTTCCTCCTGCGCAAGAATCCTTATCAGATTCTACGCAGAGGCGGTCAAGTTTACATGCGCGATCCCAGCCGATTCCCGTTAGACTAGAGCCAGAGGTTTACATGGCACTGACCCAGGAAGATGTCATCTCAGCACTCAAAGAGTGTTACGACCCCGAGATCCCGGTTAACATCGTCGATCTCGGTTTGATTTATGAAGTCCGGATGAAGCCGACGGAAGTTAACAACCTGCAAGGGGAGGATGTCGAAGTCGAAATGACCCTGACTACGCCAGGCTGCCCGTCTCAGCAAGACATCAGCGACCAGGTGCAGCAGCGCCTGCTGCGAATGCCGGGCGTCAGCAATGCCACCGTTAACGTCGTATGGTATCCGCAGTGGACGCCTGAGCGGCTCAGTCCTGAAGCGCGCAAGCAATTGGGAATTGAGTGAAGTCTAAGGCTGCAGGGGATTCCTGCTGGAGGCATACGTGCTGGCGCACACAATTGACGAGGCCAGCGCAGCTTGAGTTGTTGATCTCTCGCGGGCCCGGAGGCAGAGGGTTACTACCGGCTGCTGAAGAAATCGGAAAAGCAGATCCCTCGCCGGCTTAAAACCGGCTCCGGATGACAATAATAATGAGGACTTACAGCGCACCTGAAGCTGCGCCCTTTCAAACTGGCTGCAAGCTGCCGTTTCAGCAGCCCGTACTAGCCATGTTGCGAACGCAGGTCGCGCCAGGCGCTGACGCTGCGCCGCTCCGCTTCTTCGGCAAAGCCTTCTCCCATTTTTTGCAGCGTGGAAAAAATCTGCATGCCTTTCTGCAGGTACTCAGGAGCGTTCTCCCACACCGCTTCGAATTTCTCGGGATACTCTGAGGCCAGGACGGCGAGACCGGCCGCTGCAAAAGCCATTCCGAGAGGACGGCGGCGGGCGATGACCAGCGCGGCGCCGACGCCAATTGAGCCAAATACGATTGCTTTTTTCCAGTTCTGCATGGGTTCACCTCAAGCGATGCGCCGCGAGGCAGCGCGCAATGGGTTAGAGCAGCTCCGGCGTCCTGCCGTTGTATGCCGAATACTTTCTTGTGCAACGGTTCATTGTAAGCGAGATGAGCGAGGACATTCTGCGGACAGCTCAGATGGCTGGCAATTTACATCGCGGCTTTCATGAGCTTTTCCCGGCTGAAGAGGGGCCGATAAAGCAATACCGGAGATGGCATCCTGATTTTCTTGGGTGAGCTCACGGATGCCTCTCGTGGCCGATCAGGACACGTCAGCAGGATACACCAGAGCAAATTTCTTGCGGACGATCTGCTCGTCCAAGTCGGTTTCCGAACCGAGACGAGTGCAGCTTCTGCCGGCGCGAATTGGACGCACTCGGTCCAGTTGCATGGCAACGCGCGCAGGCGTATACCGTGGGTGAAAGCCATTTTTATCGGAGGCACATGCCATGATGAAGTTTGCAGTGATCGCTTTCATGACGCTTATTTTTGCTCTGCCGGCATTCAGCAAGGCCCACAAAGACAGCTATCCCCAGCCTTGCAGCGAGCTGTGGACCGCGGTCAAAGACACCCTCAGCAATCCGGACAACAACTACGACGTTGTCAGCAAGGACGACGCGCAGATGGCGGCTTCCTACAACGTGAAGCACGCGGTGCACCTCAGCATTACGGGAGCGGTGGCGCAGCGCACCAATCAGGTCACCTTGATATCGAAGGGCACCGGCTGCGAGATGCAAGTGGTGTCGAGCTACAGCGGCCTTGCGCACGACGACGCCGGCGACTTCAAGAAGCGGGTGGAAGAATCGCTGACCAAGGTGAACACGAAGCCAGCCGACGCCGCGAAACCGGGCGACGCGACCAAGTGATTTTGGTGGGCCCGTCCACGAATCCGGCAAGAGCGGAGTTTTGAAAGGGCACAGCTTCTCACCTCGACGTATTTCCACGTGGTGTTCTCAACCCAAGAGCCCGGTCAATTTTCCGCCTCGACCCGGTTTTATGACCGGGCTCGGTGTCTCGAAGGCGTGGGTGCGAGACCACGCCACGCGTGCGCGTAACCGAAACGGTTTACAAGGGCAAACGGCGGCCCTGGGGGAAGACTGAGAGCAGCGAGGGATTATGTCCCGCTGGCGAAGCGATTGGCTGCCGAACTCATCGATTGGCGTACCCTCTCCACCGCACAAGGCGAGCAGGATTTCATTTTCCCGAACAGCCAAGGCGGTTTCGTGGACTACGAAAACTTCGAGGGCGCGTTTTAGAGCCTATCCGCCTCGAACTAAGCCTGCCAAAGCTGAATTTCCAAATCCTGCGGAGGACCTATGCGACGCGTGCGGTCGGTGAGCGCAAGGGAACGCTCAAGGACGTGCAGAAGCAACTGCGCCACAGCAGACCGAACACCACGCTGGAAAACTACTTGAAGGAGATCCCGGAGTCGGTGTACCGGATGGTTGATGCCATGTACGACGAGATCACACCTGAAGTGAAGCTCTTGGGGGGCAAGCAATGTTCTGGGGAGAGTTGTGCCCACCCGAGATATCCAGTGAGCCAGCCAATTGAACACTTTCTGTACACGGCGACTGAGGGCAATCGCCTAAGTGTTTGAAATCTGGTGCGCCCGGAGAGATTCGAACTCCCGACCTATTGCTCCGGAGGCAATCGCTCTATCCAGCTGAGCTACGGGCGCACTCCTTAAAATTATACACGCGCCATGCTGATGGCCGCGGTGGGCTTTTTCGCGGCATTGGGACCACCGCCTCTGGCGAACCTGGCGATGGACTGCGGCACAGCACCGTGACTGTCAACCGGAGAATGTTTACAAATTGTCTACAAGCGACAAAACGCCAACGGGTGTAGAATCGCGCCAACCAAAGGATGTTGATCGTGGGGTACAGCCGCTGTGGCAACGAATGCCCTACGATCCCGGTTCTGCATCCGGGTCGCTCCCGAAGAGTTCGCGCGGCGAGTTCGACCCGACGCTCTTGAGATTGCCGGCCTCCGCGCGATCTTAGGGAGGCAGTTATGCGGTATCAACGCTGGATCGCTCCTCTTTTCCTTACGCTTCTTCTCGCCTCTGCGCAGGCCCAGCTAAGAGGGGGTGCAGGCGGGACCTTGGCGGGAAGCGTGCACGTGCACATTGTTTTCGACAATGAGCGTTCCGCAGGCCCCAATTTATCTGTACGGTTGATGGAGGGTTCCAGTAACACTCCGATCGCAAATACCTACACGGATTCTAATGGCCAGGCGTACTTCAGCGGAGTTCGTGTGGGCGATTACCATGTCATGGTGAGTGGGGATGGGATCCAAACCACCGAGAGCCGAACATTCGAAGTGGACGAACGTAAGGTCACTCAGGCGCAATATATCACCGTGCACCGCACCGACGATTCCAGCCCCACCCCGGCCGGATCGAAGTCTTCAATGATTTCAGCCCGCGAACTGAACGTTCCGGCGAAGGCGCGGAGGGAACTTGACAAGGCCAATGAAGCGATGGCCCGACACGATTGGAAAAAAACGCTGGAGCGGTTGAACAAGGCCGTCGCCATCGATCCCCAATATGCCGCGGCCTACAACAATCTTGGCGCGCTTTACGCCCGGATGAACGATTCTGTCCACGAGCGGGAAGCTCTGGAAAAGGCCATCAGCCTGGATGATCATCTCTCCGCCGCATACGTAAACCTCGCCAAACTGTGCCTGCGAGAGAAGAATTTTCCCAAAGCCGAAACGTTGATGGGGAAGGCGGTGAGTGTGGACCCTAACAATGCCGATAGCCTGATGCTGTTAGCAGATGCGCAGTATATGGACCACCACTACGAGGCTGCCATCGCCAGCGCTCGGCAAGCTCATGCTTCGTCGAATACGCACCCGGCATTCGTGCACTACATTGCGGCCCGCGCCTACGACATGGAAAACCGTCGGGAGGAGGCACTCGCCGAACTACAGATATTCCTGAGCGAGGAGCCTACGGGAGCGCGCGCCGATCATGTGCGCGCCGCCATCCAATCGCAGCCGCGGCCTGCGCAATAGGTCAGCAGCGCCGGTAGCGACCAATACGAGTGGAGCAGGATTTCACAGGCGACTGAAAAAGTCGGAAAAGCAGAACTCTCGCGGGCTGAAGCCGGCTCGAGATGAATAAATATAGCTTAACGGCGCACCTAAAGGTGCGCCCCTTCAAAACAACGGCTAAGGCCGATTTTTTCAGCAGCCTGTGAAGCCGACTCAAGCTGATAGACATGCGGTTAGACGCGGGTCTGAAGAGGGTGTGTGAAAACTGTGTCGTCCCTAAAGGGACTCGTTAATTTTTCCCACTTTACCCAGGGCTTACGCCCTGGGCTAAAACAAATTCCGCCCCTGCGGGGCTAGAGTTTGCGCAATCGTTCCACCGTGCCAACTCAGAGCGAGTTCTCACACACTTTCTGAAGCCCGCTCCACCCAAGCTGCAGCCGCTCTGGAACCGGTCTAAATTAGAAGCGATCAACGAAAAACATCACTCCGTGTTCTTCAATTTCATGCCGGCCTTGTTCGCCTCCAGAAACTCGCGGATCTGATCGGTCTGGTCGAGCAGCCGGATCCATTGCTCGTAATAGAGGGTGACCGGGAATCGTCCCAGGCCATACACGCTCATCCCGCCCTTTTCGCTGACTTTAAACTCGAGACTGCCTCGCTTACGCCCCTGAGTCTTTTCCAATTCCGCGACTCTGGCTTTCAGTTCTTCGTAACTTGGTTCGGCCATATTGATTTCCTCTCGAAATAACTAAGCGCGAATCACTGCCGCCCCACATGGCCGACGAATCGCCAGCCGATCCATCGACGGGGAGCGGTCCAATCCATCGTACCTGTTTTGCCCCGATCATGAATGTGAGCTACTGCACAGGCTGCTGTTCAGAGGTGGGGCGAGCAGTTCCAAGATTGGTGTTTCCGCTCGTACGGGGAGTGCGGGCCTTCAGGCCCGCGTAAAGGGGCAGGAAGAAAAACCGCTAGAAACTGTGCGAAACCTCACGCGGGCCTGAAGGCCCGCACTACCCAATCTGTAGCCCCCTGGAACTGTTCTAGTCATAACAAAACGGGTCAGTCGGACTGAGCATGGGTCGTCCCTCGTGGCGCCTCGGGTAACGCTGTGTGGCCCGTCGACTCCCCTCGAAACAGGCGTCACCGCCTCAGAACTTAGAAGCGGTCCGTACTGGACTGGGTGCACGGTTGTTGTGCTCTAATTGTTTCAGTGGGTGGGGACCATGCAGTTGCCTGATCCATTGCGAAGGACCATCTGGGGCTGCCGGGCATTGGTGTGGCTCGCTAGCTGGCTGGTGCCGCACGGTCAACGCCGTGCATGGCGCGTCGCGAGAACCGCTCAACTGTGGCATTGGTGCCACTTCCTGGCCGACTCAGGCCAACTTAGTCGCGAGAAAAAACTCGAACTGGCAAGGTATTGCTGGGGCTTATTCTTCGAGGCCTTTTGGGCCCGCTACGAACGGGAAGGCTTCCTGCGGCGAATCGATCAGGTGCGGCGCGCACCTGCAACCTGCCTGACCGCGATCATTCTGCTGGTCGTGGTGATTATCTGGGGAGGCGGATTCGTCCCGTTTGCACGGTCGCTATTTTCATCCGCCGTCTCCGACCCCGAGCGGGTCTGCATCGTCAGCCTCGATGGCAAATTTCGACGTTTCCGATCCGAGACGCTGCTGGACCTTACTTCCGCATGGAAAACGCGCAAGTTTCTCGACGCAGTCGCGCCTTACTCCTGGGGGCCGGGCAAGCTGGCAGCCGGAAAGCGGATGGTCCCGATATTATCCGCCCGAGTTGCCCCTGACTTCTTCGACATTCTGGGTGTGAAGGCAACACTGGGGCGGGCATTTGAAAGCGGCGATGGGCAGAGTTGCCGGAGCTGCGTCGTACTCAGCAACGAACTCTGGGCGCTTCAGTTCAAGAGCAGCCCGGGTGTGATCGGCCGCCGAATCGTGGTTGACGGCAACGAGAAGACCGTCATCGGAGTCCTGCCGCGCAACTTCCGCCTGGTTTCCTCCAGCATAGGAGTCTGGACCTTGTTGGATTCAGCCTCGCCACCGTTCACGAACTTCGTCGAACGGATTGGCGCCGTCGCCTTGATGAAACCGGAAGCGACGGAGGCGCGGGTTGAATCCGATCTCACCGACCTCAGCGAAAATGCCGGGTATATATTCCCCGCGTCCCTGCTGGTGGTCACCTCGGCAAAGGCAGAGATGCGCCGTACTCTTGTCTCCTACGTCCTGTTCCTGATGCTCGCGATCGCAAGTGCAGTTGCGATCGTGTATGCGCGGCGCCAGGGCGCGGGGTTAGGACGCGCTCCGCTGAGCTTGGGTCAACGCTGCCGCTGGTGGGCCTTCTTTGTAACGAAGTCGGCGCTGTTGCTAATTGGCGCGTGCCTGCTGGCTTGGGTGAGCATTCACTCCGTGGCGGGTTACCTGGTTGGGTCGGTTTATCCGATGGCGGATGGCGTGGCCTTGTGGCTGTTTCTGATTCTTTCGATTGCTCCATTGTCGTGGTCCATTCACGATCAACAAAAGCGCTGCCGCGTCTGCCTGCGGCTCCTGGGTATTCCAATCCGGATCGGCGCTCCGGGCAGCATCTTGTTCAACTGGTCAGGAACGGAAATGGTTTGCTCCAAGGGCCACGGGGTCCTGTACCTGCCGGATTCCGAGGCCAAGTGGCTGGAAGGCGACCGCTGGAACAACCTGGATGATTCCTGGGCCGGCCTGTTCCGCGCGGAATGAGGCTCTGCATTTCCTTGGGGCACGAGGGCCACAGCCAGGCGAATCGTCGGATGTGGCTGTTTTTCCGCGAGGACAAGATGTTGCTTAGGCCGGGAACACCCGAAGCGCCAATGCCTGGCGAACTGCATTCGACAAGTCCGCGACGCTGAATGGCTTTTGCAGAAATGCACTACCCTGCAACAGGATGTCGCGTCGTGCCGCACTGTCTTCCGTGTAGCCTGACATGAACAGCATTCGCACTTCAGGGTGACGCTGGGCGAGNNAGCTCGCCCGCCAGTTCGTACCCTCCCATGCCCGGCATTACCAGATCGGTGAGGACAAGATCGATTTTGCCCAGAGAGCCGTCGCAGATCTGCAACGCGGCCTCCGCATTCCCGGCTTCGAGAACCCGGTAGCCTAACTGCTGCAAACACTCACGCACGTTGCTGCGAATCGTGGCTTCGTCCTCAACGACGAGGACGGTTTGCCCGCCCGGATCAGAGGGCGTCTCGGTGTGCGCAACCGGATTTTCCAGCGCCGCCATAATCGCGGGGAAATACAGTTTGAACGTTGTGCCGTGGCCCGCTTCGCTGTAAACCCAGATGTAACCTCCGCTCTGTTTCACAATTCCGTACACGATCGACAGCCCCAGGCCGGTGCCTTTGCCNNTGGTAAAGAAAGGATCGAAAATGCGAGGCAGAATCGATTTATCGATGCCAGTTCCCGTATCGCTAACCGCTAACATCACGTAGCGTCCGGGTTGAACGGGAGGGTGCTCCTGGGTGTACGCATTGTCTAAGTCGACGTTGGAAGTTTCGAGATGAAGGATGCCGCCTTCGGGCATGGCATCGCGCGCGTTGACAGCAAGGTTGAGGATCACCTGCCCAACCTGGTTGGGGTCCAGCCGGGAATTCTCCAGCGTGTCACACAGGTTTGTCACCAGTTGAATGTCCTCTCCGATGATGCGGCGCAACATGTGCGAAGTCTCGCTTACTACCGAGTTCATGTTGATGACGCGGACCTGCATAATCTGCTGCCGGCCGAGTGCCAGCATCTGCCGGGTAAGGGCGGCGGCACGGTCGGCCGCTTTGGAAACTTGCAGCAGCAGCTTGCTGAGCGGATTATCAGGCGTGGTTTGAGCCAGCATCAACTCTGTCGAGAGCTTGATCACGACCAAAATGTTGTTGAAATCGTGAGCTATGCCTCCTGCCAGTCTGCCGACCGCCTCCAGCTTCTGCACCTGACGGACCTGCTGCTCCAACGCGCTCTGTTGGGTCATGTCTTCGATGTAACCGGCGAAGTACTCCGCATTGGTATGAGCGTCGCGAGCGAGCGAACCTGAGATTCGCACCGGCACCGTGCTTCCATCGTGCCGGAGCAGGCTGAGTTCATGACCATGAATTCTTATACTTCGCCTAAGCACCTCGATCAGCCGGCCGCGATCCTTAGGGTCCGAATAAAGCCCGGTTGAGAGTTTCAGGCCCATGGCTTCGTCGACGCTGTATCCGCCCAGGATCTTCAGCATCGCTGGATTCAGAGATTCAAAACGGTCCTCGTCGAGCGAAGTCCGGCTGATACCGAAAGGTGCGCTGTCCACCAGTGCCTGCAGCGAGGCCTGCGATTGCCTCAGCGCCTCCTCCATCGATTTGCGTTCGGTGACATTGTTGGCCAGCACCAATTCGTAGGGATGGCCGTCTTGCTCGAATCGAAACGCTCTGATCTCGGCGAATAGAAGACTGCCATCCTTCCGGCGGTGGCGCCAGATTCCCGCACAGTTGAACCCGAGATAGACCTGGTTCATAAGATCCAGTAACGCCGGTATCTCCTCAGGAGGGCGGATATCCAAGAGAGTCATCTCCAGGAATTCTTCCCGGAAAAAACCATAGGTCTGCACGGCGGCATCATTCACGGAGACAAAGCGCAGGGTGGCGCAGTCATAAACCCACATGGGGTAGGGATTGGAGGAGAAGAGGAGCTGCTGCTGGTTTTCGGCGTCGCACGAACGCTGCGATTCGGCCGCCAATTCCTGGCGCAGGCGCACCAGTTCCCGATCGCAACTAAGCTTGCGTTGGAGCAACCAAAGCAACGCCCGGCCCCGATCACGAGCGCGACGATGACGAAGAGCGGCATCCGGCCAGACCCGCGCAAAAGCGATATCTCCCAACCGGCTGTCGGGAGCGTTCGTACAGGCGCCGGTTTCGAACTCCGTAACCCTGCCGTGCAACGTACGGAATTCTTCAGGCGCTTGTCGAGTGCTTGCGTGCCCTAGATTGCATCGAGGCCCGCCCTATCGATCAGCTACGCGAGCGAGCCGTGCAGGACTTGAGGCAGCGCATGGCACCTTTGCAATAGCAATAAGCTCCCGCGCGCGTGACGCGGGAGTGATTCGACCTATCTAGTTAGCAGTTATACCACCTTACAGCCTGTTATCTATAGCATATTCTGGCATGTTGACATGCCACTTTTATAGTATACGCCTGGGTGCGGATTCGGAACCGCAGGGGGTTATCGCCAACCTGCCGCGATATCAAGGCATCTGGGCAGCGGTGGGAACGCTTCGGGGATGGTGGACCAGCGGCGTACAATCGCTAACGCTGGCCCGTCAACGGGCAAGAAATAAAATTGTTTCAGGAAATCGAGGTTCCTCATGTCACTTTGGCAGGTCGGTGTGCAGATGGCTACGGGTAAGCTGCCCAAGGTCATCAAGCCTCGGCCACACGCGATGATCGACTACGCGGCCGCCGGATCATTCATGCTAATGGGCGCGTTGTGGTGGAGGCGCAACAAGCGGGCGGCTATCGGCTCTCTGATCTGCGGAGGAGCGACTGCCGTCAACAGCCTGCTGACGGATTATCCCGGCGGGATGTTCAGGGTCATCAGCTACAGACACCACGGCCGGATCGACGCGGGAATTGTGGGTCTGACAGCGGCCATACCGAGTTTCATGAACTTTAGGAACCAGCCTGAGGCTAGGTTCTTCATCCTCCGTGCTTTGGGGCAGACCGCAATTACAGGGTTGACGGATTTCGACTACTACGAGCACCCCTGGTCGCGGCGGCTTCGTCATGAGGAGAATGAACCTGCGGTGTAAGTTACTCTGCAGAACTCCTAAACCAGCGCAAGCGCCGAGTCGGGCTTCGACTGGCAGTTTGCCCGTACCGAATCCCTCTATTCCGCCGCGCCGTCCGAGGCTCTCTTCCTACCCCTGCTACAATGCAGGCGAAAACCATCCGCACGTCTGGAGATTCTGGCGCGTGCCAGAGTGGGTGGAATCTACGTAGTTCGATCGAACTTCTGGCCGTGTTTTTTCGTATAAATCTATAGCAGTGAGTGGGATTGGGCCAGGAGTCACGCCCCTTGGGAGCGCTGGTTGGACGATATCCAAGCCGTCAATGCCCTCGTCCGTCGCTGTGTTACAGGCGACGCTGCGGCTTGGCAGGAAATCGTTCAGCAGTATCATCGCCGGATCTATAACATCTGCTATCGCTTTTCGGGATCGCCCGACGATGCGGCTGACCTGACTCAGGAAGTATTCATCAAAATGTATCGCACGCTCAGCACGTTCGACACCGCGCGCGCGTCGCTTATGACCTGGATCACGACGGTCACTCGGAATCTGCTGGTGGACCACTTTCGTAAGGGAAAATATGACCGGGTCACCGACTCGCTGGATGCGACGCCGGGCAACCAGGACGACGGCCTGACCCTGGTAGAGAAGCTGGAAG
This sequence comes from Acidobacteriaceae bacterium, assembly GCA_003160215.1. Lineage (GTDB taxonomy): Bacteria > Acidobacteriota > Terriglobia > Terriglobales > Acidobacteriaceae > Bog-257. The sequence continues at coordinate 83,363 of PLQW01000090.1, forward strand.
ACCGCTCTGCCGGTCCGGAAGCCCGGGTGCGAAGCCAGGAGACCCAGAAGCTCGTCCACGAAGCCCTGCGGAAGCTCTCGCCGGAGCTGCGGGAGGCGGTCATTCTGCGCGATCTCCAGGATATGGACTACAAAGACATTGCCATAGTCCTCAAGGTCCCAGAAGGCACGGTGAAAAGTCGCATAAATCGGGGGCGAACGGAACTTGCGAGGCTGTTACAACGTAATTACAAGCAGGTGAGTTGATGCCCAGCGAGAACCAATCCGGAATGCAATGCGTCGAGTGCGAAGGCCTGTTGGCCGAAGCGATCGATGGCGCTCTGCACGGCTCTACGCTGGCCGCGTTTGAGGCGCACCAGCAGTCCTGCGCAGCATGCCGCGCTATGGTGGAAGAGGCCACGGCGGGCATGCACTGGTTGAAGGGGCTGGATGAGGCCGAGCCGCCGCGCAATCTGGTGCACAATATTCTGGCACAGACCATAGGGGCGCTTCCGTCGGAGCACGCCGTAGTCTCGCCGCGTGGCGATGGCTGGTTCGATAAGATTAAGGGCCGGTTGGCGACGGTCTTCGCTCCGGTTGCAACCCCGCGCTTCGCCATGTCGTTTGGCATGGCATTCTTCTCCATCACCATGCTGCTCAGCATCGCGGGGCTCCATTTGAGCGATCTGCGGCGGCTCGACTTGAGCTCCAAGGGCGTCACCAAGACGTATTACTCCACCCAGGCGCGCGTGATTCGTTATTACGAAAACATTCGCCTGGTGTATGAGATCGAGTCGCGGGTGCGTGACTTGCGGCGCGTCGCAACTCCGGAGAAGCAGCAGGAAGAGCCCACGCCCAAGAACCAACCGAAGAGCGATAACCGGCAAGACAAGGATCGCCGTAACCAGAACTACAGCCGTGACGGAAACCAGCCCGAGCTGGCTGCGTCTCCGGCTGGGAATGAACAAGGAATGAATAAAGTGACGAATCAGGCCCGGCTGCGGGGTCCCCAACAAGCTCCGCCTTTGAGCTTGGTGGGGTGCTTGAACAGGAGAACCGCATGAACTGCGCCAATCATGTCGATGTTCCCGCAGTCGCATTCTGCCGTACGTGTGGGAAACCACTGTGCAGTAGCTGCGTGCGAGACGTCCATGGCGTTATCTATTGCGAGGAATGTTTGGCCTCGCACTTGAGCGGCACCATGCCGCCACCCGGTACCTCTACCGTGCCGCCGGGTGCTCCACCTGAAACCGGGGTCGGAAGTCCGGGCCTGGCTGCGATCCTGGGATTCATTCCGGGTGTCGGGGCCATGTACAACGGCGAATATGCCAAGGGCTTTGTTCATGTGCTTATCTTCGCCACGCTGATTTGGATGACGGCCCACCTGAATGGCATCTTCGGTTTGGGCATTGCTGCGTTCGTAATCTATATGCCTATTGAGGCGTACCAGACAGCGCGTGCCCGCCAGATGGGGTTGCCGGCGCCGGATCCGCTTGGCCTTAACCGCCTGTTCTCGCCGGGAGGCCCGGCGCCGGACCGAGCTTCAGGTGTGGCTGCCGGCGCAGTACCGGTGACAGGAACTACTTCGACAGCGGCCCCAGAGGGGCAACCTGCAGACGCCGAATGCTGCCCGCCGTCGCGAGTGCCGATCGGCGCCGTCGTCCTGATCGGTCTGGGTGTGCTGTTCTTGCTCAACGAGATGGACGTGCTGAATTTCGACCGTTTATGGCGGTTTTGGCCGCTCGTCCTCATCGCCATCGGCATTCGCGTGCTGATGCGGCGGCGTGGGATGGGCTGGTGAGGAGGACATCATGAGATTCCGCTGTAACCCCTATTGTTCGTGCAGCCGTTGCCGTGCTCATGGGTTCATGGGACCTGCCGTCCTGATCACCCTCGGGGTGTTGTTCCTCGTTGATCAGTTAGGGCACGCGCACTGGATGGAATTTGGCAGTACCTGGCCGGCGCTATTGATCGTGATCGGCCTGATCATGTTCCTGCAACACAACGCTTCGGTCGAAGGTCATGTGCCTCGCGATTATCCGGGGTTCGTGCAACCCGGTAGGCCGGGACAACCGATGCCGCCTGGCGCTCAGGGGTATCCGCCGCAACCGCCGGTGGTAACGCCGGCTCCGGTTCCGCCGGCTGGCTCAATCACGACGGGTGCGAATTGGAACAATCCTAACGATCCGGAGGTGCGTAATGGCTAGCCAGAATACCTATCCGCCACCACCGCCGCCGCAGTATCAGTATCCGCCGCCGCCGCCGCCGTATCGCTATCGGCGCTCGATCGCGGGCCCGCTGGTGTTGATCGTCATCGGCCTGCTATTTCTGCTGCGGAACTTTGGAATCCGGTTTCCGATCTGGCACTTTTTCGGACGCTGGTGGCCGTTGCTGCTCATCCTCTGGGGCGTTATAGCGCTGATTGAGCACACCACCTCGCAGCGCATGGGCTATCGCACGCGTCACCTGGGCGCCGGAGGCATTGTGTTGTTGATATTTCTGGTGGCCTTGGGTGTCTCCGCGCATTACTCGTCGGACATTGACTGGGGCGGGGTCCGCAATGAGATCCAGATGGACGACGATCTCGGCGGCATCTTCGGCACGGCGTACACCTTCGACGACACGCTGCAGCAGTCGTTTCCCGCGCACGGTAATTTGCGCATGGTCTGCGATCACGGCAGCCTGAACATTGCGCCCGCCGACGACAACACCCTGCGCGTCGTGGTGCATAAGAAGGTGTATGCGCAGAGCCAGAACGACGCCAATAAGTACAACGACGGCACCAAGCCACAGATCACGGTGACCGGAAATTCCGTGGTGCTGAACGCTAACACCAATGGCGCCGGCGAACACGGAGTGCAGGCCGATATGGACATCTTCGTGCCGCGCGACGCGACGCTCGACATTGCCAGCAAACGCGGCGATGTGACCGTCAATGACCGCAAGGCCGACGTAAAGATCGCGTTGCAGCATGGTGACGTTACCCTGAACGATGTCAGCGGCGCGGTGAACATCAGCTTGCAGAAGGGTTCGGTGCGCGCCTCCAAGATTGCTGGAGACCTCGATGTGGAAGGCCACATCGACAACGTGACCATCGATGAGGTGGCCGGTGCGGTCCATCTTAACGGCGACTTCTTCGACGATATTCGCCTTAGCAAGATCGCCAAAACCGTGACCTTTAAGTCATCGCGGTCGGACTTGCAGATCGCGTCCGTGCCTGGCGATCTGGAAATCGCCGGCGACGAGGTGCGGGGCAGCGATCTAAGCGGTCCCGTGCGTCTCATCACCCGGTCCAAGGACATCCACATGGAGAATGTCTCCGGAGACTTGCAGCTTGAGACCACGAATGGCGATATCGAAGTACACGCGGCCGACAAACTGCCGCTGGGCCGGATCAGCATTTCGAGCAAACGCGGTGACATCTCACTGGTGCTGCCGTCGAAGGCGGGATTCCAGGTGCAGGCCAACACCAGCAAGGGCGATATTACCTCCGAGTTCGATGCCGTGAAGATCGACGAAAGCAAAGGCTCGGCACGGGCATCCGGCGCCGTCGGCAACGGTGTGAGCAAGCTGCAAATCAGCACCGATACCGGTGACATACGGATAACGAAAGGGTAATGCTGGTTCACCACAGAGACACAGAGGCACGGAGAAATCCGTGCCTTTTGTGCGTTAGGGCATGCTGTCATCCCGAATCGAGGGATCTGCGGTTCGCCGGTACCGTCACGCCGCCGGGAACAAACGCAGATCCTTCGACTCGCCCGCTGAAGCAGCGGGCTCGCTCAGGATGACAAACCAGTGGTTGCCATTAGCTGATGACTGGAAACTCGAAACTCGAAACTACCTACGATCCACTTTTTTCACAAGCTGCTCCACCTCAGCCACCACATCGTCGATGCTCTTGTGCGTGGTATCGATGTGCACCGCGTCCGGCGCGGCGGCGAGCGGCGATGCCAAACGCGTGCGGTCGCGCTGATCGCGGGCAGTAAGCTCGGCGAGCACGCGCTGCGCCTTCTCGGGTGAGTGCGATCCGTCCTGCAGCACGCGCCGCTCTGCGCGAACGCTTTCATCGGCATCGAGAAAGATCTTCACGTCGGCGTTGGGAAACACGGCGGTGCCAATGTCGCGGCCTTCCATCACCACGCCGCCGTCCAGCCCTAACTCGCGTTGGCGCCCTACCATCACCTCGCGCAACCGCGGATGGATGGAAACGCGCGATGCTGCGGCGGTGACATCCGTGTCGCGTATGCGCTGCGAAACATCACGACCATCCAGCAACACGCGGTTGCCTTCGCCGCGAGGTTCGAGTTCGATCGCGGTGCCGTCCGCCAACTCCCGGAGCGCCTCGCCATCGTCCAGAGAGACCTGCCGCTCCATTGCCTTCAGCGCCAGTGCGCGATACATGGCGCCGCTTTCCAGGTTGACATAACCGAGCTTCTTCGCCAGGCGCGCGGCGATTGTGCTCTTGCCTGAACCTGCCGGCCCGTCGATGGCGATCACCAACTTGCGGGCTGTACTCATTCCTTGCCGGTGTCCTTCGCGGGAGGGACTGGTCTCGATGGCGATGCCGATGGGGACTTTCTGGGCCGCCGCTGTACCAAGGGCTTACCGGGCTCGGGTGGGTGCGGTGTGAAGCGCGGCTGGAGTTTGGGCCTACGCTCAACATGCGGGGGCGGCGCTTCCAAGGAAGAAACTTGCAGCAATACGCGGCCGGCAACGTGGACGAAACTCAATTCACGCGCAGCTTGGAGCGCGCTGATGGCCTCGCGGACCCGCGCGCGACCGATGAGGTTGGAGAAGAAATGTTCCACTTCTTCCTGTTGGGCTGCCAAAACACAATCGAGATATTTCGAGACCAGCGCCGTCAGCGACTCTGCCACCGAGACGTGCATGCCTTCTTTAACCGCCTCGGGCGACCAGCGGAAGAGCACGTCCCAGAACACACCTTTCTTCTGGGTGTAATCGACGCGGGTGATGCGAAGCTTGGCCCACAATTCATCCGACGCGCGGTCTAGGGCCGCGGCGGAGATGTCGCCGCCCAGCAACTCGCGCAGCCGGTATTCGGAGATGGGCCCTTCCTTCTGGATTATGTGAAACGCATCCACCGCGAGCGGAGAATATTCCGAACGGGCGCCCGCTTTCGGTGCCTGCCGCGGGTTTCGGTCTCCGACCAATCCGTAAAAATAGGGAAAAACCGATGCTGAAACGATGAAGTTATTATCCGGGAAGACGTTCGCCTCGTAGGCCGCTTTCTCGCGCAGCAGGCGGACCATCAGGTCCTTCGCCTGGCAAGCGCTGGAATCGGCAAACGCCATCTGCCGGGCGGGCAGATGCTCGTCACTGCCGGCATACGCGCCCACGAAAGTTGGCACCAGCACCGCCGGCCGCTGCGGATAAAGAAGACAGAAGCCCACTGAATCGATGAACTCACGCGCCTCGTCCAGCGTGCGGATAGGCCGCCCGTTCAAGCGCCATTTTTCCCGGCGCAGCTCCTGTAGTTGCTGTTCCTGCATAGAAGGCAGCTATCAGCACTTGGCAACCAGCTAGAGCGACTCCAGGGTTACCTTATCCAGCGAGCAAGGGTAGAGCGGCGCTTTAGCGCCGCGTTCGCTGCGAACAAAACACCCCCCCTAGAGTGAGTGCTCCTCGACGCCGGCCTGAAGGCCGGCTCTACCGGCCGCACACCAATATTGGAACCGCTTTAGCGACGCTACTCTGTTTGTCCCCAAACCTCTAAAAAACCGCATCTCCAGCAAGTGCTAAATGCCAAGTGCTGAATGCTGATTGCTGATAGCTGCTTGCTAGATTCTCTTAAAGGCCCGCTGAATGTCCTTAACAGAATACCGCAGAACGACCGGCCGGCCATGCGGACAGCTCATGGGGCAATCGGTTTTGGCCAACTCGCTCAGTAGCCACTCCATTTTGTTCTGCTCCAGCGGCATGTTGACCTTGATGGCCGCATGGCACGCAATGCTGGCGGCGATGCCGGTTCGGATCCTTTCCAGGTTTAGCACCTGTTCGTCACGCTCGAACTGGTCCAGGATTTCATGCAGCATGTGCTCGACGTCGCCCGCCGTAACTCCGGCTGCCGTGGTCTTGACGGCGAAGGTGCGAGAGCCGAACGGTTCCACTTCAAAACCGTTGCAGTTCAGTTCGTCGCAGATCTCCGCGAAGACCGACATCTGGCCCGGCGTCAACTCGACGATGAGCGGCATCAGCAGTTGCTGCTTCTCCGGAGACTCGGCGAGGCGCAGCTTGCAGATTTTCTCGAACAGAATGCGTTCGTGCGCGACGTGCTGGTCGATGATCCACAGGCCCTGTGGATTGATCGCCAGGACGAACGAATCGCGAATCTGGCCCACGGGACGAAGCGTACTCAGCGAATCCAGCCCGACAGGTGCGTCGTCGTCCGCAACGACGGCAGAGCAGCCATTTTCGCCCCGTGTCATGGCGGCAGCGCCCGCTAACGGACCTCCAAACGTCTGCGGAGGGAAGCGGGCCACGGGAACAGCCGCATTCCCTTCCACGGCAAATCCGCTGCCCTCGAACTGCAACCGTGCATTGAACGGCGGGACCTCGGGAGGACGCAAAGCAAACGCAGCATCGGCAGCGGTCACCTGCAATTCGTCAGTCGTAAAATCGCGGACTCCCGGCGTGAAAGACGGCGAAGCTGTCGGCTGGGCGTGAATCTCCGTCATGAACGCGGGAATTGGCCGGGTTTTCATCAGGACGGCGCGAACCGAATCGCGAATGAAGTCGTGCAACACCGAGGATTGCCGAAAGCGCACCTCGGTCTTGGAGGGATGCATGTTGACGTCAACCTCGGTGAAGGGCATCTCCAGGAACAGCAGCACGACCGGGAAAACCGTCGGCGGAATGATGTTGCGGTAAGCCTCGGTGAGGGCGTGCTGCACCACGCGATCGCGAATCAGGCGGCCATTCACGAAAATGAAAATCGAGTTGCGGTTAAGCTTCTGAATCTCCGGCCGCGAGACAAAGCCGTGCAGTTTTACATCGCCCGCCACCGGCGGCTCGTAGTCTTCGCCGCGCCGCCAGGGCGGAGGCTGCGGCAGTCCCACGCGCGATAGCGGCAGCAGCGCGCTCAGCGGAATCAACTGATCCAGCGTCTCCTTGCCAAACACCTGGTAGATACGCTGCGAATGGCCGGCCACGGGAGGGGCGATCAACATGGCATTGGTCGCGGAGTGCAGCTCCCAGTGCATCTCGGGATGGGCCAGGGCGTAGTGCGTTACCAGCGATGCGATGTGCGACAGTTCGGTGGATTCAGCCTTCAGGAATTTGCGGCGCGCGGGAATGTTGAAGAACAGATCGCGGACCGTGATGCACGTGCCCAGCGGCAGGCCCGCCTCCTCGACCGTCAGCAGCTTGCCGCCGGCGATCTCGACCACCGTCCCGGCAGCGTCTTCGGGCGCATGGGTCTCCAGACGCAGGCGGCTGACGGAAGCCATCGAAGGCAGCGCCTCTCCGCGAAATCCCAGAGTTGCAATGTTCAGCAAGTCGTCGGTATTGCGGATCTTGGAGGTGGCGTGACGCTCGAAAGCCAACATGGCATCGTCGCGCACCATCCCGCAGCCGTCGTCGGTCACCTGGATCAGTTTCTTGCCACCCGCTTCGACGGTGACCCGGATGCGGCGCGCCCCGGCATCCAGCGCGTTTTCCAACAACTCCTTGACCACCGAAGCGGGTCGCTCCACGACTTCGCCTGCGGCGATCTTGTTGGCTACGTTTTCGGAAAGAACGTGGATGCGGCCCATGACTTCAAGAGTAATTCACCACAGAGGCACAGAAAAAGTATCTCAGTTTCGAGTTTCAAGTTTCAAGTTTCAAGTTTCGAGTTTCAAAGGAAGCTGGCTTCTTCCGCAATTGCCGGAACGTATTGGATTCACTATTCCATTAATTCACCACAGAGACACAGAGACACAGAGACACAGAGAAAATTTCTTGGTCTCAAGTTTCAAGGTTCGACCAAAATCGCTAAGCTGAAGAAGGGTGCCAAACGGAGAACTAGCGAAGTATCGGCGGTGAAAATTCGAAACCTCTCGAACTGACCCCTAGCCCCTAGCCCCTAGCCCCCGCCTTACTGCCGGGGCGCATAGTATCCTTTGCGGGCGCGCACCTTGTACTTCTTGTTGTCGGCCATGATTTCGATTTTGCGGTACTTGCCATTGGGAGCGAAATCGGCCGGTTTGTAGGAAACCGCGTACTGGCTGCGCAGCTCGTCCTGAATCTGCGAGAAGGCGTCGGCCACGTCCTGAATCTTGAAAGGGAAAAAGGCCTTGCCGCCGGTTTCGTCGGCGAAGTGTTCGAGGATTTTGTCGCCTCGTAACTTCAGCCCGCTGGTATTGGTTGAAATGGTATAGATGATGACCTCGGCGCGCTGCGCCATTTCCACGGCTTCGTCGCGCGAGACCCGGCTCTGATTGTCTTCGCCATCGCTGAGCAGGATGATGGCGCGCCGCGTGGCCACCTGGCTTTTGTCGGCCTGCATCAGCTTATCGCGGCAGGCATAGTAGATTGCGTCGTACATCGCGGTACCGCCGCCCGGCCGCAGCATGCGCACGCCATGGGAAAGCGCCTCGGTATCGTCCGTGAAGTCCTGTGTCACCTCGGGTGTGGTGTCGAAGCCGATGACAAACGCCCGGTCGTACTTAGACCGGACGATCTGATTCAGGAACTCGATGGCCGCTTCCTGTTCGAACTTGAAGCGATCGCGCACCGAGTTGCTGGCGTCGATGAGCAATCCGACGCGCAGCGGCAGGTTGGTTTCCCTACTAAAAGAGCGGACGCTCTCCGCAGGCTTGGCGTCGTCAAAAACTCTGAAGTCGTTCTGCGTAAGGTCTTTTACGAAATGGCCGCGCTTGTCGGTGACGGTAAAGACTACGTTGACTTCGTCCACGCGTTTGCGGATGACGGTCAGGGTATCGTCGGGATTGTCGCTCTTCGCGGTGGAGCGATCGGCAGATGCCGTACCCGATTTATCCGATGCGCCGGAAGTGGACGGTTGCGAAGAGGCGGTCGGCGGAGCCGTTACCTGCGATGAAGAACTTGGGTCCGCGGGGGTTGGCGCTGCCGGGGCCGGTGACTGCGCCGGAGTACTGGATTGGCTGGTCCCGGAGGGTGGCGGCGGAGCGGATTGCTGGGGAGGGAACTTCGTCGCCGATGGCGCGGTAGGAAACTGCTGCTGTGTCGGGTTCTGAGCGGCCAGCCCCCACGACAAAGCCGCCAGCAAAACCAGGATCAACCAAGTTTTCATTCGAAGTTCCATTATAGCCGCTGGCGAGGTCGCCGCGGACGCTCCGTTTTCACCACGGAGAACACGGAGGGCACGGAGAAGAAATAACAATAGAAACCCCGTGATCTCCGTGTCCTCCGTGGTGAAAAAAGAATTCTTGGGTAGAGCCAGCCTTCAGGCTGGTGTCAAAGCTCGGCCCCACACTTCAGTACGCGCCACCCTGCTCGTCAGCCTCGAATCTGTTCCAGAAGCTGTGTCAATTCCGGAGGCAGCGGGGCGCTGAAGGAAAGCGGCTGACCGGTGCGGGGATGTGTGAACTCGATGGCCGCCGCATGCAGGAAGTTGCGACCGAGGGCGAGTACGATGGGCGTCTGCCTGGCTTTCGGCTGGCTTGCGCCCCGAGAGGTCGCTTTGGTTGAGGCCGGTCGCAGAGCAGTAGGTCGGCGCAGTTCTCTCGGCGCCCGGTACAGCGAGTCGCCCACCACGGGATGGCCGATCGACGACATGTGCACGCGGATCTGATGGGTGCGGCCCGTCTCAATGCGAACGTCCACCAGCGCAAACTTGCCAAATTGCGAGGCTATCCGCTCGCGAACTTCATAATGGGTGATGGCTGCGCGGCCTCCGCGGCCACGGGTCGTCATGCGAATGCGCCGCACCGCATCGCGGCCGATCTCAGTATTGATGGTGCCGCGGTCTTTCGCCGGCCAGCCATGCACGAGCGCCACGTAACGCTTCTTCACCTGCCGCCCCGAAAATTGCTCGCCCAGCTTGCGGTGGGTCACGTCGTTCTTGGCGACGATGATCAGCCCGCTGGTTTCCTTGTCGAGACGGTGCACGATCCCCGGGCGCAGCGCGCCGCCCACATCCGATAGCTTGGCGAAGCGATGCAGCAGGGCGTTGACCAGCGTTCCGCGATTGCGTTCGTCCTCGGTGGCGCCCGCTCCGGCGTGCACCATCATTCCCGCTGGCTTGTTGATGACAGCCAGGTCGTCATCCTCATAGACGATGTCGAGCGGGATGTCCTCAGCGATGGCGCGCAACGGCGGAGGGTCAGGGTCGCCGAGGATGGCGATCTGTTCGCCGCCGCGGAGCCGAAGCGACGGCTTGGAGACGCTACCGTTGACCAGGGCTTTCTGTTCCGCCAACAACTGCTGCACGCGGGCGCGGCTGATATCGGGGATTTGTGCGGTGAGGAATTGATCGAGCCGTTGGCCAGACGCATCGGCGGTGACGAAGATCGTTATGGGGAAGCGGTCTGACGGCATGAGTTTCGAGTTTCCAGTTTCGAGTTTCCAGTTTGCGGAACGGTTGGGAGTTCGTCAACGACAGAGTGGAGCGCCAGGAGAGCGGGAAGCTCAGAACTGAGCGCTGCTTACTCAACCGGTGAGCTTCTCTATTTCTCGCTTGTCATCCCGATCGACGAGCCTGCGACCCGGCAAGGGGTCGAGGAACCTGCCGTTCGCCACACCGGCCCTTTGCTGGGCCCACTGGAAACTGGAAACTGGAAACTACCTCGCCGCCTTCACCGCCACTGGCGGACTCAGCGTTGCGCGGCGCATCCACAGCAGGCCGCCGCCGATCACCAGGCACAACGCTATCGCCTGGGTTCCTGACATGAATCCCATGAACTCGCCGCGACCGGGGTCGCCGCGGAAGAACTCGATGAAATAGCGAGCCACTCCGTAGACGATCATGTATGTGCCCATGATCTCGCCTTCGAACTTCTTGCGCCGGAGGAGCCACACTAGGAACAGGCAGTTGGCCAGCTCGACAACCATCTCGTAAAGCTGCGTGGGATGCAGAGGCACGTTGAGCGGGGTCCCGACGATCTCATTGGCCAGGGGATTGTGGAAGGTCACAGCCCAGGGCACGTGGGTTTCGCGGCCCCAGCAGCAACCCGCGGCAAAACAGCCGACACGGCCGAAGGCGTGCCCCAACGCCAGTCCTGGAGCAAACACGTCGCAGGTTCGCAGCACGGGCAGATTGTTGCGGCGCATGTACCAGATGCACAGAACCAGCCCGAGCACAAAGCCGCCAGACCACACGCCACCCGCCTGGAACGTTGACAGGCTGAAAATCTCTCCCGGGTGTTCGCGATAGTATCCGAAATCCACAAGGATCATCAGGAGCTTCGCGCCGACAATGCCGGAGAGGATCGCAATGATGCCCAGATTCCATAGCTTATCGGGATCGAGTCCCTGCTCGCGACCGAGCTTGACGATGAGCATGAGGCCAAAGATGAGGCCCAAGGCGGCCATCAATCCATAGGTGGGCAGGCCAAAGTTGCCAATGTGAAATAAACGGGGAAGCACGTTGCTATTTTAGATGCAAAGGGGCAGCGTGCGCTTCAGGGCGCGCCAGCCGTCAGCCATCAGCTTTCAGCCGTCGGCCAAAACCCCGCCGTCAGATCGAGAATACGGTTAGGAAAATGGTGATAGGAGAAAAAGGCGGCGCTGAGATCAATGACAGCTCTTGTCGGGCTTTAGCTGAAAGCTGATGGCTGATAGCTGAAAGCTAAGAAAAAAGCCGACCCGCGGGGCCGTGTTCAGTGGGCCGTCAATGAACCCGTCCTATACGGTGGGAACCCTCCGCAGCTCTTTAGGCATTTCCGCATGGCGGAACGTCGCACACCGAGCCGAATACGAGTAGGGCCCCCTGTTCATTGAGCATTGGTTCAAAAAACGGTTGCCACCAACACCAACTTTGCAGGCCGGCTTTCTGCTCAGATGCTATGGAAAAGGCGGACAGATAACAAGAGCTATGGGCCAAATAGTTGGAAATTTACGTGCGGCAATATTTACAACGGCGGACCGGGAGGGCAGAGAGTTTCCACAATTCAGCAGCGGCAGGAAACACGAGTCTATTCCGTGCGCCCCATGGACTCGGCGGTCAGCCTTATCCGGCTCGCCGCGGCTCCGCTAGCACTTCGTCCAGCGCGCCCGCCAGTTGCCCCGCTCGCTCGTTGTAGTCGCTGGCGATGGAGTCGTACTTCCGTCTCAGCATGTGGAACTCATCGGCGATATTCAGCGCGGCCAGCACGGCGACCCGCAGGGAATCGACCGTAGCGGCCTGCTGTGAGATCAGACGCATCTTGGTATCCACGTACTCGGCCAACTCGCCGATATATTCCGGGTCGGAACCCCGGAGATGGTAGGTCTGGTCGTAAATCTCGACACGGACACTGCCCGCGCCGTTCCCGTTGCCGTTAGACTGACTCAAGCGTGCCTCCTATACAGTGGCTAGGGGTCAGGGGGTTAGGGGCCAGAAAATCGAGGATGGAACGCTACTCTAGCCCCTGCCACTAAACCCTAGTCCCTGCTTCCGATTATCTTGCCGATTCTTCCGCGTTTAAAGCCTCAATTTGATTCAGCATCTTTTCTACTCGGGTACGTACCTCTTCGCGCTCCCGGCGCAGGCCGACCATTTCCTGGCGCATGGTGTCGATCTCCTCTTCGCGCTCATTCAACTGCTCGCGCAGGCGGGAGGCATCGCGCTCGACGGCGGCCTTGGCCTCGCGGGCCGATTTTAACAGCTCGATGGTGCGGAGGATTTTTTCTTCCAGGGACTTGAAATCGGCGGTAGAAGAAACGGAGGCGGTTTCGACGGCGTTCGCGGGCATATGAAGAATGACCTCAAAAAATTTGTTATCGCGAGCGCAGTATATCGCAGAAATTCATGTTGGATGACGGGCAAGTTGCGAATCTGGCTTATTTAGGTGGCGGCGAACCTGAATGTTCACTGCGGACAACACGAAACAGAGACAAAAGACAAACCTACCGCAGATTTAACGGATGAACGCGGATTCTTTTGAAGGCAAGGCCGGACACCTCAGCGATTCAGGATTGTCATATTCGCCTTGTATGGTGAGCAGGGCTTCGGACCGGCGGCCAAGGGCGTGGGATCGTTGCCACTACAGGGGTCCTTCGACTCGCTGCGCTCGCTCAGGATGACAACGTTAGCCAGTGGGCGACTCATTGCGCGCGCAGCACGCCGCCCAGCGATTGCAGTTTCGCGACGATCTTCTCCGACCATTGCGCCACTTCGTCGTCGCGTAATGTGCGCTCCTTCGACTGGAACTCCGCGTGGAGCAGCACCGAGTACTTGCCGGGGCCAACCTTCTCGCCGCGAAAGATCTCTGCCGGAACGAACTGCTGTAGCTCGGCCAGCCCCAACTCTTCGACGGCCGACCGGATGCGCTCGAAGGTGGTCGCTTCATCGAAGATGAACGAGAAATCGCGCTCCACCGCCGGGAACTTCGAGATGCGCCGATAACGCGGCTCGCGCAAGGGATGGCGATACAGGCGGTCGAGCATTAACTCTGCGACGTAGACCTCCTGGCGTAACTTGCGAGCAGCCGACAGGTCAGGATGCAGTTGCCCAAAGCAGGCAAGGGTCTCGCCGTCCATCGCCGCGCGCGCCGAGCGGCCGGGATGGAAGTACGGCGGCGTCTGATCGTCGAAGTGCAGCTTCTGATGCTCGAAGGCCGCAAGCAGCTCTTCGACGTCGCCCTTCATGTGGAAGAACGTGTACGGCTGCGCCAGCGAGTGGACGCTCTTTGCGATGGCGTCGCCGGTAGCGACAAAACCCAAGTGTCGGCGCTCATCGTGCCGGTCGCCCAGCTTCTCGAATACCTCGCCTGCCTCGAACAGCCGCACGTTAGAGTTGCCGCGATTCACGTTGTATCCCACCATGTTCAGCAGGCCGGGGATAAGCGAGGTGCGCAGATAGCCCGCCTCATCACTCAGCGGATTGGCGATGGCCCGCGGCTCGCCTCCGCCGAAGGCCTTGGCCTCCGGCCCGGAGATGAAGGTGATCGAAATGCTCTCGTTGTAGCCGAGCGCGAGCATGGTCTCGCGAACCCTCGCATTCTTCGGCTCGTCGGGCAGCGCGACGACTGCCCCGACAAACGCGGGCAGCGTGTTGGGAAACTTGTTGTATCCGTAGATACGCGCCAGCTCTTCCAGTAAGTCAATCTCGCGCTCCACGTCGAGACGCCAGGTGGGAACAAGTGCGCTGAAGTCGCCTGCTGCGGTGCGGGTGACGCCGAAGCCGAGCCGCCGCAGGATGCGCTCAATCTCATCCCCGTCGATATCAACACCCAGGTTGCGCCTGACTTCCGAGCGGCACAGGGCGATCGGCGGGCGCTCCGGCTTGCGGGCAACGGCATCGATCTGCTCGCCGTGTAACTCGCCGCCGGCGCTCGCGAGAATTAGCTCGGCTACGCGATCGCAAGCCAGCGGCGTAATGCCCCAGTCAGCGCCGCGCTCGAAGCGATGCGACGCGTCGGTGTGCATGAGGTGGCGCTTGGCCATGCTGCGCACCGTCGCCGGGTCGAACCATGCCGACTCGATCAGCACGTTCTTGGTCTGCTCGGTAATCATCGAGTCGAAGCCGCCCATGACGCCTGCCAGCGCCACAGGCTTTTTCCCGTCAGCGATGACCAGGTCATCGGTCGTGAGCTTGCGGTCCACGCCGTCGAGAGTCTTGAGCAACTCGCCTTCGCGCGCGCGACGCACAACGATGGTGCCGCCTTCCAGCAAGTCGAGATCGAACACGTGTGTCGGATGGCCAAGCTCGTTCAGGGCGTAGTTCGTCGCGTCGGCGGCGTTGTTAATGGGACGCGAACCCAGCATTTCGAGCCGCTTGGCGATAGGCTGCGGCGATGGCCCGACCTTGACGTTGCGAACGATGCGCGCGGTATAACGCGCACAGCCCTGGGCATCTTCAATCACGATAGGGAAGTTTCCGGTGCTATTAGGCTGCGGTAGCTTCGGCTCGACCTTCTTCAGATCGACGTTGTAGATGGCCGACGCCTCGCGCGCCACGCCGTAGTGGTTCATGGCGTCCACGCGATTGGTGGTCAGGTCCATCTCGAAGATGACCGCGCCGTTCTCTTCCTGGACAGACTCCACCGCGATTCCGGCCGAAGTCAGGTCCTCGGCGAGTTGGCGGTCGGCGGCGGCAACGTTGACGAACTCACGCAGCCATGCGGGGAGGATTCTCACGCAGGCCTCATGGCTGGTTCGAGGGAGACAGATGATTTTCGGCCAGCTTCTCGGACGAGGAATGAAGCAAAGAAAGCCGATTTCCCATTAAAGCCTCGAGTAAGGAATGAAGCCGCCATTGCGAAAAAAACAGTCCCGCGAGCGGGACGGCTTAGCTTAGCCCAGCGCTTCAGCGCTGGGTAAGGGTGGTGAGTAATCCTGAGTCCCGTAGGGACGGTAGAGGAGAACGAGTCTGCCGTGCCTACGGCACTCCAATCCATTTTTACGCCTACCCAGCGCTGAAGCGCTGGGCTAAACTGAGCCGCGCCTACGGCGCTGGTTTTGGCACGGTTCTGACTTTGCCGTATAAGCCAGGCTTTCTCGCGCTTCGAGCTACCATCCTCGAAGCCGATAACACTGGCCAACCACACGGTCATTGAGAGAAAACTTTTCACGCGAACTGCTCCAAAAAGCGTACATCGCCTTCGTAGAACAACTGGATCTCTTCTACCTCGTACTTCAGGATTGCGATGCGCTCCACGCCCATGCCAAAGGCGAAGCCGCTGATCTTCGACGAGTCATAGCCGTTCTGCTTCACGAAGTCGAAGACGTTGGGGTCTACCATGCCGCAGCCGAGTAGTTCGATCCAGCCGCTGAATTTGCACTTGCGGCAGCCTTTCCCACCGCAGAAGATACAGCTCACTTGCATGTCGGCGCTGGGTTCGGTGAAGGGAAAGAACGACGGATAGAAGCGCGTCTTCACCGACGAGCCGAACAGCGCCTTCATCGCGTGGTCGAGCGTGCCCTTCAGATCGCAGAAGGTGATGTTGGTGTCCACCGCCAGCCCTTCGACCTGGTGAAACACCGGCGAGTGAGTCGCGTCGAGCGGATCGTTGCGATGAACCTTGCCCGGAATGACGATGCGCACCGGCGGAGGCTGCTGCTCCATGGTCCGAATCTGCACCGGCGAAGTGTGGGTGCGCAGCAGCAGGCGATCGCGCGCGGGCTTGCTCTCCTGGTCGGCGATGAACAGCGTGTCTTGCGTGTCGCGCGCGGGATGGTTCGGCGGGAAGTTCAGCGACTCGAAGTTGTAGTAGTCGGTCTCAACCTCGGGGCCTTCGCCGACGGAGTAGCCCATCGCCTTGAAGACGGCGACAATCTCGTCCATCACGCGCAGCACAGGATGCTTGACGCCGATGGGGCGCTGGATGCCGGGAAGGGTGATGTCGAGGCGGTCGGCGGCCAGCTTCGTGCTTGAGGCCGAAGCGTGGATTTTGTCTTGCGCCGCTTCGATGGCGGCTTCGGTGCGCGCCTTGAGTTCGTTGACGCGGCGGCCGACCTCGCGCTTAGCCGGGCCGGGCGCGGCTTTCAGCCAAGTGTCATTGATCTGTGTGAGCACGCCGTTTTTGCGAGCAAGCCAGCGGTCGTGGAAGGCTTTCCAGTCGGATTCGCTGTGGAGATCGCGGCTTTCGGCGTCAAGCGCGGAGAATAATTCGGCCACGGCGCGATCCAACGCCTCAGGGGAGTAGTCCTCGAGTTTTGGGACGGTATACATGCGTCGTGTCGCGCGGCTTCCGCCGCGCTCAGGTCTTGTGCCGCCCCTGAAGGGGCTCAAATCTCAAATTGCAATCTACCCAGCGCTGAACCGCTGGGCTAAGCTGTTCCGTCCCGCAGGCGGGACTCGATCCGTCGCGCTACGATAATTCTTCCTCTGCAAGAAGTTTCAATCCTGTCATCCCGACCGAGGACTTCAGTCCGAGCGGAGGGGCCTGCTTTTGGTGCCGCCCCTAAAGGGGCTCGGAATCTTCTTGGTGGGCGCGGTAAATGATCCGAGTCCCTTCAGGGACGACACCGCAACCAAAAATCTCTGCCCGATTAACACGATGCCGGATTTTCGCCGGCAGCTTTACAGCGTTCCCTCTTTACCGTGCGTCCGGACCAGCACCGTGCCGAAGCGCGTCCCCGAACCACGCGGTTCGATCGAGACCAGGTGTTCGTTGTCGCTGGTGCCGGTCTTGAGTTCCCATCCATCGCCATGCGTGTCCTTACAGGTCAGCTTCTGGTCCTGACCATCGCCATGCGATCCTACATGAACATCCGAGCCACCGCTGTGGCCGCTGCATACCAGCACGTCGCCGAAGCTCTTCAGTTTGTCGAGATAAAAAGATTTGACCTTTTCCGGCGAGTCGTCGGTCTCGTACTCCGCCGCGATCACCTTCAGGCCAAATCCCGCGGCGCCGATATTGATGTTGGCGGAATGGTTGTCCCCGTTTTCCTCGGGACGCAAGTGCGCACCCGGGTAAACCGGAATACCGTTGTCCGCCGCCTTATCGCCGGTATCCACCTTCAGGTTGGCAAAGGGAGTTTGAATATCGACCTTCTCGTTCTTCTTGTCCTTATCGTCCACATGAATCGAGCAGGCAGCCAGCAGCACCGCTATGCTCGCCATTATAAGAGCTAATAAAACCTTCGTAGCGACCTTACTCATTGTGGTCCTCCGCTGGACTCTTGTGCCACGCCCGTCAGTCCCGCACCACGACCGGCGATGTTCGGAATGGTTACAGGCAAGCGGCCGGTCATCGGGATTTCGCCAAACATTGCCTTCACCGCACTCAACTCGGAATCGTGACCGTTGGAGAAGGTGCAAATGTAGGTTTGCACCTCGGGCACTTGGGCGGCAATGTAGGGACTGCCCACGGCCACAACGATCGTCTTCTCCGCCGCGCTTCGCAAAACCTGCTGTAGCAGTGTCGCGGACGACTCCTGTACGGCTATCGCGTTGACGGCTGCGCCGTCCTGCGCTCGCACCACCCTGCCCGCAACCGGAAACTCGTACACTGCGGCGATCGCCACTTGCGACTCTTGCACCGCAGTCAACACCAGTTGCGTCATTCCTGCCGCGTCGCGGGGATCGATGTAATACACCCGGGCGTCAGGAATTCTCGCCCTGAGCTCATGGTCCAGCGTTCTCCCCGAATCGGAGCGGCTGTCGTCCGCAAAAATCAACAAGACAGTGCGATGGCGCGTCTCCGCTACTGGCTGATACGAATTCGGCGGAGCCTTGGTTCCCTTTCCGGTTGCTTTTAATGGAAGCGCCCGATGATTGTCCCGGACCAGCGTAACCGCTCGGTCAGCGACCTCTTGCGCAGCCTCCAGGCTAGCGGGTTTGGCCACGATCTGATTCACGGCATGGATATCGACCAGTTTGGCCTTGTTCAGCCCAACCGAGGCCTTGGCGCGCAGGATCTTCAACACCGATTGATCGATGCGCGATTCGGAAATCTCCCCGCTGCGGACCGCTCGCAGTAATCCGTTGTACGAGCCGTCGAGATCGAAAGGCATCAGCAGCACGTCATTACCCGCCTTCACGGATTCGACCGCGGCCCGGGCCGCCCCCTCGGACCCCTCTTGCGGGAATGACTGCCGCAGCCCACCCATGTCGAGCGCGTCGGTGATGACCAATCCGTGGAAGCCCATCTGCTCCTTCAAAAGTCCGGTCACGATAGCGGACGAGATTGTGGCCACGCGATTGGGACCGGAATCGAGCGCTGGGACGAGCACATGGGCGACCATCACCGCGTCAACTCCGGCTTGGATGGCGGCGCGAAACGGTGGCAATTCAATCGTATCGAGATGGGCCGTGTCTCCTTTCACCACGGGCACGAACACATGGGAATCGCTTTCGGTGTCACCGTGCCCCGGGAAATGCTTGGCCGTGGTCATCATGCCGTACTCGTGGGCGCCTGCGATGTAGGCGGCTGCCATGTCACCGACCCGCTTCGGGTCTTCGCCGAACGAGCGGGTGTTGATGATGGGATTCGCAGGATTGGAATTGACGTCGGCATCGGGAAACCAGTTCCACTGCACGCCGATGGCGCGCGCCTCCTGGGCGGTGATGCGACCGGACTGGCGCGCAAAGTCGACGTCATTAGCAGCGCCGAAGGCCATGGCTTGGGGGAAGTCGGTGGCCCCGTTAAGGCGCATGCCCAGTCCGTGCTCGAAGTCGGCGGCGAAGATCAGCGGAAAATCGGAATCCTTCTGCAACTGATTGGTGACCATGGCCGCTTCGAGCGGTTCATTCTTGTAGAGAAAGCCGTCCTCCCAACGCACGGTCAGTCCAAATCCACCGAGGTGGCACTTGCGCATGGTATCGCGCAACGCGATGTAATCGGGGCTGTCCACGTTCGTGAACTGCGCCAGCGCGCGGACCATGAACATCTGGCCAATCTTCTGCTCCAGCGACATTTTCTTCAGCGACTCGCGCGCCCATTTCTCGCCTTTCTTATCGAGATGGACCGGGCCGGGGATTTGAAACGGTTCTTTGGCGTAACTCACGGTTGACATACAGACCGAGATCGAAAGCACGGCAAGAAGCACTCCGCGATTCATGACGAACCGACCATATCAGAAGTCTCAGACCGACGGCCGTACGGTTTCCCGGGAGGAAACCAGTTCGGCAGCTTCTTTCGCCACTGCGGGATCGTCTCCGAAGGCCGCGAGCCAGGTGACGTCGGGCTCGCGGCGAAACCATGTCATCTGCCGCTTGGCGTAGTTGCGATGCCCTTGCTGCGTCGCCGCCAGCGCCTGCTCGCGCGTAAGTTCTCCGCGCAGGAATTGTGTGGCCTGCTTGTAGCCGAGTGAGTCCAGTGGCGTGACGCTCTTGCGCTCGCCGTATCGCGCGAGCAGAGATTTTGTTTCTTCGATCAAGCCGTTGTCGAACATCTGGCAGGCCCGCTGATTGAGGCGCGCGTACAGCGCCTCGCGCTCCGGATTGAGCCCGATCCGCAGAATGCGAAATCCGCGCAAGGGATCGCGCCCGCGTAGCTCCCACAACTGGCTCATCGGCGCACGCGCAGCCAGGCATACCTCCACGGCGCGAATGATCTTGGGTGCGTCGTTAGGATGAATCTTCGCCGCAGCCGCGGGATCCAGGCGAATGAGCACCTTGTGCAGATGAAGCGAGCCGCGCTCCTGCGCGCGTTCGCGTAAGCGTTCGCGCAATTCTTCCGAACGTTGCGGCCCTGGGAAGAGCCCGTCCAACAGCGCTCGCAAATAAAGACCCGTGCCACCAACTACGATGGGAAGCCGCTGGCGACCGGCGATTTCCTCAATGGCTGTTCTCGCCTGTCGCGCATACTCACCTGCGGTGAACGGCTGGTCGGGCTCAGCCACATCGAGAAGATGATGCGGCGCCAGCGCCCGTTGTTGCGGTGTTGGCTTGGCCGTTCCAACCTCGAAGTGACGATAGATGGCCACCGAATCGCAACTGACCACTTCGCCGGCGAACTGTTGCGCAAGAGCGATCGCGAGAGCCGATTTGCCCGAACCTGTCGGTCCAAGAATAACGACAAGGAGCGGCTCAGATTGGATCGGAGGCAGAGTGCTCATTCAACGCGCACCCCAGGGAATGGTCCGGCCGAAACGGAAGAACGCCAGGGCAAGGATGAAGACCACAAGGACGAGAAGGCCTAAAACTTTCGCGCGCTCACGCGAACGATATCGCGCCTTCCAATCTGCATCATGCTCGCGAGCATCGGAGTCAGGCTTTGATCCGGGCTGCTGGCCGGGGTTCACAGCCACATTCTACGCGTGAGAGTTGGCACTGGTGCAGTTTGAATTCTAGCGGCCTTGAACGCCTCTAACGGGACAAAGCTGGTAAACTTTCCTTGATCCTAGCGCACCCCTAATATAGGCTGGTGCGTCTACTTAGATGTGCCGTTGTATGTGTGTGCGCGTCCGGACCCTTCCTCTGGGGCGGGAGAGAAGCCAGTGGCTACCGCAAGCGAAGTCCTCAACAACTTTGGAATCGATAATTGGAACGCTAAGGTGTACGGCAGCCTCTCGACGGCTGCGCAGCTCTCGCTCTTAGTGAAAAATCGCGCCCAGGCGTTAAGGATGTCATACCTTCTCTGGAAGCTGAACTCGCAAACCGCAAAATTCTTTCAGGAAGTGGACGACGTTATGACGGGGAAACACGTCGCCGCGCAGACGCAGCCCTGTGAACCTATTTCACTCGAAAGGCTTGAACAATCGAGAGATTCCTTGATCCAGCTCGGAATCAACCTAGGCAGGATTTACGAGGATGCGAGACGGAACAGATTAACCAATCATTCGCTGATTGCCGGACCCGTAACCGCTCTTCGGGCACACGCCGATCATTTCCTTGAATTGGCAGAGTGGTTCGATTCGTTCCAACACATGGACGAGATCGAGCAAGCGTTTGCCAGCGCGCGCGAGGAAAAGCGCCTAGGCGAGGTGTACGACTTATCGCAGGTCCAGTGATTGGCGCTGAAAGTCCAACTCGCGGGCACAGCGTTCAAATATCTCAACTCTCTCGACAAGCCCACAAGAGCCAGAATTAGGGACAAATTGGAGGCGATTGCGAAGGCCCCTGAAGACCCTCGCCTCTCTTACCCTCTCTCGGCCAGCACCAAGAGAAGCACCCGCATTGGCCCTTACAGGGTCCTATTCGAAATCGACGAGGAAACTCTTTTCGTTGCTCATATCGCTCCCCGGGGACAGGTTTACCGTAAAGCCTGAATTCAAACTGCACCACAGCGTGGGAGCTATTCGATATCGCCCTTTTGCGGGTTGTAGTAGAAGCGGAAACGCAATGCCAGATAGGGAGCGTGATATTCCGATGGCAACGGAGCGAACGGGTTCGAGGCGGTGATTCCGCCCCAGGCGGCGCGATCCAGCGACACGTCGCCCGACACTCCAGTGATCTTCATGCCTGCCACCCTGCCATCCGGCAGGATCGCGAACTCGATGGCAACCTTGCCGCGTTTGAGCAGTGGGGCACGCGCCGCTTCGGGGATGATGGTGTACCAGTTTCTGCGCACGGCATCGACAACGCGGGAGAGATAAGGCCCGAAGTCAACGCCCTGGGTGTCGCTCAATACATCCAGGGCCCCTAGCGTCCTCGCTCTTCCACCCGGACCCGCCCCGTAATCGCCGCCACCACCGCCGTAAGAGCCGCCGCTGCCGCGATGCTCGGCAACCGAACGAGCGGCCTGCGCCGTGAGGTCGCCCGGCGTCTTCATCATCTGCGCGAAGTCAATCTGCTTGCCGCTGCCTTGATCTGGCATGGGCAGCTTGGGATTCGCCTGCGGCGTGGCCGACTGCATCTGTGCCATCTGTTGCGACGGGTTCGGTTGCTGGCTGCCTTGCGGCGGTGGCGTCATCTGCGCCGACTGTGCGGGAGGCGCCGGCGGCCCTGCACGCCGTAACTCCTCCAGCGTCTTTTTGTCGATCGACGGATGCTGGCTCATCGCGATGCGGTTCTTGTCGGAAAGCTTGTCCGTCTTGGGCGCAACTTTGGGCGCTTTCTGCAGGTCGGGTGGCAGATCGAGATAGGTCATGTTCTGGTTCTTCATCAGGTCGGCCGTCGTGGCCAGATCGATGCTCTTGTAGCCGAAAATCTTCGGTGACATGACCAGAAAGATCACCACCATCATGTGCACGACGACGGAAATCCAGAAGGCTTCGCGCAGGCGCGAGCGCTCTAGGTCATCCTCTAGTTGGAGCAGCAGATGTGGCGTGAGGTCCAAGCCGGCAGGACCGTTGTCAGCCCACAAGGCGAGCTGCTGTTCTTCCTTGGTAGGGAGTTCTGTCGGTCTCTCTGGCGGTATTAAGATTGAAGCCATCCGTTTGGATCAAGTACGCCCTGAGCTCAACCACTTAGACGCCCCTCGACCCTCCGGAAGTACAATACTTCCCCGGTGATGGAGCAACCGTAGTAAACCCGGTAGCCTGCTGCAAGTTTCTAGCTTCTATTTTCGCACAGGAGGAGTCCTTAATGCGATTCGCCCGCTGGGGTCAGAGAGTTCCACTAAAGGTACTCGTGGATGAGTTGCCGAGTTGCCAGCAGATCGGAAGGAACGGAATTACTTCTCGCTTTGCCGACGATACGCCCCGGATATCGTTGGTCATCCCAGCCGGAAACGCCTCAGGCCGCTTCCGTTCAGATATCATGCTGGAGTGACTCTGCAAACAATTCTCACTTCGCGGCTCATGCTGGTGCCCTCTACGCAAGCCTTGCTGAGCCTGGAGATGGCCGACATGGCGGCGTTCGCGAACCTGCTTGGGGTGTCTATCCCGGAGGACTGGCCACCCGGCGAATATGACCGCGATGCCATGCAGTTCTTCATCGAGAAGTTGACGGAAGGTGGATCTGACGCAGTGGGTTGGTATGGTTGGTATGCGATCCGACAAGCCACACAACACGAACCAGCCACCCTGGTTGGCGGCGGCGGCTATTTGGGCCCGCCAGATGAGACGGGCACCGTAGAGATTGGCTATTCCATCTCAGAACGATGGCGCGGGCAAAGTCTGGCACAGGAACTTGTTACCGCCCTGGTAGACAACGCACTTAGGAGTGGCGCAACGAAGATCATTGCTCACACCCGTCCTGATAATCCGGCCTCTGTCGCCGTGCTGAGGAAGTGCGGCTTCTGCCAAGCGCTCAGTACAGACCCACGCATGCTGCAATTCGACTACTCTCACTCATAGCGAACTTGTGCCTTTGGCTTGTCGCAATCCCAATTCTCGAGTAACGGGCAAATCGGAAACTGACCCAATCCACAAAAGGTACACT
Source organism: Acidobacteriaceae bacterium (assembly GCA_003160215.1). GTDB lineage: Bacteria > Acidobacteriota > Terriglobia > Terriglobales > Acidobacteriaceae > Bog-257. Next base: position 107,177 of record PLQW01000090.1, read on the forward strand.
GTCTGCCATGAAGTCAGTCATTGTCGGCACCGCGGGCCACATTGACCACGGCAAGAGCGCGCTGGTACGGGCCCTTACCGGCATCGATCCCGACCGCCTGGAGGAGGAGAAGCGGCGCGGCATCACCATCGACCTGGGCTTCGCCAATCTCGACTTGCAAAGTCCCGATGGAGAGCCGATCCGCATTGGCTTGGTCGATGTGCCCGGCCACGAGCGCTTTGTGCGCAACATGCTGGCCGGCGTCGGCGGCATCGATCTGGTGCTGCTGGTGGTGGCGGCCGACGAATCCGTCAAGCCCCAGACCCGCGAGCACTTCGAGATCTGCCGTCTGCTTGCGGTGCAGCGTGGCATTACCGTCCTCACCAAGGCCGACTTGGTTGACGCCGAGACCCTGCAAGTCGTCGGCATGGAAGTGGCAGAGTTCCTCCAAGGCTCGTTCCTCGATCCGGCAACTTCGCCGATTATCCCTGTCAGTTCCAAGACCGGCGCGGGACTCGACCAACTGCAACGCGAACTGGCGCGGCTGGCCGCCCAGGTTCCGGCCAAAGACTCCAGCGCAGTCTTCCGGCTGCCGATTGATCGCGTGTTCACCATGAAGGGTTTCGGAACGGTGGTTACCGGCACTCTGATCTCGGGCACGGTCCACAAAGAGCAGGAAGTCGAAGTCCATCCTACCGGCAAGCGCCTGAGGGTGCGCGGAGTGCAGGTGCATGGGCACTCGGCGGAAGAAGCCATCGCCGGACAACGCACGGCGTTGAACCTCGCCGGCGTGGAAACCACTGAGCTCGCTCGCGGCATGATGCTGACGCCGCCAGAAATGTTCCATCCGGTGGTCCGCTTGGGAGTGCAGCTTGACCTGCTGCCTTCGGCAAGGCCACTGCGGCAGTATGCTCGCGTCCACTTGCACGTGTTCGCGGCGGAGACCATCGCGCGCGTGACCCTGCTGGGCGCAAAGCAGCTTCTGCACGGCGAGTCGGGATTCGCGCGCTTGAAGCTCGACCGTCCGATCGTGTTGTTCCCCGGCGACCGATTCATCCTCCGGCAGTATTCGCCCGTGATCACCATTGGAGGAGGCCGCGTGCTCGACGCCGGCGACCCGCCGATACGTATTGCACGCGATCAAAGCTTGCCCTTTCTTCAGACCATCGCCAACGCCAGCCCCAGGGAAGCGCTGTTGGCGCGCATAAATCGGCGGCGGATTTTTGGACTCACCCTTGCCGAAGCCGTGGCGGAAACGGGATGGCTCCCCGCTCGCGTGCAACAGCTCGCCGCTGAACTAAAGCAGGCGGGCGAGATAGCGATTTTCGGCAACGTTCTGATCACCTCCCGCTGGCTGGAAAGAATTCGTCAGGACATCCTGTCCCTTGCCCGTCACTTCCATGACGCCAACCCTTTGCTGGCGGGAATCAACAAGGAAGAGCTTCGCGCAGCAAAGTGGGGCTATCCCGAGCTGTTCGATGGAGTCGTCGCTGCGTTGCTACGCGAAAAGAAGCTCGAAGCCGACGGCGAGCTGCTGCGACTTCCCGGCCGCGGCGTGGTTCTCCGCGACGAGGAGGCCGAATCGAAGTCGCAGATCGAGCAGGCCTTCGCCAAGGCAGGCTTGCAGGTCCCGGCGCTCAAGGACGTACTGGCCTCGCTGCCGGTGGACAAAGTGCGCGCGCAGAAGATTCTCACGCTGCTGCTGCGCGATCGCGTGCTGATCAAGCTTTCGGATGACCTGGTGTTTCATCGCGATGCGCTGGAAGCCATGCGCCGGCAGATTGTCGCGCAGAAAACGAAAACACCCAAGCTCAACGTGGGAAACTTCAAGGACCTCTTCGGGGTAACGCGGAAATACGCCATCCCTCTGCTCGAATATCTCGATCGCGAGCGGGTGACGCGCCGCGTGGGGGACGAGCGGGTCATTCTCTGATAGGGATATTTACTTGACGCCACCTGACCAACCCCTCTAACACAGTCGAAACTCACGAGCGCGCTACTACAGCCCTACTTCGATCCTTGACCGTGGATCGAGGTAATCCCGCAGGCCGTCGCCAATGAAGTTGAACGACAGCACCGCCAGCATGACTGCGGCGGCGGGGAAAAGTACCAGGTGGGGCGAATCGAACAGGTGGGAGCGCCCGTCGTTCAGCATCGAACCCCAACTTGCCGCCGGAGGCGGGACACCCAGCCCGAGGAAGCTCATGGTGGCTTCCGCCAGGATGGCGCCCGCCATTCCGATGGCCGCCTGCACGATAATGGGCTGAATGATGTTCGGCAGGATGTGCCTAACGATGATCCGCAAGTCGCTTGCGCCCAGTGCGCGCGCGGCTTCCACGAATTCGCGCTCGCGGACCGCCAGCACCTGAGCGCGGACCAATCGCGCATAGCCTACCCATCCTCCAATCGATAACGCTAGGATCAGATTGAAGATGCCGGGGCCGAGAAAGGCGACAAACGCGATCGCCAGCAGGATTCCAGGGAACGACATGAAAGCGTTCATCACGACCACGTTGAGCACGCGGTCGGTGACTCCGCCATAGTAGCCCGCAATCGAGCCGAAGATCAGTCCCAGCGTGAGGGACGCTGCCACCACGCAACTTCCCACCAGCATCGAGATGCGGGCTCCGTAGATGATGCGCGAGAGGATGTCGCGGCCTAGTTCGTCGGTGCCAAACCAGTGTGAGGCCGAGGGCCCCATGAGTCGCGCCGGCAGGTCGATCTGCGCGGGATCCTGCGGAGCGATCCAGGGCGCGAACAGAGCGCACAACAAGAAGATGGCGACCATTACGAGACCCGCAGTTGCGAGCAGGTTATAGCCGGCAGCCCGACGGAGCGAAACAAGTTGTGCGGTGGACGCCATGCAGCATCATGTTAAATGAATATGGCGGCGTTCTTGCGAAAGCGCCGCCAAGTAGTTGGGGACTTGCGACCGAGCACCTACTTCATGGTGACGTTTCGTATCAGATAGCTGGCGACCTGCCGCCCGTTCTCGACGCGCTTGTCAATCACCTGCTGCTCTTTGCTCTTGTCGCCATATTGTTTCATCCGCAGGTCCAGTACTTTCATCCCAAGACCATCGAGAGCGGCCATGTTTTTGTAGGTTAGGGAGATTCCGATGTCCCAGTCGTCGATACTGGCTTTCGTCTGGTTAAAGAAAACCTGATAGCCCTCGATGAGCCCGGCGATCTTCTCGGCGTCCCAGATCGGCTTGATGTTGTTCTTCACGTCGTCCATGAACGCGTTGAAGTGCCCGGGAAGAATGTGGACCAACGTGACACGTTCCACTGTGCCCTCGGTGTATTGGTCCTGTGCTGCCGCCGTGGCCAGAGATAGAAGAGAGAAACACAATGCTGCTACTGCGAGCCGCAAAGCTTGCTTCATGTACAGCCTCCTTGTTTTGTGATGTCCGGAGTGTGCCTTATCTGCGGTATCCCGTAAAGCGAAAACTGGTAGGCTCGCCGGGTTCCTGCACGCTGTGCGCTTCCTTAAACGTTGATGGAGGACAGCTCCATCGCGAATCGGGAAGGGCAGCGTGAACTTAAGCCGCGAAATGGCACAACTCTCGCAGTATCAGCGTCCAAGGACTAGAATCGTGGGTTCAGAGGCATGCCCCTCGGGTAATCGGCCCATGTTGTCTTTCAAACTGGTCTATAGCGAGAAGTATTTCCTCCCCATCGGCGAGCACATCTTTCGCGCCGACAAGTTTCGTCTCATTCGCGAGCGCCTGCTTGAGCAAGGCGTTGCTGAAGACTCCGATTTCGCGGTTCCGCACTCGGCCAGTGAAGCCGACGTCCTGCTGGTACATTCGCCGCTTTATGTGAACAAGTTGATGGAAGGCACCCTAAGCGCACGCGAGGAGTTAGAGATGGAGATTCCGTACTCGCCGCAGGTGGTGGATGCCTTCATGCTCCACACCGGAGGTTCGATCCTGGCAGCGGAACGCGCTCTGGAAGATGGTGTCTGCATTAACGTGGGCGGCGGGTTTCACCACGCGTTTCCAGAACACGGAGAAGGCTTCTGCATGATCAACGATTTCGCCGTGGCCATTCGTGCCATGCAGAAGCGCGGCAAGATTGGTCGTGCCATGACGGTTGATTGCGACGTACATCAGGGAAACGGCACTGCCTTTATCTTTGGAAGTCCGCGGCCCAACCCGGGCACTTTACCCTCCTGGCCGGCTGCAACAATGGGAGCTCCGCGGCGGACCACCATGATGGAAGGCTCCAGCAAAGATGTGTTCACGATTTCCTTGCATCAGGAGAACAACTATCCCTTCGTCAAGCCGCCATCTTCCATCGACGTCAACCTGCCCGATGGCTGCGGCGATGTCGAATATCTGGCCTGGCTCGATAACGCTCTGAGTTCCGGTTTGCGGCTGTTTGAGCCGCAACTGATCTGCTACGTTGCGGGCGCCGATCCTTACGCCGACGACCAGCTTGGCGGACTGAATCTGTCCATTGCGGGGTTGAAGCAACGCGACGAGCTTGTCTTCCGGGCCGCGCGCGCACGCGACATACCCGTGATGGTCACCTACGCCGGCGGCTATGCGAACCACATCGAAGACACGGTGACCATTCACTGCAACACCGTGGTTGCGGCGGCCGAGGTGTACCGCACAGCGCCGAGTGAAACGTCGCGATAGGTTCTCTCATCCAGTAAGTACGCATCGCTGCGTGATATCCTGATTTCAGCGCGGAAACCGCAGGTTTCCGCCCGCCCAGCCAGAGCTGTGGACTCCTAACAATGTTTGAGAACCTTACAGATAAGCTGCAGCGTGCCTTCAAGAATTTGCGCGGACAGGGCACCCTGACGGAAGAGAACATCGGCGAAGCGCTGAAAGAAATCCGCATGGCGCTGCTCGAAGCCGACGTTAACTTCAACGTAGTCAAAGAATTGATCGAGCACATCCGCGAGAAGGCGCTGGGCCAGGAAGTGCTGACCGCGCTTTCCCCCGCCGAGCAGGTGGTCAAGATTGTTCGCGACGAACTGATCATCGTTCTGGGCAAAGACTCAGCCAAGCTGAAGTTCGCCTCCCAGCCGCCCACGGTTGTGCTCATGGCGGGTCTGCAGGGTTCCGGTAAGACAACCACTTCCGGCAAGCTAGCGAGCTGGCTCAAGCAAGGTGGACACCGGCCCATGCTCGTCTCGGTTGACGTTTACCGTCCCGCGGCGCGGGAGCAGCTCAGAGTAGTCGCGCAGGCCATCAAGGCCCATATCTATGAAGGCAAGGTCGAGGAATCGAACACCGCGACTGTCGAGCGGCTAGTAAAGGAAGCGCGGCGCGAGGCCATCAACAACGCCTGCGACGTGCTCATCGTTGACACCGCCGGCCGGCTGCACATCGACGAGCAACTGATGGACGAGATGCAGTCGCTGAAGAAGATCCTGAATCCGCAGGAGATCCTCTTCGTCGCTGACGCCATGACCGGCCAGGACGCGGTAAGGTCGGCCGACGAGTTCCACAAGAAGCTCACGCTCACCGGCGTGATACTCACCAAGATGGATGGCGATGCCCGTGGTGGTGCGGCGCTTTCCATCCGCAAGGTGACCGGGCAGCCCATCAAGTTCATCGGCATGGGCGAAAAATACGATGCCCTGGAGTTGTTTCATCCCGACCGTATCGTGGGACGGATTCTGGGGATGGGCGACATCCTCTCGCTGATCGAGAAGGCCGAAGCCCACCTCGACAAGAAGAAGTCGGAAGAGTTTGCGCAGAAGGCGCTCAGCGCCGACGGCTTCTCGCTGGCGGACTTTCGCGATCAGTTGCGGCAGGTGAAGAAACTCGGCTCGTTGCAGAGCATCATGGGCATGATGCCCAAGATCGGACCGTTCGCCAACATGCAGAAGTCGGCGGACAAAGTGGACGAAAAGCAACTCAACCGCGTCGAGGCCATCATAAACTCCATGACTCCGCACGAACGCGACCACCACGAGGTCATCAACGGTAGCCGGCGCAAGCGCATCGCCCGCGGCTCGGGGACCAGCGTTCAGGAAATAAACCAGTTACTGCGCCAGTACGCGCAGATGCGTAAGATGTTCAAGAGCATGGGCAAGCCCAGCTTCGCTCGCCGGCTAGCAGGCATGAAGATGCCGGGCATGTAGGAAAGGCCGCGGTTCGCGTTGAGAGGGGATCACTACGCAAGTAAATGCCCCATGTGGATGTTTGGAATTGACGGTTCATCTCTAGGAATTGTCATTACGAGCGAAGCGAGGAATCTGCTTTCGTCTGCGCCAGGCGCGATGGCGGGAGAAAAGAAGCAGATCCCTCACGGCCTGAAGGCCGTTCGTGATGACAATTCAGAAATCACGAAACACAAGAGGTAATCATTGGCTATTTATCTTCCAGCAACCGCAGATGACGAACACGTTGCACTCGACGAATTAACCCCGCGCGAGATCGTGCGCGAACTTGACAAATATGTTGTAGGGCAGAACCAGGCGAAGCGCGCCGTGGCCATCGCCCTGCGCAATCGCATGCGCCGCCAGAAGCTCTCGGCCGAACTCGCCGAAGAAGTCATCCCCAAGAACATCATCATGATCGGCCCCACGGGCGTGGGCAAGACCGAGATCGCCCGCCGGCTGGCGAAGCTGGCCAACTCTCCCTTCATGAAGGTGGAGGCGTCGAAGTTCACCGAGGTTGGCTACGTGGGTCGCGATGTTGAGTCCATGATCCGCGACCTGGTGGAGATCGCCATCGACATGGTGCGCGAAGAGAAGCTGGAAGACGTTGCCGACAAGGCTGAGCTAAACGCGGAAGAGCGCCTGCTCGACCTGCTACTGCCGGCGATGCCAGCCCCGGTGCAGATGCGTCCCGCCGCGCAGGACCCGCAGCAGATCGGATTCAACATTGGAATTGGCGGTGAACCCTTGCTGGCCGGTGAACCTGGCTCGCGCACTCGCGAGAAGTTTCGCCAGCAGTTGCGCGAAGGCAAGCTCGACGAGCGCATCGTGGAGCTGGACGTCCGCGAAAAATCGATGCCTGCGTTCGAGATCATTACCAATCAGGGGGTCGAAGAGATGGACGTCAACATGAAAGACATGTTGCCCAACATCTTTGGCCAGCGCACCAAAAAGCGGAAGATGAAGGTCAGCGAGGCTTTCGAGTACCTCATCCAGGAAGAAGAGCAGCGTCTGATCGACATGGACCAGGTCACGCGCATCGCCGTGGAGCGCGTGGAGAACTCGGGCATCATCTTCCTCGACGAAATCGACAAGATCGCCGGACGCGAAGGCGGGCACGGGCCTGACGTCTCGCGTGAAGGCGTGCAACGCGACATTTTGCCCATCGTCGAAGGCACCACGGTGAACACGCGCTACGGCATGGTGCGCACCGACCACATCCTGTTCATCGCCGCCGGTGCATTCCACGTGTCCAAGCCCAGCGACCTGATCCCCGAATTGCAGGGGCGCTTCCCCATCCGGGTGGAGCTGCAATCGCTGACGGTGGAAGACTTCATCAAGATACTCACCGAGCCGAAGTCGTCGCTCACCAAGCAGTACATCGCGCTGCTCGACACCGAAGGGCTAAAGCTGGAGTTCACTCCGGAAGCATTGGCGGAAGTCGCGAACTTCGCCTTCCGCGTGAACGAAGGGACAGAGAACATCGGCGCACGTCGCCTGCACACCATCATGGAGCGCGTGCTGGATGAGATCAGCTTCGAGGCTCCGGACATGAAGGAAAAGAGCGTGACCATCGACGCCGACTACGTGCGCAAGACCCTCACCGACATTGTGAAGGACCAGGACTTGTCGCGGTACATCCTGTAGTTAAGTGGCAAAACTTTGCCCAGGACAGAGGCACGGATGGGAGGCCATGCCTTCCGTCTGGCAACTGATCACTGGCCACTGACAACTGCTTACATCCCCGCCCCGCCTTCGAAGATTTTCTCCATCTGGTAGGGGAACACGCGATAGAGAGCGTAGCTGATGCCNNTCCGAGTACTGGCGGAAGAGCAGGTCGCCGCGGCCGTTGGCGTCGGCGTCCACGGCGTCGATGATCTGCATGCGCGGGTAGGCGTCGAGGTGGTTGCTGTCGGTGACCACGCTGAAGATCCTTTGCGGCGTGCCGTTGACATCAACCCTGGCCACCACGGTGACGAAGTAGTCGAACTCGGCTGCGGGCGTTGCCTTTGCGGGCGCCACCGGCAGCTTGGCACTCAGCACCAGCGTGGCCGAGTTACTGTAGTCGAGATCGAAGCCACGCAGATCGTAGTCGGTGATGATGGCGGTCTTGGGCGGCGGCGGACCGTTGTGCTTGCTGGCGTACTTGCGGACCTCGNNGGCTCGCCCAGGCTTTGCCTTTCCCCGGCTGCCATCCCGTAGAGCAAGGAGCGGGTTTCGTAGTTGCCGGCATCGGAGATCGCCGCATAAGCGCGCGGCGCCTGTGTGGCCTTGGCCGCCGCACCGGGGGTGGCGGTTGCGTCGCCCGCTACGCCTGGTTTAGCTGCCTTACTCGCAGTCGCAATCGAACTGCCTGTATTGGATGGGTTTACAGTCGGCTGCTCGACCGGCTTGCCACGCCGCAATACGGGGCGGTTGGGATCGTCTTCGTTGGATGACGACGCTGGCGGTGCGTTGGACGGCACAGCCGACGCTTTCGCTTGCTGAGTATTGTCGCCGAGGGTCGGCTTGGAATCCGAAGGCGCAGACGAAGAGGCGGACGGCGCGGCTTTAAGCGTCGGACGGTCAGAATCATCGTCCGGCTTCGGCGGAGCATTGCTGCTGGCAGTTGAACTCTCGCTGCCGGAAGAAGACGAATTCCCTCCCGATGTGGAAGCCGGAGGGCTGCCCTGCCCACCGCCCGCAGAAGACGAGTCGCTCGATCCAGGGCGGCGCAGCACGGGTGGACCCTGGTCGTCGCTGAGCACGTCGTGCGCCTTGGGCTTCGGCTTAGGCTGCTTCGCGGCCTGCTGGGCAAGCCTGGCTTCGAGCGGCTGTGCCGGCTTCCATTGCCCATCCGCGACCCAGTTCCCGCTGACGTCTCGCGGCGTGGTGACGGTGAACCATCCCGCAGGCTCGCCGTAAGCCAGCGCTTCGTACAGGGTCTCGGGCTCCAGCGCCATAGGCTCGGGATGGGCGCCGTAGAGACTGGCATCATAGAAGCGGCCGTCGATCCATAGCGCAACAGGAACCAGCCGCGTGCCGCCGCCGGGCAGGAACTCAACCACCGCGATGGCGCGCGGGCCGCGTTTACTCTTCTTGTCGCTCTTCTGCGCCTGCTGCTGGTCCTGGTCAGCGGGCTTGTGCTCGGTGCGGTCGCGAAGCTGCGCGGTGACGGAAGTTGACAGCAGCAAGACCGCAAGCGGCACCGCGGTGGCCCATTTGCCGGATTTGCGGTATAGATAGTGCGATATGGAAATCAAATCGAAAGCTCCCGACTTTACCCTGCCCGACGAAAACGGAAACCCGGTTTCGCTCGATCAGTTCCGCGGCAAGACCGTGGTCCTGTTCTTCTACCCCAAAGCCAACACGCCCGGCTGAACCATAGAGGCGTCCGGGTTCCGTGACGCATACAGCAAATTGCAGAAGGCCGGACTGGTGGTGCTGGGCATCTCACCCGACACGCCGAAGGCACAGTTGAAGTTTAAAGAAAAATACGGTCTGCCGTATACCTTGCTGGCCGACGACAAGAAAGAGGTCGCCAAGAAGTTCGGCGTCCTGAAAGAGAAGAACATGTACGGCCGGAAGGTGATGGGGATCGCGCGCACCACGTTCCTCATCGGGCCCGACGGCAAGCTCGCCCACATCTTCGAAAACGTGAAGCCCGAGGGCCACGCGGAAGAGGTGCTGGCGGAGGCGAAGAAGGGATAATATTCGGAAGGGAACTCGCGAATAACGCCGATGCCGATGGCCTATGATTCACAGCGCGCTTTGCAGTTGCCGCGTCTGGGATCTAATGTCCCCACAGCGACATTCCATGAGGGGCAAGAAGAAGCCATCCGACATGTTGTAGAGGGTCGGGGCCGGCTTCTCGTCGTACAGAAAACGGGTTGGGGCAAGAGCTTCGTTTACTTCATTGCGACTAAGCTGCTGCGCGAGTCCGGGGCTGGCCCTGCGCTACTGGTCTCTCCTCTACTCGCGCTCATGCGAAACCAGATTGCTGCTGCTACTAGGATGGGAGTTCGAGCCGTCACTATCCACTCCGACAATTTAGAGGACTGGGATGCTGTGGAGCTTCAGATACAGCAAAATACAGTGGACATCCTGCTGATATCTCCAGAACGATTGGCAAACGAAAGGTTCCGCAACAACGTTCTCGCCCAGATCGCAGCTCGCATTTCACTGCTCGTGATCGATGAGGCCCATTGTATTTCTGATTGGGGCCATGACTTTCGACCTCACTACCGCCTGTTGGAACGGGTGGCCAGAACACTTCCACCAAACATCCGCTTGTTAGCGACCACGGCCACTGCGAACGATCGGGTAATGGACGACCTGCGCAACGTGCTTGGGCCACAACTTGAAGTCTCCCGTGGTGATCTGGCGCGTCCTTCCCTAACCTTGCAGACGATTCGAATGCGAACTCAAGCTGAGCGGCTGGCTTGGCTTGCTGAACAGGTCTCGAGAATCGCCGGACACGGGGTCATTTACACACTGACGGTTCGGGATGCGAATCAGGTAGCAGAATGGCTGAAAGCGCGCGGACTTAACGTTGAGGCCTATACGGGCGAAACGGGAAACCGACGCGAAGAGTTGGAGAACGCTCTGCTTGACAACCGCGTTAAGGCACTCGTTGCAACTAAAGCTTTGGGGATGGGCTTTGATAAACCGGACCTCGCGTTCGTCATTCATTATCAAGTACCGGGGTCCGTAGTCGCGTATTATCAGCAGGTAGGACGGGCAGGTCGTGCAATTCCGTCAGCTTATGGAGTTCTTCTCAGTGGAGATGAAGATCAGGAAATCACAGGCTTTTTCATTGAGAGTGCGTTTCCCACAAGGGCGGAGGTTGCCAAGGTAATTGGAGCGCTCGAAGCTGCACGGAACGGCTTGTCTGTGCCTGAGCTGATGGCGAAGGTGAACCTAAGCAAAGGACGCATCGAGAAAACGATCGAGCTGCTAGGGCTTGAGTCGCCCCCTCCGATTGCAAAGCAAGGAACCAAATGGCAACTCACGCCTGTGCGATTGAGCGAGAACTTTTGGCAGCGAGCGGAGAGACTGACGGAATTGCGCCGTCTGGAACAGCAACAGATGCAGGAATACGTTAATTTGGATTCCGGGCTCATGGAGTTTCTTATTCCGGCCCTTGACGGAACGCCCGGCGAGACCACGAGGCCTCGAATGGAGCCGCTTCCAGCAGCGCCGAGCCATCGGGTCGTGCTGGAGGCGCTAGCATTTCTGAAACGTAGCAGCTTGCCGATAGAACCTCGCAAGAAATGGCCCGATGGCGGAATGCCTCGGTACGGAGTCAAAGGTGGCATTCCTGCTGAGCAGCAGACTGAGCGCGGCGAAGCACTCTGCATCTGGGGCGATGCTGGATGGGGAATATTAGTTAAGACTGGCAAATATCGGGAAGGGCGGTTCAGCGATGACTTGGTGCGTGCGTGTGTAGAGATGGTGCGCGTTTGGAATCCGCAGCCGGCGCCAGCCTGGGTGACGTCAATCCCATCCCTGCGTCATCCAATTCTCGTGCGGGACTTTGCTGAAAGACTTGCAGAAGCACTTGGATTGCGTTTCGAAGTCGCCCTTCGAAAGGTGGATCATAGACCAGAGCAAAAGACCATGGCAAACAGCACACAACAAGCGCGGAACCTCGATGGCGCTTTAGAAGCAGCGGTCACTAGTCTGCCGTCAGGAAGTGTACTGCTTGTGGACGACCTCATCGACTCACGCTGGACAGTGACCGTCGCGGGGTGGTTGCTGCGAAAGCACGAGCTGGCAAAGTGTTTCCATTAGCGCTCTCCTATGCAGGTAAAGGGCAATGAATCTGTCCATCTCCACCAACACACAAGCCATATTACTTCTGACCGCACCGCTGATCACAGGCAAGAACGGGTCGGGAAATGGCGAACTGCTGATGCATGGTGAGTATCGCAGATATGCGCGCCAACTGCGACACCTGGGGCTTGTACCGGCTGATTTACTGGGAACCAAGTCCGCTGAATTGCTGCGAGAGTTGGAGACAGTCATCCCAGCGGATAGGGTAAGCCGACTTTTGGATCGCGGTTTCCTCATGAGCCAGGCAGTGGAACGCTGGCAATCGTGCGCAATTTGGATCCTCAGTCGAGCCGATCCGGAGTACCCCAAGAAAATGAAGGACCGCCTCAAAGAAGATGCGCCCGCGGTGCTTTATGGTTGCGGGCAGCCAACACTGCTTGAAAGCGGGGGCCTTGCAGTCGTCGGCTCACGACATGTAGATGAGGCCCTTATTGAGTACTCCGAAGCCGTTGGGCGGCAATGCGCACTCGCCAAGAAGAACGTCATCTCTGGTGCCGCGCCAGGTATCGATCGCGCAGCCATGCGGGGAGCATTGCAAGCGGGTGGCCGGGCGACTGGCGTTTTAGCCGACAGCTTAGAACGGGCTGCGCTTAACCGAGAGAATCGCAACTGGCTTCTGGAAGAACAGCTTGCTCTCGTGTCACCTTACGATCCGAGTGCCGGATTCAACATCGGCCACGCCATGCAGAGGAACAAGGTAATATACGCACTTGCGGATGTGGCCCTGGTGGTAAGTGCTGAGTATGAGAAAGGCGGGACATGGGCTGGCGCAACTGAGCAATTGCAGAAGCTGCGATTTATCCCGGTGTACGTCAGATCTAACGGTGAGATTGGACGCGGATTGGAGGGCTTGGCACATATGGGAGCACAGCCCTGGCCCAACCCGCAACATAGTGATGAGTTCTTGGCCATCTTTGATTGGTCCCAGTCCAAACGCGGGAAGGAGCAGCCAAAACTGGCTTTCCAATCAGCCACGCAAGATGCAGACACGCAGGCTGCAGACTTGACTCACAGCGAACGAGCTATTGCAACTATCAAGACCGGCTCGGATGTAAGCGTCAGTGGTGAATCACAGTTCGAAGCACAACGAAACACAGACACTTCGCCTGATGGACAACCAGCCCGCGAACCCGCCCAAGCATTGATCGCGTGCGTGCGCGACATTCTAAGTGACCTTTTCGCATCTCCTAAAGCTGAGGCTGAAGTTGCGGTCGCGCTGCAGGTATCGAGTTCACAGGCTAGGCTGTGGCTGCAAGAGCTCGTCCGGGAAGGGCTCGTGGAGAAACGAACGAAACCGGTGCGGTTTGTTGTGCAGCAAAAACGCCTGCTGTGAGTTCTCCGGCGTCATAATCGCCCAAGTTGCGCTCGTGCCCCAGATTCGCCTGGCTTTGCGTAATTTGCGGTCGCTGATATGAAGAAGGCAGTAGCCCGCTCCCAATGTCGATTACACTGGTCACATTACGCGTCCATGCATCATCAAAATCAACGCCATCGATGCCGGGGAGAATGTCGATGGGTACCGGTTCGCGCCCGAAGCGGATGGACTTTGTAGCGTCGGCGTGCTAGAGCATTTCTATTTTAAGT
>PLQW01000260.1 GCA_003160215.1 Acidobacteriaceae bacterium
CTTAAAATAGAAATGCTCTAGTGCTTTATCGAACGCGCGCCCAACGCTCTGTTCCGTTCCTCTCCACTCTTCTGCTGAAGCGCGTCTCCGATAAAGCACTAACGTCATCCAGGGGCAAACCTTATGCACTCATGGCACGCAGAACCTCTAGTATCTCCGACTCTGCAAGAACGCGGCTGGACCGTTTAGCCAGGTCCAGTATGGCCTTCACGATTTCGGGTGTACTGGGGAGACCTCGAGTGCTGAGATAGCAGACAACGTTGGACGTGCCCGACATTGGACCTACTTCGATTTCCTGGGTCCGGCCAATCCACGCAGCCGGCACTCCCGAATAGACCCGGTCGGCCAGCCATACGTCACCTTTCTTCTGGGCCTTGATGACTGCGGATGCATGAACTCCAGTGGCGGTGCGGAAGGCGTCGCGTCCAACGATGGGCATGTTAATCGGCAGGGGAACTCCGGTGGCGGTGGAGACCATTTGAACGTAATCCGGCAAGCGCGAAAGATTGTCGTGGCGTACACCCAGGAGCTGGAGGTTGACCAGAAGCTGCTCCATTGGAGTGTTGCCCACGCGCTCGCCGATGCCCAGTGCCGTACCGTGGACCCGGGTGGCGCCGGCCTCGATCGCCGCCAGACTGTTGGCCAGATCTAACCCGCGATCACGGTGACCGTGCCAGTCGATGCCAATCTCGGCGCCGAGTTCCATGACCAGTGCTTTCACCCACGTGACCAGGTTCCACACACCTTGCGGAACCGCCGCGCCGCAGGTGTCGCACAGGCAAAGGCGCTTAGCTCCGACTTCTACCGCTGCGGTCAGGAGGACGCGCAGGTGCTCGGGAGAAGAGCGGACCGTGTCTTCCGTAACGTACATCACTTCCAGCCCCTCCCGGACTGCGAACCGAATGGCCTCGCGCGTGTGGCGTACAATATCCGATAACTCCCACTCTTCGGCGTACTGGCGGATGGGGCTGCTGCCAATGAAGACGCAGGCTTCAATAGGCACGCCGGTTAGTTGAGTGACCTCCGCGATGGGTTGAATGTCCACCATCAGGGTCCGTGCGGCGCAGTTGGCCCGGATGCGTAGCCGCTGGTCGGAGATCTCGCGGCACAGGCGCAGGACAGCATCGCGCTGGTGTACACCGGCGCCGGGTAGGCCAACGTCGGCCGTCTCGATGCCCAGGCTTTCCATGAAGTAGAGTAGTTCGACTTTCGTGTCAAGCGGAGGATCGCTGACGGATGGGCTTTGCAGCCCGTCGCGCAAGGTCTCGTCGTCGAGCATGACGTGACGCGGATAATGCGCTCTTCGCGGGCCTGCTTCCGCCCAATCGTGGATGAGGTTGCTCTCTTCGCTTGGGTTCATAGTCTCCTCCCGCGGTCAGGAGGTGCCGCTTTGGGCTCGACCGAATTCATGGGCACGCCGGAGGAGATCTTCCGCGCCGTTCTCATCCCCTTTGCTGCGCCGAATTATGGCCAGATGGAACAGGCTGCTCACTTCTCCCACGGCCTCATCGAGACTGCGCCGGAACTCGCGCTCGGCGGCTTCCGTTTCGCCCCGCCGCTCGTGAATCACGCCGATGTGGTAATGCGCCATCAAGTACTCTGGCGTGAGTGCGATGGACTGTTTGAAGTGATTCGAGGCTTCTTCCAGTTGCCCGGCGTGAAACAAGGACACCGCCAACCGATAGTGTGCGGCGTTGTAGTTGGGGTCAATCTCCAGGCAACGGCGAAAGGCGCGAATGGCTTCCGGCATGTTGCCGCGGTGATACCAGGCAACGCCCAGATCGTAATGCGCCAATACAAAAGTGGGAGCTGCTGCCGTCGCTATTTGATAGCGCTCGATAGCCAGATCGAGCGTGCCTTGATGGAAGTAGAACGTGCCTAACATGTGATTGGCCAGCACATGGTTCGGTTCGGCTTGCAACAGGTGCTCCAGTTGCTGACGGGCTTCGCGGCTGTGGCCGTCTTTTTCTTCCACCAGCGCCAGCAGGAGCCGGTGATCGAGGTAGGCATCGCGCAGGAACAGCCCGCATTCGGCACAGAATTTATCGTCCTTCGCAGCCGGCTGGCCGCAGCGAGAGCAGCGCAGCGTGAGCTGCGGTTGTGTGCTTCTTACGGCGGATTTCGTGGCCTTTCGAGCAGGTTTCTTTTTTGTCTTTGTCATGGCAAGTCTCACTTTGTGGATAACAAGCGGCCCCTCTAGCCGCCGGCGGAATCTTCCGGCCGAGTTGGATCCAGAATGCACTCCAGGCAGATCCTGCTGGAGGGCTTGAACCCTTGACTTCTGAAGAACCCCAAGAGGCCGAGATGGTCCCACGAAACTTCGGTCCGCAAGGTTGTGATTTGCAGGGCCCCCAGATTGAGGCGCAACTGTCGCATCAGCGCCTTCCCGACGTTTTTCCCGCGAACGCGAGGATCCACCGAAATAGCGTCAATGGAAGCTGAAGGCTCCACCACCCCATACTCACCGTAGTAAAGGGAGCCAATTACGAAGCCCACAACTCGGTTGTCCACTTCCGCCACCAGCGAGATCTGCAGGCCTGCCTGGGTTATGGCACGCTGCAGCATGAGCTCGAAATAGCGGGGACGGCGGCGCCCGCTAGCCGCGGCATCAATCGCCACAATGACGCCCAAATCGTCCTGGCGCATGGTACGCACCAGCACCGCATCGGTCTCCAGCACACCTGTTTGTTCCGGGCCCTCGGTCGCCATGGTTTCCTCCTGTGACCTGCTACACACTACCTCCCAGAAATTGGCCCGCGTCCACGCGCAGAATCTGGCCGGTGATACGGCCTGCACCCGGACCGCACAGAAAGAGCACGGCGGCGGCTACATCGGAAACTTCGAGCAGATTCCCCAGCACACTTTCCGCTTCCGCGGCTTGGCGGGCGGCTCCTGGCAATGCTTCCGTCAGTGGTGTTCGTACCCAGCCGGGCTCGATCACGTTCACCAGAATTCCAAAGCGGCCGGTTTCGCGGGCGACGCTTTTGGCTAGACCCAGCAGTCCAGCCTTGCTGGCCGAGTAGGCCGAGGTGCCGAACTTACCGCGCGATCCATTGATGGAACCCATCAATACCACGCGGCCGCCCTGCCCTTGTCGCATCAGAGGAATGGTATGCCGCAACAGCAAAAAAGCGCCACGTAAATTGACCGCTTGGATCGTGTCCCAATCTTCGACGGTAAGCTTCCACACGACCGCTTCACGCGAAATTCCGGCGGCGTGAATCACCAGATCGAGCCGCCCATTCTGCTGAAAGAACTGTTGCACGGCGGAGCCCACGGAATCGTCGCTGCGCACATCGCAATGCAGCCAGGGAATGTCATTGTCGGGCGGCGGCGAGAGATCGAGAGAAGTTGCCACGGCTCCAGCTTGTTGCAAGGTGCGAACGATGGCGCTTCCGATTCCTCCCGACCCGCCGGTGACCACGGCAGTCTTGCCCGCCAATTCTTTGGCGCTGGTCATTGCGATACCTCCACCTGACCAGCCAGCATACGATGACGATAGGCTCCCCACAAAGCCGCCCCCAGCGCGCCGGCGTAGATGGCGTTGGGGTGGGTGCGGATTTCCACGTCGAGGCCGTCTTTGCGTGCGCTTTCCTGCAAAGCCTGCGCTAAGCCGGTGTCCGCGGAGAGACCGCCGGTGATCGCCACATGGCCATGCACATCAATCGCCCGCAGCAGTTTCAGGTAGCGGCCAGCCATGGAAAGATGAATGCCTTTGAGAATGTCGGGGGTGGAGATTCCCCGGCTGACCATGTTGATTACATCGGTCTCCGCCAGGACGGCGCAGATGCTGCTGACCACTTGTGGATTGCCGGCGCCGCAGGAGAGGGAGCCAACGTCCTGCAAAGCGATACCCAGGTAGCGGGCAATATTTTCCAGGAACTGGCCGGAGCCGGAAGCGCATTGCCCGGTCATGCGGTAGCTGAGCACGCGGCTGCGCTCGTCAATGCGCATGGCGCGCGCGTGCAAGGCCCCGACGTCGAGAACGGCGCGGACCTCGGGCATAAGAAAAATGGCGCCGCGAGCGTGGGTGGTCATGCCGTAGAAGTGCCCTCGGCGAAAATCCACCAACTCGCCCTCGCCGGTGCTGGCCACATAGCAAACCTCTTGCGCAGCCACGCCAGCCGCGCGGAGTGCCGCCTCGTATCCCTCATTGACTACCTTGCGCAACTCGCGGCGCCGTATGCGCTCGGTAAGCAGCGTAAGCACCTCGGTCTCACCGCCGCTGGTAGTGAGCAGCACGGCAATCTTCACCGCGCTGGAACCCACATCGACGCCAGCGGTAATCTGCCCCTCCGCAGATCGAGTCCTCGACGCAATGGTGGTGGTTGTCATGGATTGGCCTGTGCGCTACGCCGGGCGAACAAAGCTGCGCCCAGAGCGCCGGTGTAAATCGAATCGGCGGAAATGTTCAGCGTCCGCTCGCCGTAATTCTCTTGCACCAACTGGCGCAGTGCGTCCACTGCCGCCGGATTGCGGGCCACCCCGCCGGTGAACGTGAACTCGTCACTGACGCCTCCGGAGCGCGCCAGCAGCGACATTGCTCGCAAAATGATGGCGCGATGCAGTCCCGCCAGTATGTCCTCGCGATTCTGGCCGAGGGAGAGGCGCTCGCGTAACTCCGCACCGGCAAAGACCGTGCACGTGCTGTTGATCTTCACCCGGCGCTGGCTCTGTTGGGCAAGCGGTCCCAACTCATGCAACCCCAGGTTCATTTCATCCGCAATGTAACCCAGGTAACGCCCGCATCCGGCAGCGCAGCGGTCATTCATCTGGAAGCTGACAACTATTCCGTCGGCGTCCACTTGGATTGCCTTGGTGTCCTGTCCCCCGATGTCCAGCACCGTCCGGGTGCTGGGGAACATGGCATGCGCGCCCAGTCCGTGGCAAAGAATCTCGCTGCGAATCTGCTCCTTGGGGAAAGGCAAGCGTTGGCGGCCATATCCTGTGCCCACCGTTCCGGCCTCTACGATCTCGGCGCGACAGGTCGCCTCCACCACGGCGCGCAGCCGCGGCGCCTGCTCCTGCACCGCCCTCGTCGCCGACGCCAGAGTCGGCTCCAGCGCGCCCCGCAATTGTGTTTCGAAGCTACCCTGACCGGTCGAGTTCTCCACCACCAGGATGGCCGCGTCGAACAGCCCGCATAGCATGTCGAAGGTGATTCCACGTGAATCGTTGTGCTGCTCCGCCAACTGCATGTAGTCGGCGGTGGCAAGATCGCGGAAGAAGTCGCTCTTGCGCACCGCCAATTCGCTGAAGTGGACCGCGGTCCGCTCGACCATCCCATCCAGGATGCTTTCGAGCGCAGTAGTTAGTTCGCTACGATGAGCGCTGTGGCGCGCATCGCCGGTGGCGCGGAGCAGGGCTTCCCGCAGTCGCGCGAGCTGATCGAGATGCTGCCGAAACCGGAAGTTTCGCTGCAGCGAGGAAAGGAAAGCTTTCTCGACCTGGGCCAGGGCCGGATCGCCGCCGATGGCCTGCCGAGTGAGCGTGAAGCGGGTCCGGACCATCGCTTCCTCCCGCACCACCTGGCAGGCGACATCGTAATTACTGCGGCTGTTGGTGATGCCGCGGCCGATCACCTCGCCGGCGTCGTTGAGGACGACTGCCTTAGTGGTAGTAGAGCCGAGATCAATGCCGACATGGACCCGCAGTGTACTCATGGGTTCGCGCCTGCGCGCTTTTGCTCGAGCATCTGCAAATAGCTCTCGATGCGGTTCTTGATGTTCGCGGCGGAGAAGTAGCGAGGATCCACCAGGTCGCTTTCGATGAAGCCGCCGGGGACGCCGGTGCGCTGCTCGAGTTGGCGCAGCATCAGGAGCTGGCCCACGCTAAAGGAGTTGCAGCTCTTGATGCTGTTGATCATGAATCCGTCGGCACGATACTCGCGGATGTAACGCTCCAGCAGCTCAACACGCGTTGGCAAGCCGAGATTGGTGTAACAGCCCATGCAGTATTCCGCCAGCGTCTCCAAGGGGCGTGCGGGATCGTGGCGGAAGCCGCCGTCGTACAGTCCTCCAACCTTGGTATAGCTGCTGGCTACTACCACCGCGCCTTCGTCGTAGAACATCTTCCAGAACTCGCGGAAGCTGGTCCAGTTAGGAGGACCTTCCATCACCAGCCGGTAGCGTTCCTTCTCCTGCGATCCTTCCGGCGTCAGCGGACCCAAACCTGAGCGCAGACGCTCTTCTACCTCTTCGTGAAGCGTGCGGTAGTAGGCCACACCTTCGGCGGTCCCACGAAACGCGGTGAACATTGGCCCGATGTAGTACACACCGCCGAAATAAGCATCGATGGGCGAGGGTACGTGCTTGGCCGATTCCAACACCCAGACCAAGTCATCTTCCGCCTGCGCCGAGAGCCGCAGCATTTCGCGCAGACGGTCCTCGTCGTAGCGCAGGCCGCTTACTTGTTCAAGTTTGGGAATCACTTCCGTGCGCAACTGCTGGACGATGTAGTCGACGTGATGGGGCAGAATACAGCCTTCGGACTGGTACGGCACATGGAGCATGGCTACCGGGCAGTCGTATTCCTGGCGCAGCAGTTCGAACCACTTCATGAACGTGAAACAGCCGGTATAGGAGAGCAGAAGCAAGTCCGGTGGCGGCAGCTTTTCGCCGGTGGGACCGATGTTGCCCTTCTTCAACATTCCGATGTCGCACTTCACGTAGGTGCAAACGTCTTCGCTATGCCCGTGCTTCTCCGCCTCGGCAATGTAGTCGCCCGAAAGCTTGCGCATGCCGGACTGGAGCGCATTGATTTCAGGAAGCATCGGAAGCAGATTGAAGGAGCGCACCAGTTCGGTAAGATTGCCGGGAACGAAGGTATAAACCACCTTGCGGCCTTCTTGCGGAGCATGCGAGAGCGCGGTGTAGTGGCCCGCGATCATCTGCTTTTGCAGAGACATGCTGCGTTCCTTGCCGGCTTCCGTGGGGACGCGAGGGCTGGCGGATGCAGCAGTCATGCTTGGCTCCACAGGCGGATGGAATCGGAGAATGTGCCCGCCTGCTCGCGAATGACGGCGAACTGGCCGGTGTCTTCGGAATATTTGAATTGCGTGTGGGGGATGCCTTCGCGGTCGAGCCTGGATATGAGCATGGGCTGCTCCAGCAGGGCGGGATCGCAGAAACTGGGCGCGCAAAAGATGACCCCTTCGGCCCGGTTGCGGCGGACCGATTCCACGAGTGCCCGTCCGTGTTCGCCCTCCGGCAGGTAGCGCGCCGCCGTTTCGGCGCTCTTGGTAAGGAAAGCCTCGACCAGGGCTTGCAATGGATCGCCGGCGCACGAGATATCACCCATGGTCCAGCGGAGCCCCAGAAGCAGGTCGTCATCCACGATCCAGCATCCGGCGCGTTCCAACGTAAGCAGCAGGCCCAGGGGCGGCTGCTCGCAGAACGTTCCCACTAACACGATCCGGCTCTGGTCACGATCGCGGCGCTCGGTTTCTAAAGGCGCCAGCCGCAGATATTCCCGCAGCAGCATGGTGTGATCTTCAGGCGGGAGGAGGTTCCCTGCTCGCAACAGCAGATACACTTCAGAGGTGGGGTAGACCCAAGGCTGGCGGCTGCGGGCGCTATACAGCTCGCGGATGGTGGAGCGGTTTTCGTTGTATACGGCGATGCTCTGTCGCAGGGCTTCATCTTCGATCGGCCGGCCGGCCAGGCGGCAAAGGTCCGCGCGCAGCGTCTCCAGTTCACGGCGCCAGTAAACCCCACCCACTTCGGGATCGAAGTTCTGCGGCAAATCCACGTAGCGGACGTAACGCTCCGGGAACAACATGGTCCACATGCCTGACAAATTGCGGATTACATCGCAGATGGAGGGAAACAACATGCCATCCAGCACGTCGAGCCGGCGGGTAAGAGCGAGTTCGATGGTACTGCGGGGAATATGGCAGATGTAGCTCTGGAAGTAGGCATCGCCGCGGATGATCTCTAGTCGCTCTCCCGCGCCCATAATGCCGACCGGCAACATTCCGGCCGCATGGATCAACTCACGCGGAACGTAGATGGGCATGTAGCCAATGGCTTTGCGCCCGGTCTCAGCTTCCTTCCAGGTCCGCACCGCCGTCAGGTCAAAGTCGTCGTTCAATTCCTGCGCGCCCTTGATTAGGTTGACGAGTTCCGGGCTCACGCTGTCACCCCCGACTGGCGCCAGCGCGGCGGCCGCTTCTCAAGAAAGGCCTGTCCTTCGTGTTCAAACGTCAGCCCGGCTTTGCTGGTGGAACTCATCATGGTTTACTTGTGCCCGCAGCCTGTGCCGTCCAGGGGGCAATCTCTTCAATTAGTTCATCGCTCCACGGCACGCCTTCCGCTAAACGCCGGCGCAACAAGATGAAATCCACCTCCCGCTGCTCCTTGCTCCCGTAATGGAAGGCGCGGAAGCCGGCGCGCGCCTCGGTCATCATGTTCAACGACAGCCAGGCACGATTGGTTTCGCGGTTGCGGTCCCAGTGTTCCAGCTTGTGTTTGCGGAGGCTCTCGATGGTCTTGGTGAGGCAGTCGGGCATGGTGTACAGCAAGTTGGTGGACAACGCATCTACGGCCTCATCGAGAAGGGTCAGATCTACGGAACCCTTGGCGAGTAGCAACTTGCCTTGTGCGCGTTGGTCTCCGGTTTTCGCTTCGCCGATCGACAGCCGGCCGTATTCATCAAGCACACGATCGGTAACCACCAGTGGATTCGGTCTCCACTTCCCGTCCACCTTCAGCGCCGGGACAATCTGGGTCAGGCCTCCAAGCCAGTAGAAGCGGTGCGCACTCCAGGGTTCACCTAGCGTGCCACTGGCCATGGCGCGTTCCATTCCAACAAATAAAGGCAGAAAATCCGTGGACCCGCCATCTGGCGCCGATCCGTGCCGCGGGCCGGCCTGGCTGAAAACCGCCAGGTCGCTGGCCACGGAAAAATCGCACGCCATGCCCACCTCCTGACCTCCGCCGACACGCATCCCGTTCACCCGGCAAATCACCGGCTTGTCACATTGCAGGACGGCGGTCACCATGTCGTTGAACAGCCGCATGTATTGGCGGTACTCCCCGGGATTGCCCGCGTAAACTTCCGCGTACTCACGCGTGTTGCCCCCGGCGCAGAAAGCGCGTGATCCGGCGCCGGTCAGAACTACAGCCACCGCCGCCCGGTCGTTGCTGGCGGCGCGCAGCGCCAGAATGATCTCCTTCAGCATGTCGGTGGTATAGCTGTTGAGTTCGGACGGATTGTTCAGGGTTATCCAGAGGTTGTGCAGTCCTTCGACTGGCGCGCCCGATCGATCTTTCACCACTCGCTGTTCTACCAAAATGAAATGGGTGGGAAACGACTCCACTAAGTTGTGGTCATGCAAAATCGTATCTCCTTTACTGCGGGCCCTCGTGATCCGGGACCAGAATCACGCGTTTGCGAATTTCATGGCGGGCCACCGCCTCCAGCAGAGTAGGCGCCTCGTCCAGCGGATGCCGCTCCACGTAAGGTTCCAGAACCACTTTACCTTGCAGCACCAGCGCGAGCGCGGCCGGATACTGTTCCGGCGGGCAACCCCAGTTGCCGCGCGCTGTAGCATCGAACGCCATAAGGTTGGAGAGCCGCAGTTCGACTTTCTTGGGCGTGAACCCGACCACAGCCAGGTAACCGCCATGGTCGAGCAGTCCGAACGCAATGGTTTGGCCTGCCGGCGTCCCACTGGTCTCGAAGATTTTCAGCCCGATGCCCTCGCGCCCGGACTGTTTGACAAAGGAGCGCACCGCGGATTTCAGTTCCTTCTCGTTCGCGGAACTGGCATCCAACGTCTGCGATGCGCCGTGCCGGGCCGCCAAGTCAAGCCTAGCTTGGTCGACGTCAATGGCCACAACGGCCGCCCCCATGGCGGCAGCGATCTGGACGCCGAATCCACCGACTCCTCCCACGCCCACAAATACAGCCACGTCCTCCGCTCCTAAGCCAGACCGTCGAATCGCCTCGAAAGGGGTAGTGACCGCATCGGCGACCACGGACAGGAGATCAAGAGTGATGCCTGGCGGCAGATTTTCGGGAACCGGACAGAGTCCACGGGCGGGAACGCGAACGTGAGTCGCAAAGCCTCCATCGCCGTCGTTGCCGGGCATGAACTGCCGCCGGCAAATAGTGGGTTGGCCGGCTCGACATGGACCACAATCGCCGCACGGGATCACAGCAGGAACGATTACGTTGCGGCCTTCCCACTTCGTGGCACCCTCGCCCGCTGCCATGACGCGACCCGAGATTTCGTGTCCGAGAGTGAGTGGCAGTGGGGCGCGCGTGGGCACCCCGTCGTAAGCGAAGCCGACATCGGTATGGCAAACGCCGCAGCCGGCAACCTCTATCACCACTTCGTCAGCCCGCGGCCCAGGAAGCGAGAATTCGTATCTCTCCAGCCTTTGAGCGGGAGCCATCAGACGGTAGCCATAGCCGCCTAGCGTGGACGACAAGCAGGGAATCCCCCCTGCCCCAAGATCGCTTCTAACTGCGACGCTCGGGGGAGTGGCTACCATACCGTGCGACAACCCGGAACTCTGTGATCTAAATCACCAAGGCGAGTGAGGACGATTGGACGGAGAGTCCAGGCGGGTGCAGTTCACTTCAGAATGTCTTTCGCCTCCGATGGATGGTAATCAAAAGTGCTCCGGGATTAGGGCTGGTGCTACTCTAGAGTTTTCTCAGTGATCTCCGTGCCTCCCTGGTTAATTTTCATTTCTATGGGTGGGCCGCAGGCCCATATAACGCTCAGGATGACGGAAGTAGGGGTCAGGTTACCGGCAACCGATTACCGATAACTGACAACTGACAACTGACAACTGACAACTGACTACTGGCTACTGCTTGTTCAGCTTGTCGAGCGCCTCCTGGGCCCTCTTCGCATATGGCCCATTGGGAAGGATCTTCAGGTAGGCTTCGTAATTTTCCACGGCGCCAGCGGTGTCGCCGGTTTTATTCAAGACCTCTGCCAGTTTGAACGTGGCCTCGGCATCGTGGGGCTTATATTCCAGCGCCTCGCGATAGCGGCTGATGGCGGCGGGATAATTTTGCTTGACCTTGACGTAGAAGTCGCCGATCTCCACGCACTTCATCGCCCGCATGGGATTGTAGGGCGTGAATTCATCGACATCGCTTGCGCTGTCGCCCAGTTCCGCTTCGGGATGCTTCTTGGCATCGTCGGAGGGAGGGGAAACGTCGATTCGCGTCTGTTTGCTGGAGCTTTCCCCGGCGGGAACGTTGTCAGATCGCGGCGGAGATTTGCGATTGTCTTTGGGTGGAGGGGCTGATTTATCGGTGGGAACCTGTTCGACCGGCTGCTGGTCTTGCGCGACCGCAATACCCGTAAACCAGAGACAAAGTACGGCGAGAATCAAATAACGGAAACGCACTCCCATATTGTATTGGAACCCGGAAATCCAGTTCAGGACTCGTTGAGCGGATGGCGACTCACCGTCGCCGGATGTGCAGCACCTTCTGTACTTCGGCGACCACGTCGCCGGCTTCATCCTTCACCTCGACCACGAATGTCGGCTCATACTTCTCCTGGGTCGCGAGCTTTTCGCGAATGTCGTCGAGTTGCGCGTCGGTCAAGCGAAACTCGGCCTTGACTCTTCCCTTCCCGGGTTTGCGGAAGCGGATGCTGGCGGCTTTGTCCCAGACAATGTAGTCGCGGCCCAGGTTCTCCATCAGCATCAGCATATAAAACGGATCGGCCATGGAGTAGAGCGAGCCCCCATAGTGGGTGCCGACATAGTTGCGGTTCCAGAACCGCAACTTCATTTCGACGTCGACGGCTTTGTGGTCGGCGCTCCACTTGACCCGAATCCCGGCGCCGAAGAACGGCGGCCAGATGTTGATAGAGCGGAGCATGAGTCGTTGGAGTTTTGTGCTCATTTGCGAAGCGTCGACCGGAGCAGCGCTGCCGCATCAAGGGTCGACAAACAAGAATGATGATAGACCTTGGGGCGGGTTCAGGTTTTGTGTTTGGTAGAGCTGGCCTTCTTGAGCATTAGGGGCCGAGAACGACAAAAAGCAGATCCCTCGCGGGCTGAAGCCCGCTCGTGATGACAAAAATAAGAGGCTTACCCGCGCACTCTTCGACAGGCTCAGGGGGCAGGCTCTAAAGGTGCGCCCCTTACAAGTCCATTGCAGACAATGGCTCCTTCAGCAGCCTTGCTAGACCAGTTGCTCATACAACACTTCAACAATGCCTGAACGCACAAAATATATGGTGAGATCTGAGGTTGCAAGAGGGAAAATGAAGAAGGCCGTCCACCATGAAGACGGCCTTTCTAGGATGGGCGACTTCGTCCACCAACTCCTCAAGGAGGAGAACTTTCAGCGCGGTCGATCCCCCTCCGACCGCGCCTCTTCCCCGGTCACTACTGCTGTTGCATCTGCACCGAGGAGCTGAGCTGCGCGGACGAAGCCGACTCGGTCGCATTGTTCGTCATCAGGGTTACATCCACGCGGCGGTTCTTGGCTCGCCCGGAGGCGCTGGTGTTCATGGCTACGGGATTGTCCTTGCCCAGACCGATTAGGTAAATCTTGTACGCTGGAACGTTACATTTCTGGGCCAGGTACTGGATGACGGCGTCGGCGCGGCGCTGGCTGAGTTGGTAGTTGTAATCAGCCGGTCCGACCGAATCGGTGTAGCCTTCGACTTGAACGATGTAATGCTTCTGGCTGCCCATCTGCTGCGCGAACTCGTCGAGTGCCTGTTTGTCCTTGCGCGTGAGATCGGCCTTGTTGAAGGCAAACAGAACCGTGGTGTCGCTGACCGGCTTGTAGTTGTCCAGATTCTCAACCGTACCGGCCAGGCTGGTCACGCGATGCGAGGCCTGAGTAGCGTTCTGATTGGCCTGGTCGGCAGCCTGACCCGCAGCCAGGGCCTTCTGATCTGCGGTTGCCGCCTGCGACTTCGCCTGCTGAATGCCCTGTTGGGCACGGGAGTCGGTGTCCCGGATGTCGTGAGTATTTTTCGCGGTTAGATCATCTAATTCATTGACCTTGTTTATCGTCGGCGCCACTTCGTTGCGGACATACTTTTTGGTGGCGCAGCCCACGGTAAACGACAGGCTGCCGGCCACCAGCGCTGCTACAAGGGTAAATCGATTCATGGAATGAACTCCTTGCAAACTTTCGGCGGCGGCATTCGAGTTTGCGCCGGCCTCTGGAGAAGGGATGAGCAACCATGCTGCCATTGGGGGATAGCTGCAGCGACAGAAAAGACCTTTTAGTTTCAATGGGTTGGAACGAGCCGTGGAGCGATCGGTCCGGGCCACGAGACCGGGCCGGATAATCCTGACGCGAGGAGTAGAATTTTTACCACGTTGAGGCGGTTGCGGGCGTCCGATCCGGATGTCGAAGGCGCGACGATTTTGCGCGGGATGTAGGTGGAAGTGCCCGCGGCTGAATCCCGAGCGAAGAGCCGAGCGACCCAAATCATGCTTCAAAGCGACCGACTCGTTTGGGTTCCTGTCATCAGAGCTGAATGGACCTTCACCAGAAAATTCGGACATTGCCAGCCTCGCCCGGCGTGTATCTCTACAAGAACGCCGACGGCGAAATCATCTACGTGGGCAAGGCCAACAGCCTGCGCGCCCGCGTGCGTTCCTATTTTCTGGAAGGCGCCGCCGACAACGCCAAGACCGGATCGCTGCTGCGGGAAGCCGTCGACCTCGACTACATCGTCGTGGACAACGAGAAGGAAGCGCTGGCGCTCGAGAACAACCTGATCAAGCAGAAGAAACCGCGCTACAACATCCTTCTGCGCGACGACAAGACATACCCGTACATCAAACTGACGATCGGCGAGCGGTATCCGCGCGTCTATCCGACGCGCCGGTTGCGCCGCGACGGATCGCTCTACTTCGGGCCTTATTTCCCCACGAGCCTGGCCTATCGGATCGTAGACCTCATCCACCGGCACTTTCTGATTCCCTCGTGCAAGCTCGACCTGAATCGTTACTATCCGCGACCGTGCTTGCAGTACTACATCGGGCGCTGCCTGGGGCCGTGCGTTGAAGGGCTCACCACGCCCGAGCGCTACGCCGAAGCCGTACACGACGTGCGGATGTTCCTCGAAGGCCGAGGCGCCGATCTATCGCGCTCCTTGCAGCAGCGTATGGCAGCCGCGGCCGAGCGCCAGCAGTATGAACTGGCGGCAAAGTATCGCGATCTCATCTCGACCGTCGAGTTGCTGGACAAGAAGCAGCGCATCGCCGCGGTTGAGGGTGACGATGCCGATGTCTTTGGATATCACTACGAAAATGAGATGCTGGCGGTGAATCTTTTTCACATGCGTGGCGGCAAGATCGTGGACAAGCGCGAGTTCTTCTGGGAAGACCTCGGCGATATGCCCGGCACTGCGGGCTTCGAGCCGGGAGAATTCTTTTCGGCGCTGCTGAAGCAGGTTTACCTGGATCAACAGTATGTGCCGCACACGATATATGTTGCGGTGGACTTCGAAGATCGCATCCCGCTGGAGGAAGTGCTCTCGGAAGGCCAGAAGCGGCGGGTGCAGATTCACGTACCGCAGCGCGGCGACAAGCGCTCGCTGATCGACCTGGTAGGACAGAATGCTAAGCAGTCGTATGATCAGCGCTTCCGCGTCATGAAGCCGGCGGCCAAGGCGATCCAGGAAGCCTTGCAGGACGCGCTCATGCTGCCGGAGTTGCCCAAGCGGATTGAGTGCTTCGACATCTCGCACATTCAAGGCGCCGAAACGGTCGCCTCGATGGTGGTCTGGGAAGACGGCAAGATGAAGAAGTCCGACTATCGCAAGTTCATCATCAAAGGCGTCGAGGGTGTCGACGACTTCGCCTCGATGCGCGAGGTGGTAACCCGCCGTTACAAGCGAGTTCAGGAAGAAAAGCAGAACATGCCGAGCCTGGTGCTGATCGATGGCGGCATCGGACAACTGCACGCTGCGGCGCAGGCGCTGGAAGCGCTGGGCATCATCAACCAGCCACTGGCCTCGATCGCCAAACGCGAGGAGATCATATACGTCAACGGGCAGGAGGACGAGCCGGTGGTGCTGGACCGCCGCTCGCCGGTGCTGCACCTGGTGCAATTGGTCCGCGATGAGGCCCACCGCTTTGCCGTGACCTTCCATCGCAAACGGCGGCAGATTCGCGACCGCCAGACCGAACTACTGGAGATCCCCGGCGTGGGTGAACGGACCACCAACCGCCTGTTGCAGCACTTCGGCAGTCTGCAAGCGGTGAAGCAGGCGGACGCCGCAGCGCTGACGTCGGTGGTGAGTCGTCCACAAGCAGACGCGATTCTGCGCTATTTTGGAAAGGAAGAGAGCAGTTAGGATTTAGCCGTTGGTAATTAGAGGTTGGCGGTTAGCATTGAGTCTGCACAGGCCAGTGTAGTTTTTGGCTAATTGCTAATTGCTAATTGCTGATTCCGCGGAGGCACATGAGCGACGAACTGAATGAACTGAAAGAAGCGGCAGAGCGGGCGAAAGAAAACAAGGCGATGGCTCCGGTCAGCCTGACCATGGCAATTCTGGCAGTACTGGTGGCCACGGTTTCGCTGCTCGGCCATCGGGCACATACGGAAGAAATCCTGATGCAGACCCGGGCGACCGACCAGTGGGCCTATTACCAGGCAAAGAACATGCGCCGCAACAATCTGGAGGCGCTCGACGATGTACTGACGGCGCTGGAGAACACCAAGGCCGAACGCGCCGAGCAGGTGCAGAAACACTTCCACGAAGAGATTGACAAGTATCGCGATCAGCAGAAGGACATCCAGAACGAAGCGCGCGGACTGGAGGCGGAAGTGGGACGCGCCAGCCGTCGCGCCGACCGCTTCGACCTGGGCGAGGTGTTTCTGGAGATCGCGCTGGTCGTCACCTCCATTACCTTGCTCACGGACAAGCGCGCGTACTGGTACTTCGGCTTTGTTCTCGCGATCCTCGGCGTGATCAGCGCAGCCAGCGGATTTCTGGCGCACTGAGGGCGGGAGCCTGCCTTCGTCGCTCTTGAGATTCGCAGAGACATCCGCCTTGGATTTGTCATCACGAGCGCAGCCGGGGGTCCCTGGCGAGTGCTGGTTTTGCACTCGCTGGGGTGAAGGAGCGACTGCTAACTGCTAATTGCCGGTTTACTTATGGCCATCATCGTCATTGGCGGACACTCTCGCAGCGTGGGCAAGACCAGCGTGGTCGCCGGTCTGATTGCCGCTCTCCCCGAGTTTCACTGGACGGCCATCAAGATCACGCAATACGGACACGGGATTTGTTCCGCCAACGGCGAACTCTGCAACTGCGCCACCGACGACCACAGTTGGGCCGTGACCGAAGAGCCCGATCGCAGCGGCGATAGCGACACCTCTCGCTTTCTTCTCTCCGGCGCAGCTCGCTCGCTCTGGGTGCGTACCCGCCAGGGAATGCTGGCTGAAGCCATGCCTCGCGTGCGCAAGGAACTCGCCGGCGCCGAGAACGCTATCGTCGAATCCAACTCGATAATGCGCTTCCTGCGCCCCGACCTTTACCTGACGGTGCTCGACCCGACGACCGCCGACTTCAAGACCTCGGCACAAGAATTTCTCGATCGCGCGGACGCCGTGATCCTGCACGACGGCAGTGGCGATGTTGCCTGGGCGAACGTCTCACTCAAACCAGTGGCCGCCAAACCGAGATTCCACATCCGCCCGCCGCAGTATGTGACACCCGAGTTGATCGAATTTGTGCGGGAGAGAGTCCGCCATGGAGCATCGAGGGTGTAGGCACGTGGAGCGCGACCATCCCGCCAGCGTGCCGCGATCTTCAACGGCTGCGAACGCTTGAAATCTTTCAGGAGGACACATGTCCACATTTGGCTTCATCGAATACAACGACGCCAGTCCGGAGGTGCGGGCGGTGTATGACGACATCATGGCGACGCGCAAGACCGATTCGATCAGCAATTTCTGGAACGCGATCGCCCACGATCCGGAACTGTTGAAGCGTACCTGGGAGGACACCAAGCAGATCATGGCGCCGGGCGCGCTGGATGCGGTGGTGAAGGAGCTGATCTACGTTGCGGTGAGCGTGACCAATGGCTGCCCCTATTGCGTCGCTGCGCATACGGTCTCGGCGCGAAAGAAAGGCATGAGCGACGAAATGTTCCACGAGATGATGTCCGTGGTCGGCATGGCGAATGAAAACAACCGGCTGGTGAACGGCTATCAGGTCGAGATCGACGAGCAGTTCAAGACGCCGCTGAAGTGAGACCTTGGCAGCGAACAGGCCGTCCATGCCTCGCCCCGCGCAGAGATGCCGAGGGTCACTGTCTTCGGCACCTTTTACTTTATTTCGTGGTGCAATGGCGATTGATCGCCAGCTATTTCGTATCGCCGCCTCTGCGTTCGTTACTGCAGAGGGTTACCCAGAAAAATCCCGGCAGCTTACTCAGGGCTGCCGGGTAGTGTGCGTATCGTATACTTCGCTTAATTCTTAACCATCTTTTCGGCTGGACAAGCTAGCCAATTACCTTCTTGCGCAAAATTCCCGCGAGTCCGAGGATGCCAGAGCCGAACAACATGAGGCTGCTGGGCTCAGGAGTCGTCGGAGCCGTCGTGCCGGTCAACGTGAAGGATTCCGAACCAATCTGCGTGTCTGAGGATCTGTCCCAAGCCAAGGACGGCCCGTCGTTCTCATCCCAATAGACGGTATCGCTGCTAAAAGAGCAGCCGGCGGTGGTGCAGGCATTCTGCAGGGTCAGCCAGCCCGCGCCTGACCAGGGAATGTTGGTGAACGCAAAGACTGCCTCGTACACATCAAAAGTACCGTTGTTAAGCAGTAACCGTTTGAAAATGGGCGTTAACGTCTGCGGAGTACCGCCAAACGATGTAGACCCGATCGACATGTCCACGCTCGTCAGGACAGGATTCCCGGTGAGTACCCAGTAAACGATAGCCAGGTCTTCGATACTGGAGCCACTTGGCACCGTGAACGAGTCGCTAACGGCGTTGCCAGCGTTAATTCCCCAAGCCGCCTTGTTGCCATTGTAGGGACCGTTGGAATACAGGGTGGCGTCGGCCATAGCTGGAGCAACAGCCAGCATCAGGCAGCATACGGTAAGTAGTGACAATGAAGCGATGGACATTTTCACGGATCAAACTCTCCTTTGGCTTCAAATCACATAGGTTCAAATCACAAATTGCGTTGTTGGTGGACGCGCCAGGCCGTGACCGGAGTGGACGAACCTGGCGCGCTGTGACTGGACAAGCTAGCCGATTACCTTCCGACGCAAAATTCCCGCGAGTCCAAGGATGCCAGAGCCGAACAACGCCAGGGTGGAAGGCTCGGGTGTAGTAAAAGGGGCAAACGTTGCATTGGGTACGGTGCCAAAAGACACCTGGCTTCCATCAGAAGCCACCAGGCTGCTGCAATAGCCCCCTGAATTACAGATGTCACCCCCCTGGGCGCCGTTGTCGTAATAGTAAAGGTTGACGTAATCGCCATTGGCAAGCGTAAACATCAATCCATAGAGAGTCACATTGGCGGCGCCGGTATTCGTGTAAGTGATCTGTGCTGGATAGTACAAAAGGTCATCCCAGGTTATCGAATCGACTCCACCACAAGGAACTCCTCCGAAGGCACAGGGGTCAATCCCTGTGACCGCGGACCCGTCGATCGTGCCGATTGCGCCGGTTATGCTCCACACGCCGCTGCCTTCATTGGTGCCGAACAGAAGTCCGCTGCCCGTCTGCCCATTAGCGTTAAAGTGGAACGTAAAGGCGTCAGCCATTGCCAAGCCCGTAGTGGCTAGAGCAAAAACCAGGATGGAGAGAATTACAGTGATCCGCTTCATTGCTGCTCCTTCTTCCACTGTTGCCAGTAGATTGGTAAATGATTGGTGGTAAACACGCCGGCCAGGACCGGGGAGGTGAACGAAGCTGGCGCGTCGATTTTGCAAACGAACCGAGGTTGCGACTCGCTCGCATTTAGCGATGGTTGAGGAAGCGCCGGCCACGAGAAACCGCAAGCGAAGTCTCAACCTCTGAAATGTCATCTACTGCTTTCCCGAAAGCACTGCTGGGCCGATGCCAGCCGCTTTCCACTGTCAACGGCTCGTTGCCTCAGCCAAGTCATCATTGGACAGCCTGGGAAAGGGCGCTTGCCCAGCCCGATTGAAAGAGCACCTCGGCTGCAAACCCTTCCGGCGCACAGTCGTCCCCAGGTTCCACACGAACTGCGACGCCCTTGCCATAGAGTTGCATCCCCATGGCTTGAGCTTGCAAAGGCGGCATATTAACGATCACCTGGATCGAATCGCCAGGTAAGGGCGCGGAGTCGGTATGGATGAACACCCCGTAGCCGCTGATATCGCGCGTGGTTCCCTTACTCTCACGCCGAACCCCGTCCGTCCCCTGCCACTGAAATGTTGCCGGCACCGATATTCGAAAACGTGGCCCCATTTTTCTCCTTTCTTGCCTACCCTTAGGTACGTCCTGTACCGAGCTGATCTGCACTTGCTGCCTCGAACTGCCAAAATCCTCGTGCAAGCCGGAAGATAAGCCGCCTTCCCGGAACCCACAAGAGCTACAAAGACCCGAACTACTTGTCTCAAGTGCAATCTTTTGCACAACTAAATTGGTCTGGGTCGGAAGTTACGGCTTGGACACTTGCAGCAAGACTAAGCAGGGCAAAGGTGTGTACCAGCACCGAGATGAACGGAACAACAAGCGGCTGAACTAAGAGACGAAAGTACTGTCCCAAGAGGCAGACTTCCATACTTACGGAGCGAGTGGCTTCAACTGGTTATATCCTCGGCGAGAAATTCGGGGTAAGGCGCAAGTAGCGAGATTCTCTGCGGCAAAATGGGATGGCACGAGCGTTTTCCGGCGATTTGCGTTGCCCGATTCTGCCAGCCTACGAGCGCGGCGGGGAGAGTCTGGCAGAGTTGGCGCGGCAGTTTGGTGTGGGCCGGGACTTATGGTCGCCAGCCATCTCAAACTTGCTGCTGCGCCACACGGCCACACTATGATTTCTCGCAGCTATAGGGGGTCCTTCGACTCCGCGCCCGCCCGACCCGCAAAAGAGGCGGGTCGGAAATTCTCTGCGGGCGCTCCGCTCAGGATGACATCTCACATTCATGAATAATCCAGGCTAGTGAGTCCCGGACCACCGAAAGCGATGAGCGGGCAGCTTGATCTCGGTGTCTAACAGGCAAGTCGAACCTGCTTGAAACTGAACGTCATTCAGTTTCGCGACCATCGTCGCGAGTAGCACAATCCGGCGATCCGTGCCAAAAGCTGCGAGATTTCGGCTAAACTGCGCCACAGATGGCGTGCGGGTTGGTACAATTTCCGCGCATGAGAAAGACGCAAGATACGCAGGAACGGATTCTCCGCGCCGCAATACATGAGTTTGCCTATCACGGATTTAATCGCGGCATTGTCCACATCGCCAGGAAAGCCCGCGTCAACGAGATTACCATCTACCGCTTGTTCAACGACAAGGACGGCCTCTGTCGCGCAGCCCTACGGGATGCCTCGCGCAGCAACACTCTCGTCACCCATCTAACTTCCATCTTGGCGCAAGACACGCTTCCCTGCCTAAGTGAAACCATAGCCGAACTGGTGCGGCTTACCCTCGGACCAACACGGGACTATTACCGCCTGCTTTACCAAGCGGCGCTGGCACGCCCCGATCTGCTGAAGGAGTGGGACGAAGACAAACTGCGGCCCCACACCCATCCCCTGCTGACCGAGTACATCCGACGACTGCAAGCCCAGGGGGACCTTGTGCCCGAGTGCCCGCCCGAACAGGCATCCCGCGACATCTTCGGTATTCTGCTTGGGGCGTTTACCCGCAATGTGCTCACCCCCGGCGGAGAACTTTCCGATCCCGACCCAGTCGAAGCCGTCCGGCACTTCTTCCAGATACTGGACCGCCGTGCTGTCGACCGCATGAATGGCTAGTCTCGTGCTCCAATTGTGATGGCCATCACCGTTGCGTGGTTAATGTAAGAAAGTGCTTGCATACACCTTGCAGAGGGGCTACTGTGACTTCCCATTACAGCATCCGCTGACTGTTTTAGCATTAATGCGCCGCGGCAGTTGGCTAGTATCTCTGGGAAAAGTTCTTTGCAAGGCTGAAAGGTGAGTTAAGCTCGGCTGTGTTTGTTGTGGCTGAATCACCTATCTGGCCCGCCATATCGCAGTGTGAATTCTGTGGGGGATAACCGATGGGATCGGGACCGATACCTAAGATCAGGATTGTCATCGCAGCTTCCAGCCTTATGACGTGCCATTTACTTGCACGGGAACTGGAAAGACGCCCAGATCTTCAGGTGGTAGCGACGGTTGGAACTAAGAATGGCCTGTTCAAGTCTTTACAACATAACAAACCCGACATAGCTTTAATCAGCGTTCATTTGCAAGATGAGCTCTTCATTGGCTTTGCACGCTTGCAAGAGATAAGCCGTCAGTTTCCTAACCTTCCATGGGTCCTTCTGCTTGATCGTACGGAACCTCAACTTGTGGTTGATGCGTTTCGCGCCGGCGCAAGAGGAGTATTCTCGTGCTCTGAATCGGAGACGAAGCTGCTGTGCAAGTGTGTCCGCTGTGTGGTTGAAGGGCAAATTTGGGCCGATAATGTCCATGTGGACTATATTGTTCAGGCTTTGAGCGGTGCATCTTCGGATTCGGAAAGTTCCCGAGGCGAAGCACTTTCCCTGCTGACGGCGCGGGAGGAAACAGTGGTTCGACTTGTGGCCCAGGGTCTCTCGAATCGCGACGTCGCGCAGCACCTTGGTCTGAGCGAGCACACCATCAAAAATGGTCTGTTCCGCATCTTCGAGAAGCTTGGGTTTTCCAACCGAGTGGAGCTGGTGTTGTATGCCATCGCAAAGCTGAACCAGGCTGAGTTCCCGTCGATGGACTTACCCAGCGCCAGTATAACGGTCAACAATCGAGCGCCAAGGCCAGGACTATCAATGGGCGGCCCCGGGGCCTAAACTAACGCGTTCGCCAGCAATGGCAACGGGCCAATAACAGACTTGGGACCTCGGTTCAAAGACCATTCCCTCGCACTAGTAAGTCCAGAACACCCTCGAAGGCCTGGGTGTAACCGACGCAAGTCTCTGCATCCTCGGCTACCTGGGTAGCCCTTCTTTGCAAGCGCGTGGGGCGTATGCTACTTTCAATAGATTGTTAGAGGTACGCCTTGCGCACTCAAGTGCCGGCCGGGCTGAACCGCAAAGAGGCTGAGATTTACTCCCACCTCGATCCGGAGCGGCTGCCCCACCACATCGCCATCATCATGGACGGAAATGGCCGTTGGGCCAAACGCCGCCATTTGCCCCGCATCGCGGGACACCGCTCGGGTGTGGCTGCGGTGCGCTCCACGGTTGAAACGGCGGCAAGTATCGGTATTCCTGCCCTCACCCTGTATTCGTTCTCGACCGAAAATTGGAAGCGGCCCAAGGGTGAAGTCAGCTATCTCATGAACCTGCTGCGCCGTTACCTCAAGATGGAGCTGCCCACCTTGATGGAGAACAACATCCGGCTGCAGTACATTGGCCGCCAGCAGGAACTACCCCAGGAAGTTCAGGAGCGCATGGCGTGGGCGCGCGAGATGACCGAAAAGAACACCGGTATGGTGCTCACCCTCGCGCTCAACTACAGTTCCCGAACCGAGTTGGTTGACTCCTTCAACGCGCTGGTGCGCGAAGCCTCGCGCAACGGAGGCATCGAGCACCTGAAGATCGATGAGAGGTCGATTGCCTCCCACCTTTACACCAACGGCTTGCCGGAGTTGGATCTGGTGATCCGCACCAGCGGGGAGATGCGGCTCAGTAATTTCCTGCTGTGGCAGGTGGCCTACGCCGAAATCTACGTGACCGAAACGCTGTGGCCCGATTTTCGAGGGGTGCAGTTGCTGGAGGCCATCGAAGCTTTTCAGAAGCGCGAGCGCCGCTTCGGCGGACTGGTCAATGACAACGGGCACACCTCGTGAAACGCGTCCTAACGGCGGTCATCCTGATTCCACTGGTCGTGCTGGCGCTGTTCCTGGCGCCGATGTGGCTGTTCACGTTGCTCGTCCTCGCGGTGGCAATCCTGGCGGCGAGAGAATTTCTGGGAATTGTGGAGGCTGACGGCTTTCGGCCCTTTCGAGGATTGAGCTACCTATTCCTGGTGTGCGGCTTTCTGGTGCAGGCCTCGACTTTCGTCACCGACTGGAGATTGTTCCAGAATTTTGGCGCCGCCGCATTTGTCGCAGGCATGGGTGCTCTGGCGGTGCTGCTGGTGTCGCCTCTTGTCCTGCTCGTCGCAAGCATGCGACGCGATCCTCTGGCGGAAGCTCTGCCCGATGCAGCCGTGTCGTTCATGGTGCTGCCGTACGTGGGCGTTACGCTCTCCTGCATGGTCACCCTGCGGGCCATGGAAAATGGCGCGCTTTTCCTGTTGTATGTCATGCTGCTGGTCTGGACCGGCGATATCGCCGCATTCTACGTGGGCCGCGCCATTGGCAAACACAAGCTGGCTCTCCGGGTGAGCCCCGGAAAAACGTGGGAAGGGGCAATCGCGTCGGTGCTGGGCGCCGTAGTCGCCGCTCTCTTGCTGTTCCACTTTCTCCTGCCCATCTACAAAGGCCTGATTCAGCTTCACCTTGTTTCGCCGTACTCCGTGGCCATGGTTCCGCGGGAACCCGCGCCCATTTGGCTGGTCGTCTTCTTCGCGGTGTGCATCAACGTCGCGGCCCAACTTGGCGATCTCGTGGAATCGGCCATGAAGCGCGGGGCTGGATTGAAAGACTCGGGATCGCTTCTTCCCGGGCATGGAGGAATGCTCGACCGCATTGACGCGCTCTTGTTCGCGCTACCGGTCGCGATCCTGTTTTATTTCGCCGGCCTCTGCGTTTACCTCGGAACAAGTATTATTCATAGCTGAAGTGATGAAACGAATCGCCATACTGGGCTCGACCGGATCGATCGGGAAGAGCACCCTAAATATCGTCGAGAGCTTCCCTGACCGCTTCTCCGTGGTCAGCATGGCGGCGGGCAATAACGTGGAACTCGCCTTCGAGCAGGCGCGCCGCTGGCATCCGCAGATATTGTCGATGGCGACCGCCGATGCCGCCAGCCAGGTTCAAGACAAGCTGAACAAGGCAGGCCTTGGAAGTGCCGTTGAAACGGTGCACGGCTCGGCTGGATCGGTCAGGGTCGCGACTCATCCCGACGCCGACTTTGTCGTTAGTGCCATTGTGGGCGTCGCCGGACTGGAAGCTACTTACGAAGCGGTCAAAGCCGGCAAGACGGTCGGCTTGGCAAACAAGGAATGCCTGGTCGCGGCGGGCGACCTGATTACCGCTGAGGCCCGCAGGCAAGACAAGCCGCTGCTGCCGATCGACAGTGAACACAATGCGATTCACCAAGCCATGCGCGGTGGCCGTCGCAACGAAGTTCACCGGGTTTGGCTGACCGCGTCGGGCGGACCCTTCCTGCACACTCCGGCCAGCCAGTTTGCCAACATCACCGTCGAGCAGGCGCTCAACCACCCGACCTGGAAGATGGGCAAGCGCATCACGATCGACTCGTCAACACTGATGAATAAAGGCTTCGAGGTGATCGAGGCTTGCCGGTTGTTCGATATGCCTCCCAGCCAGGTCAGCGTTCTTGTGCATCCTCAGAGCACGATTCACTCCATGGTCGAGTTCGTGGACGGCAGCCTGCTCGCCCAACTCTCGGTAACCGACATGCGATTACCGATCCTGTATGCCCTCTGCTATCCCGACCGCATCGAGTCTGACCTGCGCTTTCCGGTGGAGGAGCTGCGGCGGCTGGATTTCCTGCCTCCCGACTTGGAAAAGTTTCCCTGCTTATGTTTGGCTTACCAGGCAGTCGAAGCAGGAGGCTCGAAGACGATTGCCTTGAATGCAGCCGACGAGGTGGCGGTGGCGGCATTCCTCGAAGGTAGTATTGGATTTCCGGATATTCCGGCTACAATAGAAGCGGTTGTTAGTGAAACGCCAGCGCGGGTTCCGGAATCGATAAAAGAAGTATTGGCTATGGATGATAATGCGCGTCTCCGAGCGCGCGACCGCATCCAACATGTGGGCTCCAGAGAAATGGCCGTCCCGACTCCCCCGGCGATCCGGCACAAGTAGCTCCCCTTAGGACTGAAAAGGTTTATGGAATCGTTTCTAATTGCGGTAGCTTCAATGGCGGTGGTGCTCGGCATCATGATCCTGGTGCACGAGTTCGGCCATTACGCTGCCGCTAAATGGTTTGGCGTACGAGTAGATGTGTTTTCCATCGGTTTCGGCAAGCGTCTTACGGGCTTCCGCCGTGGTGGAACGGACTACCGCATCAGCGCACTGCCGCTGGGCGGATACGTGAAAATGGCCGGCGAAAGTCCGCTGGAATCGCGCAGCGGCGCTGCTGACGAGTTCATGTCGCATCCTCGCTGGCAGCGCTTCGTGATCGCCATCGCAGGCCCGGCCATGAACATCATTCTGGCCGTCGTCCTTCTAACCGGCGTCTTCATGGTGCACTACGAGCATCCTGTTTATCTGGACCAGCCCGCCGTGGTGGGATGGGTGCTTGAGAACTCGCCGGCGGCCAAGGCGGGTATTGAGCAGGGCGACCGCATCGTGCGCATCGAGGGCCAGCAGAATCCCACCTGGGAAGATGTCCTGCTAAAGGTGGCTATCGCCTCCAAGGGACCGATGGATGTCGCCATCCAGCGCGGCAACGAGATCCTGGAGAAGCAGATCCAGCCAGAGATTGAAGGGTCAGACCCATACGCCACCGTTGGATGGTTGCCGGACCAGCCGATTACGGTAACCGAACTTGAACCGAACATGCCGGCGGCACAGGCCGGATTGAAGCTGGGCGACGAGATCGTCGCGGTGAACGGCACACCGATGCGATCGCTGCTTTCCGTGATCCACTACCTCCGGCAAAACGGTAGCAAGCCGGTGGACGTCACTGCGGTTCGCAACGGGCAGCAGTTAAGCTTCAGGATAACGCCCGTCCAAACCGAAGAAGACGGGCAGAAGAATTATCGTCTGGGCTTTCAATCGAGGCCGGTGCAAATCGACAAGTTGCCCTTCGCTCAGGCGCTCAATCGTTCCATCGAGGAAAACAAAAGGTATTCGCTGCTGATCGTGGATTTGGTCCGCAAATTAGCCCAGCATAAGGCGTCCATCAAGCAGATGGAAGGCCCCATCGGCATCGCACGCGCTTCCGGAGATGCGGCGCGTCAGCCGGGGTGGACCCCTCTGCTTAGCTTGATGGCGATGATCAGCCTCAACCTTGGCATCTTCAACCTGCTGCCGATCCCCATCCTCGATGGTGGCATCATCCTGTTGCTGGTCATCGAGGGCGTGCTACGACGGGAGATCAGCATGAGGATCAAGGAACGCATCTATCAAACGGCGTTTGTCTTCTTGATACTGTTCGCGGTCGTCGTGATTTACAACGACCTGATGAAAGCGCTTCCAGGACTGGCGCAACGGCTTCCTTGACGGCATAGCTTCTTGGATAACGAACCAACGGGGCGCATGACGCGCCCCGTTGCCTTTGGTGCATAAAAAAGGCCCCTGCCGGCAGGGGCCTTTTTTATATAGTAGTGAAGATTTACGAAGGCGAAGCGGAGCCGTCGTTGCGCTTCAGTGTCGGCCGGTCGTCGTCGGTCGAAGTGCCGCTTCCGCTTCCGTTATCGGTGGAGGGATTGTCGGCAGTGGCACGCCGCAGCGTCGGCCGGTCTTTGTTGTCTTTGTCGTTCTGTACCTTGTGCCGGTTCTCAATCGAGGCCAGGCGCCCTTTGACTTGGTCGAATTCCGACGTGTTCACAATGTATTCGTCTCGCGGGGGAAGCACGGTTTTCATTTCCTGCTGCGCATGTTCCACGCGGTCCGGTGTCATCGGGTGAGAGGAAAAGGCTTTCGCCAATGTGCCCGGCTTCTTCTTCTCCTGAGCTGCGATTTTCTCGAAGAACGCGATGAACGACTGCGGATCGTATCCCGCCTTGTACATGTACTCCATGCCCAGGAAATCGGCTTCGGCCTCAAAGTTGCGCGAGAACTTCATGAAAGTCAGCGGTACGCCGATGCTCAAGGCAGCCTGCGTGCCTTGGTACACCGCCCAGCCTCCCGGCACGAAGATCAGCGGAATGCTGGCCAGGTTGACGATATTGCCGCGGGTCTGCTCACGCGCCACATGACATGCGGCAACATGGGCGATCTCATGCGCCATGACGCCGGCCAGCTCCGCTTCATTGTCCGCAGCCAGGACGAGTCCAGAGTTCACGTAGAAAAATCCGCCCGGCAGCGCGAAGGCATTGATTTCGTCGGTGTCAATCACCTTGATCGTGAACGGCACCTTCGCATCCGAGCTGCGCACCAGATTTTGCCCGATGCGGTTCACATACTCCGTGACGACCGGATCGCTGACCATCTTGGCGCCGTGCTCCACCTGCTGCGAGTACGCACGCCCCATCGCGACCTGCTTGTCGAGCGAGTACCAATTGCCCATTCCCTTGTTGCAGCC
Organism: Acidobacteriaceae bacterium; assembly: GCA_003160215.1. Taxonomy (GTDB): domain Bacteria; phylum Acidobacteriota; class Terriglobia; order Terriglobales; family Acidobacteriaceae; genus Bog-257. The sequence continues at coordinate 27,483 of PLQW01000260.1, forward strand.
GACGTTCCGGTTGCCGATGGCGTCAATGTTTTTCAGGGTGCTGGGACTGGGTGCGTTCTTGTCCGGCTTCTCCGGCGCGGGGGGATTCGAGGTGTCCTGAGCGGGCGGATTCGACGTGGCGTTCGGGTCTTGCGATGAAGAGCTTTGGTTCTGAGCAACGCCGAACGGAACCAGCAGCAGCGCAAGAGCGCCGCAACAGAGGAAACGCGATAGGCAACGCATGATGTACACCTTTTTCGGGCCGGATCGCGGGCCAGATAGAACCCGGCCTTTGAGACCCCTAAGCCCTGTTATAAACCCAAAGCGGGCGGATTTGTTGCCCGGTGAACCTTTTATTTTCGTGGGGTTACCGGCAAAAGCCCAACAGTATTTCGAGGCTCTCGATAGTCAGATGAGTCTCCTCCTCAAAGGGTTCCATATATTGGACGGCTGAGTTCCGAAATTCGCGTCAGTTGGGCCGATCAGCGGGGCTGGGCGGTTCCGGGATTGGTGTATCCGCTTGCACGGGTAGTGCGGCCCTTCGGACCCGCCGTGTTAAACTTTTAAGCAGTCCTGTATGGCTCAAATTCAGCGCAGAAAAACTCACACAGCTTTAGTGGCCGGAGTGCGGGTTGGCAGCGATGCACCAATTGTGGTGCAATCCATGACCAACACCGACACCGCCGATATTGACGGCACCATCCGCCAGTGTGCAGCATTGGCTCGTGCAGGTTCCGAGCTGGTGCGCGTCACGGTTAACAACGACGCCGCCGCTGCCGCCGTACCCCACATTGTGGACGGCCTCGACCGCCTTGGCTTTCCGGTGCCGATCATCGGCGACTTCCACTACAACGGCCATATCCTGCTGAAGAAGTATCCCGCATGCGCGCAGACGCTGGCCAAATATCGCATCAATCCGGGGAATGTCTCGATTGGCAAGAAAGACGACGACAACTTCCGCACGATGATCGAAGTTGCCATCGAAAACGACAAGCCGGTGCGCATCGGGGTCAACTGGGGTTCGTTGGACCAGTCGCTCTTGACGCGCCTGATGGACGAGAACTCCAAGCTCGACGATCCGAAGGACGCGCGCGACGTGACGATGGAAGCCATGGTTTTAAGCGCGCTGCGCTCCGCCGACCTCGCCGTCAGCTACGGTTTGCGCAAGGACCAGATCATCCTAAGCGCGAAAGTCAGCGGCGTGCAGGACCTGATCGACGTCTACCGCGAACTGGGCCGCCGTTGCGAGTACCCCCTGCACCTCGGTCTCACCGAAGCCGGCATGGGAGCCAAAGGCATTGTCAGCAGCACGGCTGCGCTGGCAGTACTCATGCAAGAAGGTCTCGGCGATACCATTCGCGTGTCGCTTACCCCCGCGCCCAATGGCGACCGCACCGAAGAGGTCACGGTTGCGCAACAGATTCTGCAATCCATCGGCATCCGTAGCTTCAATCCGCAGGTTACGGCTTGCCCCGGTTGCGGGCGCACCACCAGCACCTTCTTCCAGGAGATGGCTGAGCAGATCCAGAGCTACCTGCGCGAGCAAATGCCGGTGTGGAAGACGCGCTACTCGGGCGTGGAAGAGATGAAGCTCGCGGTGATGGGTTGCATTGTCAACGGCCCCGGCGAGTCCAAGCACTCCAATATCGGGATATCGCTGCCTGGCACATTCGAGGAACCGAAGGCCCCGGTGTATGTGGATGGCCGCTTGATGCTCACGCTGAAAGGCGATCACATTGTCGAGGAGTTCATCAAGATTCTCGACGAGTACGTGGACTCGCACTACGCGGCAAAAGACAAGCAACTGGTGACGATTAGCAATTAGCAACAGGCAACTAGCGAACAGATATTTGACGACTCTTTGTTCTCTCTGTCGCCAAAGGACGCGACGAGCACGGTAGCACGTCAAGTCGAGATACACGTGGAAAGGATTTATTTCTAAGGGCAATGTTGGCTGGCAAGGGCGGATACTGCATTCATTGTGAGGTCATCTAAGGGCATCTTCCCCGCTCCTGCGGCGGCGAAGCCTTGCAATCACGACAGCTGTCAAGACACCGAAGGTAGCACTAACGACAGCCAAGATAGCGGCAGTCGTACCTGAAACGTCTTCGCTGAAGTTATCGGCAATCCTGAATGAAGCGTAGAGCGTAGTCCAAAACACAATCCAGAATCCGACTCCATACCACATCCAAGTCCAACGCTCGTCGTGCTTTCTCGAGTATCCTTTGTTTCGGTAAGACTCGGCAACCACGGCTTGGATGATGCCAAACGAGAGCAGAAACATAATAAGTTTGACGGCCATGACAAAGGCTGTCGGGCGGCTTGCCCCTCTTGAGCAAGAATGGCCTGCGATTGCATATCTAGTTGTGCGATTTGCGCCGGACTGAGGTTGCGACGCTGGCTCTCTAGGCGGACGGCTACGAGTGCCTCTGGAAGGTAGTCGGCCTCATGGGCCAACATGTCACTCAACTCCTCGTCAGTCTTTTCAGTCAGCGTCTTCTCGAAATCGTAGGGCACTGACATACATTATTACTTCGCTGATGCTCCTCTTTGCAGCCGGATGAAAACTTGATCTTGTCGCGGATATTCGGACGGCAGAATTCTTTCACTAAAGTGGATAGTATTCAAGCTCTTTTGCTCACGACTTGTCCGAGAGTCTTTGTATTCTCGATCACGAGGTCCCCTTGAGGTCTGCCACGAAAAAATTGCGAACGAGTTCGACGCGCGACCATCGCGACAAGCCGGTCTCCGCGGCCACGCTGAAGCTGCGCCTGCTGAAGCGGCTCAAGTGCACGCTGAAGTACGAAAAGCTGGCGTGGGACTCGGGCGCGAAGCTCGTGGCGGGCGTGGATGAAGTCGGACGGGGATCGCTGTTCGGACCCGTGGTCGCGGCGGCCGTAATCCTCGACCCGAGCTATCGCATTCGCGGGCTGCGCGATTCCAAGTTGCTGGACCGCGAAACGCGCGAAAAGCTGGCGCCGCGGATTCGCGAGCACGCGCTGGCTTGGGCGATCGCGGCGGTGGACGTCGCCACCATCGATCAAATCAACATTTATTGGGCCTCGAAACGCGCCATGGAAGTGGCTGTCGGAAAGCTCACGCTTCCTCCCGACCACCTGCTGATCGACGCCATGCGCATAAACTTCGAATGCGCGCAGACGCCCATCATCCACGGAGACGCCCTTTCGGCCTCGATCGCCGCGGCTTCCATCATCGCCAAAGTCGAGCGCGACGCTATGATCACCGCATGGGACCCGGTCTTCCCGGAGTATAGGCTTGCGTCCAACAAGGGCTACAGCACGCCTCACCACCTGAAGACGCTGCGCGAGAAGGGCCCAAGTCCGCTGCATCGCTTGTCGTTCGCGCCGGTGTGGACGTCGGCGGCGCCGCAGGAGGTGCTGGAATTCATGCTGGAGGGGGATAGCAACTAGCGCCCTTGCAACAACTCAGCCGCTCGCGCATCTTATCGAACATGCCTAATACAGAGACGGCGATTCTCGGCGGCGGATGCTTCTGGTGCGTGGAAGCTGCTTTCCAGCAGTTGGAAGGCGTCCATGCGGTGGTGTCGGGCTACATGGGCGGGCGCGTCCCCAATCCGACCTATGAGCAGGTTTGCAGCGGACGCAGCGGCCACGTAGAAGTCGCGCAGATCACCTTCGACCCGGCCATCATCAGCTACGAAGATTTGCTGGAGGTGTTCTTCACCGTTCACGATCCGACGACGCTGAACCGGCAGGGCAACGACGTCGGCGAACAGTATCGCTCGGTCATTTTCTACCGCGATGAAGCGCAGCGCAAAACCGCGCAGGCCGTGATCGATGACCTCACCAAGGAACACGCCTTTGCCAATCCCCTCGTGACCGCCATTGAACCGGCTTCAACCTTTTACGCTGCCGAGAACTATCATCAGGACTACTTCAAGAACCATCCCTACCAGCCGTACTGCATGTTCGTGGTCTCGCCCAAGGTGAAGAAGATTCGCGAGAAGTTTGCGGCTCGCCTCAAAGCAGGGGTCTAGAAGTAGCGATTGCAATAGCAGAGGCTAGATGAAGTCTCCGTCTTTCGCGAAATCCGGATTCAAACTCAATCGCCATGCTTGTGGCGGTCGGCCATGCCGAGACTGCGGACCGTGTCGTTCTCAAAGTCAAATTCGATCAGCACCGCCGGCTCATTCCCCACCACCCAGCCATCGTGACCCGGGTCGATAACAACGACTTGAGGAGCGCTAAACTCCACGATGCAGCCGTCCTCGTACTCGATGTGGATCTGCCCCGAGGCCAGAAACCCGGCGTGGGCATGCATGCATAGATCGGTGCCGCTGACGGGCTTCATGTGCTTCGACCAGCGGAATCCCGGCGGATAGATGACGCGCTTGATGCGAGCCGCGCCGGCGGCGGCAATATCGAGCTGCACCGTACCGACCTCACGGTGCTGAGTTCCCTTCATGGGTGCGAGCAGAGGATTGGCATCACTCATGGCCTCGCTCATCAGAACGTCCTCCGAAGTCTGCACGGACTGTCGAATCGCTTCACGGCCCTTATGTCGTATGGGCGCGCGTCCGGCGTGTTTTTGAGGATACCCCAACCCGCCAACGTCCGCCAGAAACATGAGAAAGACTTTCTTTCACCACGGAGAACACGGAGGGCACGGAGAAAAAAAAGGAATTGACCTCCGTGATCTCCGTGTCCTCCGTGGTGACAAACACATTCCTCCCCCTCCGTCGTAGTCAGTGGCAGAGATAAGGAAAGGCGCGGCTGCCGCTCTGCGGACCCTCCTCCGCTCCTGCGCCGAACCCCCTGATTCCAGGGCAAATCCAGTCCTTGACATTGCTGATTGCGATATTATAATTGCACATTGTAATATGAAGCTGGGCGAAAAAATCCGTTACCTCCGGCTGGTCGAAGGCACTCTGCGCGGCATGGGCCGCGAAATGACGCAGCAGGACCTGGTGGTTGCACTAAAGAAGGAAATGGGCAGCGGGCTCAGCCAGTCTTACGTGTCGCAGATCGAGAGCGGGGCGCGCCCGCACCTGACCAATGCGTCCCGCATGCTGCTGGCGCGCTTTTTCAAGGTGCATCCCGGCTATCTGGTGGACGATCCCGAGGGCTATCACACCGAGCTGACCAGCGATCTGCGCGCCATGGAAGACCGGCTCGACCTGTGGCTGATCAACGGGGCGGAGCAGTTTGCGCGCGATCCGGAGGTGAGCGAGGCGCTGTTGCAAGTGGCCAAACATAAAGACTCGCGCAAGTGCCTGCTGCTGCTAGGTGCGATTCTGGAAGCGCCAGAACTCGTGGACCGATTGACTGAGGTGTTGAAGCCGGGCGCAGGTGAGCCGCATGGTAGCGCGCGAAGAAGGAAATCGGCGGGAGCAATCCTATGACGTGGGAAATTTTTTATCTCGTGTGCTTTCTGTTCGGAGTGACGATGATCGGGCTGTCGTTCCTGGGCGGAAGCCTGCACCTGCCGCACATGCACTTGCACTTGCCCCACGGAGGCCCACACGCCGCGGGCGGCGCTCATGGTGGAGGCGCAACCGGCTCGGACATGTCGTTTTTCAACTTCGCAACGATTACGGCATTTCTGGCGTGGTTTGGCGGGACAGGCTACCTGCTGACGCGCTACTCCTCGCTGGTGGTAGCGGGGGTATTGACGCTGGCTGTCGTCGCTGGAGTAGTGGGCGCAACGATCATCTTCTGGTTCGTGGCCAGAGTACTGCTCAAGTATGACCGCGATCTTGATCCGGCGGATTACGAGCGCGTGGGCGTGTTGGGCCGCATCAGCAGCCCGATTCGAGCGGGCGGTACGGGCGAAATCATTTTCTCGCAGGAAGGCACCCGGCACACCTGCGGCGCCCGCAGCGAAAATGGCGAAGCCCTGCCGCGAGGCAGTGAGGTCATCGTTACCCGATACGAGAAAGGTATTGCATATGTACGACGATGGGAAGAAATGGCGGAAGAAGAAGTAGCTGGCAACTAGCAATTAGCAACTAGTTGTTCGTGCTCAGTATCCGGAAGATAGAAGGTAGCTTAAGGGTGCAGGCACCGACAAGAATAGTAAGACCAAATGCTAAGTGCTAAGTGCTAAATGCTAAGTGCTAAATGCTAATCGCTAGTTGCTAATTGTTAGCTGCCTTTAAGGAGGCGTATGGGATTCCACATTCCAACTGAAGTATTGATTATTGCCTGGACAGCAGTAGCAGCGGTCGTGCTGTTGATCAGCGTCTTTGCCAGACTCTACCGCAAGGCAGGGCCAAACGAGGTCCTGGTGGTTTACGGATTCCGCGGTACTCGCGTGGTGAAGGGGCACGGCACGGTCATCTTCCCCATGGTTGAGACCTACCGCGATCTTTCGCTGGAATTGATGTCCTTCGACGTTGCGCCGCAACAAGACCTCTACACCAGGCAGGGCGTTGCTGTCACCGTCGAGGCGGTGGCGCAGATCAAGGTGAAATCCGATCCGGAATCCATTTTGACCGCGTCCGAGCAGTTTCTCACCAAGGCACCGCAGGACCGGGAAGCGCTGATCCGGCTGGTGATGGAAGGGCACCTGCGCGGCATCATCGGGCAGCTCGCGGTCGAAGAGATCGTGAAGCAGCCCGAGATGGTCGCCGACCGGATGCGCTCCACCTGTGCCGATGACATGAACAAGATGGGGTTGGAGGTGATCTCGTTCACCATCAAAGAAGTCCGCGACAAGAACGAGTACATCGCCAACATGGGGCGTCCGGACATCGCACGTATCAAGCGGGATGCCGACGTCGCCACAGCCGAAGCGGAGCGCGACACCGCGATCAGGCGTGCCATAGCGTTACGCGAATCCGCCATCGCCAAAGCGCAAGCCGACCAGGAGCGTGTAGCCGCCGAGACCGCCTCACAGGCGCGGCAAGCGGAGGCACAACGCGACCTCGAGGTGAAGAGGGCAACCTACACCGAGATGGTGAAACGCCAGCAGGCGCAGGCCGACAAGGCGTACGAGATTCAGACCAACATAATGCAGCAGCAGGTGACCGCCGAAGCCGTAAAGGTGCAGCAAGTCGAGAAGGAACAGCAGGTGAAGGTGCAAGAGGCCGAAATCCTGCGCCGCGAGAAGGAACTGATCGCCACCGTGCTGAAGCCGGCCGAAATCGAGCGCCAGCGGATCGAGACGTTGGCCGACGCCGAAAAGCAGCGGCTGACGGTCGAAGCGGAAGGCCATGCCAGCGCGATTCGGGCGCAGGGCGAGGCGGAAGCCGAGATCATCTTCAAGAAGGGCGACGCCGAAGCGCGGGCGATGAACGTGAAGGCCGCAGCGTACCAGGAGTACAACCAGGCCGCGGTCGTGGACAAGCTCTTCACCAACATGCCGGAAATCGTGAAGGCGCTGGCCAGCCCGTTGGCCAATGTCGATCGCATCACCGTGGTTTCCACTGGCGACGGCAACTCGGCGGGGATGCACAAGATCACCGGGGACATTGCGCAGATGGCGGCGCAAGTGCCGGCACTGTTCGAGGCGCTCTCAGGCATGAAGATGTCGGAGTTGCTGGGCAAGGTAAGGACGCTCGGCGACAAGACGAATCGGCCGGACGAACTGCCGCCAAGCGAGGGCGACGGTAAGTCCAAGGGAGCAGGGGCAGGTAAGTAGATAGGTGCGACGCTTCGGCGGCACACAAGAATTGACTGAATGCTGAGTGCTGATTGCTGAGTGCTCGGAGCGAACAAGTTCACTAAAGGAGTTTGTTATGGCATTACTCGATCGTGTAGCAACGCTGGTGCGGGCCAACCTCAACGATCTCGTTGATCGGGCGGAGAATCCCGAGAAGATGTTGAAGCAGGTCATCCTGGACATGGAAAACCAGTTCATACAGGTGAAGACGCAAGTGGCCATCGCGCTCGCCGACCTTCATCTATTGCAGAAGCGGAAGAAAGAAAACGCCGACAAGCATGCCGAATGGATGCGCAAGGCCGAACTTGCCGTCGACAAGAAAGACGACGAGCTCGCCCGCGCGGCATTGGAGCGTGCTATGAGCTTCCAGCAGCTTACCGAGAGCTTCGAGAAGCAGATCGCCGATCAGGAGGTCCAGGTCGAAGCTCTGAAGTCGGCGCTCAAGAAGCTGGAGCTGAAGCTCTCCGAGGCCCGTGGCAAGGCTGATCTGCTGATCGCGCAGCATCGCCGCTCGCGGGCGGTAAGCCGGGCCGCCGACGCTCAAACCCTTCCGACGGGAGAGAACCGTACCTTCGAACGCATGCGATCCAAAGTCGCCCGTGAAGAAGCCCTGGGCCGCGCCAAAGGGGAGATACTCGGCGACGACGTTGATGGCCGGCTCGATGCGCTGGAGCGCGAGCAGAAAATCGACTCCCTCTTGGAGGAGATTAAGGCGAAAAGACGCCTGAGCGCGTAGAGAAGCTCTGATTAAGTCTGGTTCTTTGAAGGGGACGGCCTTCAGGCCGTCCGTAAATGCCCGATATGACGACTGGGCTTTAGCCCCTGAGGCACCCCCACCCCAATTGGCTTAATCAGACCTTCCTCAGAGCAATTCCGGGGGTTGGTGTATCTGGTAGTGTGCGCCTTCAGACCCGCGTTGGCCAGTCCTCGTAGAAACTGGGCTTCAGAGTCTATGTGAATACTCGTTTTGAGTTGGCTCGGTGGAACGAATTGCGCAAAAGCGAGCCCCGAATGGGGCGAAAGAGCTTAGCCCAGCGCGGAAGCGCTGGGTAAAGTGGGAGATTAAGACCGAGTACCGTAGGGACGGCAGAGGTTCTAACACAGACTCTTCCCCCCCGGCATATGGCGGTAAAGTGCCGCCGGGTTAAAACCCGGCTTCCTTCGGGAGGTTCACCGGGACGCGGTGCTGAAAGCGCCGCTCTACCCGAGCCGACAGCTCCAGCCACTCTGAAATCCTCTAGCTGGTTTTCATCAAGGGCACCTCCTGTTGAGGGCTCACATTGGCTTTTCCCCACCAAGATACTGGGGCGCCCACCTTACGGCTGGGTTCCTCCAGAAATGTGTTCCCTTTAGAATCTGTTAGTTAGCCAGCACCACCCACAGATCACCCAGAAATCACCGCTAGATCACCCAGAAATCACCGCTGGTGCATTGATCCCGCGAGCGAGCTGACCTATTGTGCGCTCACGAGAGCGGGAAATTGCGAAAACTACCTGCTCTCAAAGGGGAACGCTTCTGGAGGTGGGACAACCATCTCGCCTCCGGAAGCGAGGTGAGTCCACAACCACAACCCGGCGCCGCTCGACTTCGACCGTCGCCACAACCCATGACCACAAGGAGGTCAATATGAAAACCCAAGTGATGTGTAAAGACTTTAGCCTCGATAGCGAAACATCAAAATCCCACCCCGAAAGAAAGACAACGAAACACGTAAGGCTTGGAATTTCAGCCATGGCCCTTTGCTACCTGGCTATGGTCATCGGCAGTGCCGTGTTGCCTTGCGGGGCGGAAACCGTCACCAGCGGCACCATCGGCGGCGCCGCAACTGGACCTGTTGTCGTCGCTAACGGTGGGGGCTTTGGAGATTGGGCCGGTTCGCCCGAGAGCAACCCGAACCAAATCACAGTGACGGCAAACGCCCTCCCCGGCGGCGTTTTCTATGCAAACCTCAACTTTGCGTCGGATGGCAATCCCTTGAGGGAGTACGGCATGACATGGAACATGACAAACAACAGCCAGCAGGATTGGTACTCGATGCACTTCACAATTCAATACGCGCCGTTGGAAGACTTTTCGGTGACCTTCGACGCGGGGGAAACCGGTCTGCAGGCGCCCCACAGCAGCGTTTATGGCCTAGACAATTGGAGCAACACCAATATCGATTTCTCCGGCGGAGCTATCTCCGGAGCTGGCGGGCTGGCAACCTTCTACCTCCCGCTGGACGTTAACGGCCTGTGCTGTAGCGGTAACTTCATCGTCTTCGCGACTCCGGACTACAGCCCCTCCACTCCCGAGCCATCCAGCCTGATGTTGTTCGGCTCAGGGATCCTCGGCATTGGCGGACTGCTGCGAAAGCGCTTCCTCGGATGATGCGAGCGCTACTCGATGGGACCTTCTGTCCCGGTGAGGAGCAGCTTCGCGGTGAAGTTGCTCCTTACTCTCTTCTACAACCGCCGCAACCCATGACCATAAGGAGGTCACCATGAAAAGCCAAATTGCAGACACCGAAATCATCGTACGGACCGCCGATACAACCCCGTCGTGGGGAGCAAGCGCCGTGAAGAACCTTGCCGCTACCGTATTGCTTAGTCTGGCAACACTTTCGTTCGCCAATGCACAAGTCCCGGATTGTGCTCCGGGCAAGCTCTCGGACTACGAAAAGATGGGCGCTCAAGGCTGCCTGATCGGCGACAAGAAGTTCTCGAACTTTCAGTATCACCAGGGAGCCGCTGGGCTGCCCAGCGACGCCATATCGCTCACGCCCGGAACCACGCCCGACACTGACGACCCCGGGTTGCTGTTTGAGGCCAAGTGGGCCTCAGCTTCCGAAGACTCATTTGTGTCCTACAACGTGGAGGCTCAGCCCAACGGCAAACCGATCACCGGCGCTAGCCTGCAAATGCAATTCGGGGCAATCACCGGCACGGGAAAAGCGAAGATCTTGGCCGACATGTGCTCCGCGGACGGCTCGACCGACAGCTGCGGGTCTCAAAAACTCGAGCTCAAGGTAGTCCTGAGCGCCAAGGGACGGAAGACCCCTGAGGCCAGCGGTCAGTTCAAGGAGCCCCAGAAGGCAATCCGCGTGGTTACCCCGATCGACGTGGCTCCAGGCAGCGGAGGCAGTGCGGACCTGGACGGCTTCATGTCGGTATTTCGATAGAGCCGGACGTCGTTCTGTCAATAGGCAAGAGCGACGGCCATTTGGGGAATGCGAATGGACAGTTTCGCACCCTCCAAAGTTCCAACTCTATGGCGTGAGAGCAACCTACGCGGTGAAGTTGCTCTCCACTTTCAACCACCACCGCCAACAACCTACGACCACAAGGAGGTCAATATGAAAACGCAAACGATCCGCACCAACGAAATGACTCCGCAGCCGTTCTTGGGACGGCGTGCCAACCAAACCACTCACAACCCGACCGGCGCCGTGTCACTTTTGCCCGTCGCCACAACCTGTGACCAAAAGGAGGTCACTATGAAAACGCAGGCTATCGCACCGAAGACAGGTATTGAAACTTCAACCCCAAACCAACAGCCGAAAGGACAAACTCAAATGAATCGAATCAGCTTCCTCATCCGAAAACTCGCCAACACCGCTCCAAAAGCGGCTTTGCTGGCTATCATCGCGGTAGGCTCGTTTGTCTTGTCCCCAATGGCCTTTGCAGGCTGCTCGTTTTCCCCATCGGCGGTTACGTTATACGCGACCCCCGGGCAATCGGTGTCGTCTAACTTCACGATAAGTGGGATATCTCGGATAGGGGGGGTTGGGTCACCGGATGGTTCTCGACAAGCGGAAGCAGCTTCACGAATCCGTACGTCGCTTACAATGGTCCTCCTCCTCAAACCATATACCCGCAGAGCGGTGGGGTGTCGTTCCAACTTCCCGCATCGTCCACTGGCTACTTCGGTGTCTACATACCTCCTTATGCCACTGCGGGACAGAGTGAGGTCTTGCAGACGAAAGTCAAAGATTGGTTTACTACCTGTACTGCGACGTTAACCGTCGTCGTGATTACCTCCCCAGCCCTTAGTACCGAAATGAA
>PLQW01000230.1 GCA_003160215.1 Acidobacteriaceae bacterium
GGCAGGTTCGCTGTGGATGGCGACATGATCAAGCTGAAATCGAGAATGCGATAATCGGCACACGTCAAGAACGTTGAGCTTCGCGTCCCTGTGGACGTTTTTCCTGGATGCTGGGCCATAAGAGGATGGGGCACCTGCAGTTTGTTCTGGGCCGAATCTTCCATGACTAATCGGAGATCTAATGCCCAGGGGAGAGACACCTATGCCAAAGATTATTCGTTTTGATGAACTGGGCGGGCCGGAGGTTTTGAAGATTGAAGAGGAGACCTCAAAGCAACCGGGCAAAGGCGAGGTCCGGTTACGGGTGCAGGCGGTAGGTTTGAACCGGGCGGAAGCGATGTTCGTCCGTGGCCATTACCTCGAACAGCCGAAGCTGCCGGCTGGCATTGGCTATGAGGCGGCGGGGGTGGTGGAAGCGGTTGGCCCAGATGTGGACAAGAACTGGGTGGGCAAATCGGTCGCGACGATCCCGGCCTTCTCCATGAACGACTACCCCATGCTGGGCGAAGAGGTAATTGCTCCGGTTGCGGCTCTGGGTGAGTATCCGGCGAAGCTGTCACCGGTGGAAGGCGCAGCGGTCTGGATGCAATATCTGACGGCGTATGGGGCATTGATTGCGATTGCGCATCTGACAAAAGGCGATTTTATAGTGGTCCCGGCCGCGTCGAGCAGTGTGGGCATTGCCGCGACTGAGATTGCCAAGGCTGAGGGTGCTATTTCAATTGCGACGACGCGCAAGAGCAATAAGAAAGCTGAGTTGCTTTCTCTGGGTGCGGACCACGTGATCGCCACCGAGGAAGAAGACATCGTGGCGCGTGTGAAGGAGATTACCGGCGGTAAGGGCGCGCGGGTGATCTTTGATCCGGTGGCTGGGCCATTTCTGGAAAAGCTGGCCGAGGCTGCTGCAACAGGCGGGATTATCTTTGAGTATGGTGCGCTTTCGATGCAACCCACACCCTTTCCGCTGTTTACGGCGCTGGGTAAGGGCCTAAGCATTCGCGGCTATACGTTGATGGAGGTCACGCGCAATCCGGAAAAGCTCGCAGCGGCGAAGAAGTATGTCTACGACCGGTTGGCGGATGGACGGTTCCATCCGAAGATCGCGAAGATATTTCCGTTTGCGCAGACGGTGGAGGCCTACAAATATCTCGAGTCGAATGCGCAGGTGGGGAAAGTTGTGATTACTGTTCCGTAATTCACGCGGATTCGCAACTTGAACACCCGCCGCCTGGCGGGCTTTTCTGTTCCTGTGTCGAGACAGAAAAAGACATCCGGCCCTGGCGCCATGAGATCGCTTCCCCGATCCGAAAAACCTCGCAGTGTAACACTCATACGGAATCCGCGCTGCGAAGTCCATCACGCTCGGGTGTTATAATCCGCGCAATTCCCGCCAATCCGATGACTGAGCCGTCCACCCCACTGATGCGGCAGTATGCCGCGATCAAGAAAGAGCATCCCAACGCGCTAGTCTTCTTCCGCCTGGGCGACTTTTACGAACTTTTCTTCGAGGACGCCGTGGTCGCGTCGCAAGAACTGCAGATTACGCTGACCTCGCGCAATAAGGAAAAAGGCATCGCAATACCCATGTGCGGCGTGCCGTACCACTCGGCCGAAGGTTACATTTCCAAGCTGATCCGCAAAGGATTCAAGGTCGCCATCTGCGAACAGATGGAGGACCCGCGCATCGCCAAAACGCTGGTCAAGCGCGAAGTCACTCGTGTGCTTACGCCAGGCACCGCGGCTGACACGCATCTCGGCTCGGAAGAGAATAATTTCCTGGGTTGCGTGGCGCGGGCCGGAAATGCTTTCGGCTTCGCGGCGCTGGACCTCTCGACCGGCGAATTTCGTGCAACCGAATTTCAGGGAGAAGATGCCGAGCGTCGCGTGCGCGAGGAACTGCTCGTTCTTCGTCCGCGCGAGGTGCTGTTCGCGTCGTCACTTCCCCTGTTCGATCAACCAGGCAGCAACGCCACTTCGCCAGTTGCAGCTTCGGCGCCGCGCATCACGTCGCTGGAGAATGCCTCCTGGGCCGAGACTCCTCTCGACGATTGGGTGTTCTCTCCCGACTACGCGATTCCGCAGGTGGAAAACCATTTTGGCGTGCTCTCGCTGGAAGGATTCGGACTGGCGAACCGGTCGGCGGCGGCGACCGCGGCGGGAGCCATCCTGCATTACGTTCGCACCACGCAGCGTGGCACGCTCGATCATGTGGACCGCATTGGCTTCTACGAGCGGCAAAACTGCCTGGTGCTGGACGCGGTCACGGTGCGCAATCTTGAGCTGATCGAGCCGCTGTTCGCCGGCTCCGCCGATAATGCGACGCTGTTCCGCTGTCTGGACTGCACCATAACCCCGATGGGCAAACGCCTGCTGCGCGCCTGGATGCTGCGGCCTTCGATTGATGCCGGCGAGATCGACCGGCGGCTCGATGCTGTTGAAGGCCTGGTGAAAGACGTGGTTGCCCGCGAAGAACTCCGTCGTTCGCTGGGAGGCATTCTCGATCTGGAGCGTCTCCTGAGCCGGGTAACTCTGGAGACAGCGAATCCGCGAGACCTGCTCGCGCTCGCAACATCGCTGGCTAAGCTGCCCACTGTGCGCGCCGCGCTGTCGCACTTCCCTGCTGAGCGTCTTTTGACTCTGCATTCGCAATGTGACGAACTGGCGGACCTGCGTGACCGGCTCGTGACATCGCTCGAAGATGAGCCTCCGCTTACGCTGGCGGACGGCGGAATCATCCGGTCGGGAGTCGATGCGGGACTCGACGAACTTCGCGACCTGAGCCGTAACAGCAAGCAGTACATCGCACAGATCGAGCAGCGCGAACGCCAGCGGACCGGCATCGGTTCGCTGAAGGTCAAGTTCAACAGCGTCTTCGGCTATTACCTCGAGATCTCCAAGGCGAACCTGCACCTCGCGCCTAGGGAGTACGAACGTAAGCAAACCCTGGTCAACGCCGAACGCTTTACCACGCCAGAGTTGAAGGAGTACGAGGTCAAGGTGCTCGACGCCCAGGAGAAGATAGTCGAGATCGAGCGGCGCCTGTTTGCGGAGTTGCGCACCGCCATCGCCGCCGAGGCGCGCCGCATCCGGCAGACCGCGCTGGCGCTGGCGGAAATCGATGTGCTCGCTTCGTTTGCCGCGCTCGCTGCCAATCGCAACTACTGCCGTCCCCTGTTTAAAGACGGCGCGGACATCGAAATTGTCGAAGGGCGTCACCCGGTGATCGAGCAGATGGAGATCCCCGGTGCCGCCAATCGCTTCGTCCCCAACGATCTCTATCTCAACGGCACAACCCATTCGATCCTGATCATTACCGGGCCGAACATGGGAGGCAAGTCCACGTACTTGCGGCAAGCTGCGCTCATCGTGCTGATGGCACAGATGGGATCGTTCGTGCCCGCGCGGTCGGCAAGCCTGGGACTGGTGGACCGCATCTTCACGCGCATCGGCGCAGCCGATAACCTGGCTCGCGGGCGCTCGACCTTCATGGTGGAGATGACCGAGACCGCGGCGATTCTCAACACCGCGACCGCGCGTTCGCTGATCCTGCTCGACGAGGTAGGGCGCGGCACTTCAACCTACGATGGATTGGCGATCGCGTGGGCCGCTATCGAATATATCCACGCCAACACCCGCGCTAAGACGCTGTTCGCCACGCATTATCACGAGCTGACGGAACTGGCCGACCGGCTGAGCGGGGTAAAGAACTATCACGTCTCGGTGAAGGAGAGCGGCGGCGGGATTGTTTTTCTGCGCAGGGTGGAGGAAGGTGCGGCCGATAAGAGCTACGGCATTGAAGTCGCCAAGCTGGCTGGGCTGCCTGCCGACGTAGTAAATCGTGCGCGTGAGGTGCTGGCCGAGCATGAGAGCGCCGAGCGCAACGCGGTCAAGCATCTGGCGCACGACGAAACGCGCGAGCCCGCACCTTTGCAGCTAACCATCTTCACCCCGCTTTCGCAGAAGATCGTGGATCGCATCAAGGAGACGGACCTCAACCGCATTAGTCCCATGGAGGCGCTTACCCTGCTGCATGAACTGAAGAAGCAGATGGAGTAGGACAGTTTCAGAGTGGCTGAGGCTCGGGTAGAGCGGATCTTCAGGTTCGCACAAATCAAAGCCCCGCAGGGGCGAAATAATACTAGCCCAGGGCGGAAGCCCTGGGTAAAGTCCGAAAATCTAACGAGTCCCTTCAGGGACGACACAGTTCTCACATACCCTCTTCACGCCCTCGTAAATCCGCACGATTCCTAGTGGCCTAAGGCGTACCTCACTGCGTACCTGAATTTCTGTGCCCCAAGCGTTACACTTTCTTATTCCTTATGACTTCCAGAAGCACACTCGAACTTCGCCAGCAGGTCGGCCAGTTGCTCATCATGGGCTGTGGCGGGACCGCGATGTCTGCGCGCCTGCGATCCATGCTGGGCACGCTGCAACCGGGCGGCGTCATCCTCTTTCAGCGCAACATCGAGGAGGCCGCCCAAACGCACGCGCTGCTGCGTGATGTGCAGAAGGCGGTTTCCACTCCACTATTTCTATGCGTGGACATGGAAGGCGGAACAGTCGATCGCCTGCGCGACGTGATCGCGCCAGCGCCAGCGGTTGCCGAGGTCGCAGCCACAGGCTCGAAGAAGCTCTTCCGCAAGCACGGCCGTATCATCGGCGAAGAAGTGCGTGCGCTAGGGTTCAATACCGATTTCGCGCCGGCGCTCGATCTTCAGCTTGAGCCCTCAAAAAGTGTGTTGACCTCGCGAACAGTTTCGGCCGACCCTAAAGAGACGATCCAGTACGCTCGCGAGTTCCTGCGCGGGCTTAGCGAATGTAAGATTCTTGGCTGCGGCAAGCACTTCCCGGGGCTAGGGGAAGCCAATCTCGACTCGCACAACGACCTGCCATTGATTGATAAGCCTTGGAAGCGCCTCTGGAATGAAGACCTGCTTCCCTATCGTGAGCTGCGACGAAATTTGCCATTCGTGATGGTGGCGCACGCGGCTTATCCCCAGGTTACGGATGACCTCACTCCTGCGTCGCTGTCGAAGAAATGGATGAGCGAGGTCCTGCGCAAAAAGATCGGCTATCGTGGGCTCATCATCACCGACGATCTCGACATGGGCGGAGTGCTGGCAGCAGCCTCGATTGAGGATGCCGCGGTCGAGACGCTTCGCGCTCGGGCCGACATGTTCCTAGTCTGCCAGAAGGAAGAAAGCGTGTGGCGGGCGTTCGAGGCGGTTTACAAACAGGCGGAGAGTGACAAGAAATTTGCCAAGCTCATTGCCGAGAAGGCGCTCCAGGTATTGGCGGCGAAGAGGAAGTCGCGCGCGCTGAAGTCACGCATGGCTGCCGCTCCCACGCAAAAAACCGTGGACAAGCTCCGCCGCAACATCTGGGAATTCAGCGAAGAAGTGCGAATGCATGCCCTGGGGCGCGCTCAGTGATCGTCGCGGGCATAATGAGCGGCACCTCGGCCGACGGAATCAACGTCGCGCTGGTGCGCATCCAGGGGCGCGGCTTCCGCTCCCGTTTCGAACTGCTGGCGCATTACGAGTTTCCCTATCCGGCCAATGTTCGACGGACCATCCTCGCAAGCATGAACGCGGGCTCCGCCAGCGTCCCCGATCTTTCGCGGCTGCATTTTTTTCTTGGCGAACTCTATGCGGACGCGGTCCGCGCCGCGCAGCGACGTGCACGTCTGGAGTGCGAACTGGTCGGATGCCATGGGCAGACGCTCTATCACCAGGGTAGTCCAGCGGTTTTCCTCCGACGCCGCATTGCTTGCACCTGGCAGAGCGGCGAAGCGGCCATTATCGCGGCGGAGGTTGGGGTACCGGTGGTTTCCGATTTCCGTCCCGCCGACATGGCTGCCGGCGGCAAGGGCGCACCGCTTGTACCTTTTCTCGATTATGTGGTCTACCGCCATCGCCGTTACGGGCGCATTGTGCAAAATCTCGGCGGCATCGCCAATCTCACTGCGATTCCGCCGCGCGCGCTTCCCCAGGATGTGGTTGCCTTCGACACCGGTCCCGGCAACATGGTGATCGATGCCGTTACCGAGCGGCTGTTCGAGCGCCCCTATGATCGCAACGGACGAATCGCCGCCCGCGGCGAACCCATCGAGCGAGTGTTGCAACAGTTGCTCCGGAACTCATTCTTCCGGCAGAAGCCGCCGAAGACCGCCGGTCGCGAGCAATTTGGCCGCGAGTTCGTGCGCGAGCTTCTGCGACTGTGCCACCGCGCCGACGACAGTGACATTGTCGCCACCGCAACTGCACTCACCGCACATTCCATTGGCATCGCCGTGCGCAAGTTTGTGCTGCCGCTGGTCGAGCCTCCGGCGCGTTTTCGCGAACTCGTAGTCTCGGGCGGCGGAACGAAGAATCCAACCCTGATGCGCATGATTCGCGAAGACCTGGCGCCTCTGAAAATGCGCGTGCGCACCAGCGACGATTTTGGACTTCCCTCGCAAGCCAAGGAAGCTGTCGCCTTCGCGATGCTGGCCTACCAGACTTGGCGGCATCTGCCGTCCAACATCCCATCCGCGACCGGAGCCGAGCGTCCCGCGATTCTGGGCAAAATTAGCTATGTGTAGGTTCCTTTTCACCACGGAGAACACGGAGGGCACGGAGAAGATTGAGAGTTCATTTACCACAGAGACACAGAGACACGGAGAACGACAAGAAGAAAAGGTCAAAAAGCCGAACCAACTTGGACGGCACGACCGCAGTGGGTACTGCCCAAGTCCCAGATCCAGATTCTCTCTGTGCCTCTGTGTCTCTGCGGTTGAGATCTGCCTTGTTCTGCTCCTTCCCGGTTGCGCGCGCAAACCCGATCCCAACACGCTGGTCATGGTCATCGAGAGCAGCCCGACGAATCTAGACCCGCGGGTTGGGGTGGATGCGCAGTCGGAGCGAATCGACACACTGCTCTTCGATTCGCTAGTCCGCCGGGACGACCACTTCAACCTGCAGCCGTGGCTGGCTGACAGTTGGGAAATACCCAATGCGCAAACCTACATTTTTCATCTGCATCATGGAGTCCACTTCCACAACGGGCAACTCCTGACTGCGCGCGACGTCAAGTGGACGTTCGATTCGCTTCTGAGCGGTAAACTTCGCAGCGCTAAAACAAGTACCTACGCACCCGTTGAAGACATTGACGCGCCCGACGACTACACTCTGGTTTTTCATTTGAAAGAACCGTTTGCGCCGATGCTGTGGAATCTGTCCGACGGCGCGATCGGCATCGTGCCTTACGGCAGTGGCGATGACTTTAATCGCAAACCCATCGGCTCCGGGCCATTTCGCTTTGTGCGTGCGCAGATGGACAAAGAAGTGATCATCGAACGCAATCCCGACTATTGGGCAACGCCGGCCAAGCTGGAGCGCGTGGAGTTCAAGGTGATTCCTGACGCCACTACGCGCGCCCTCGAACTGCGCAAGCGAAGCGCCGACATTGCCCTGAACTCTTTGGTGGCCGACACGGTGGTCGCTCTGGAACGCGATCGCGATCTCACGGTCACGCAGTCGCCGGGAACGATTTACGCCTACCTTGCCATGAATCTGCGCGATCCCATCCTGAGGGACGTTCGTGTCCGCCGCGCCATCGCGTATGCGATCAATGTGCAGCCTATTATTCATTACCTGTTGCGTGACCAGGCGCGCCCTGCCTACAGCGTGCTGCCACCCCAGCACTGGGCCTACGATGCCGATGTTGCGAAGTATCCTCACGACCCGACGCGGGCTCGCCAGATTCTGGATGACGCAGGGTACCGGGCGATCAATGGCATTCGCTTTCACCTCACGATGAAGACTTCGACCGACGAGTCGACGCGGCTGCTGGCAGCGGTGTTGCAGCAGCAACTGCGCGAGGCCGGCATCGCGCTCGATATCCGCACCTTCGAATTCGCAACGTTCTTTGCGGACGTAACTAAAGGCGCTTACCAGATACATTCCTTGCGTTGGGTCGGTGGCAGCAATCTCGATCCCGACATCTTCGAGCACGTCTTCGATTCCGGCAGCTTCGCGCCCAAGCGCGCCAATCGCACCTTCTACTCCAATCCGCGCGTGGACGAGCTGATCCGTGAAGCCCGCGGCACGGTGGATCAGCAGGAACGCAAGACCATCTATGACGAGGTCCAGCGCATCATCGCGGAGGACTTGCCGTACATCAACCTTTGGTATCTCGATAACGTGCTGGTGCACACCAACCGAGTGCGGGGAATCGAGCTGAGTCCCTCTGGCAACTACGATTTTTTGCGCACCGCGGAGCTGGCAAAATGAGCGGAGCCCCACTCTTTAGAGCAGTTTCATTCCTGATGCATAGGCGACGGGTGGAGCACGCCTTCCAGGCGTGCATAATTGCCGCCAGTTCCTGGATCGCGCTTTAGCGCCTGAGGTAATGTCTTGTTACCTCAGTGGCTGAAGCCGATTCATTCCGAATCCTAACTGCACCGCTGAACCTGGATTATTCATGAGTCACGTAGTTTCTTGGGTGTCATCCTGAGCGAGCGCAGCGAGTCGAAGGACCCCTATGCTGCCCACTCACTTTCCACGGGTACGTTTTTCGACGGAGCGGACGAGCGCAGCGAGGAGTCGAGGGGCCTCTTTCGCCGCCAGCAATCCCAGACTTGTTGCTGAGCCACGCGGCTACAATGTGATTTCTCGCAGCGATAGGGGTCCTTCGACTCCGCGCCCGCCCGACCCNNCGCAAAAGAAGCGGGTCGGAAAGTCTTTGCGGGCGCTGCGCTCAGGATGACACCTCAATGTTCATGAATAATGCAGCTGAAGCGGTGCTCCACCCTATACATCAAATGTGAAGCTGCTCTAAACGCGTGATACCATCGAGATACCGCGTCAACCAAGGACTACATCCGCTTGCGCATACTTTTCGTCGGTGACATTTTCGGACGCCCCGGGCGCACCATCGTTCACGAGCGCCTGCCTGAATTACAAAAGCAACACGGCGTTGAACTCACCATCGCCAACGGCGAAAACTCCGCCGGCGGCTTCGGCATCACTCCGCAAATTGCCGAAGAGCTGTTCGAACTCGGCATCGACGTCATCACCACCGGCAACCACATCTGGGACAAGCGCGAGATCATCGATTACCTGAACTCCGCCAACGGAAATGAGGAGTCCCTGGCGCGCCGCGTCCTGCGGCCGGCAAACTATCCGGTGGGATCCCCGGGCTTCGGCTGGTACGAGGGCCGCACGCGCAGCGGTGTCGCCTATTGCGTCATCAACCTTCAGGGCCGCGTGTTTATGACCAACAACGACGACCCCTTTCGCTTTGCCGATCAACTGCTCAAGCAGATCACGGCCAAAGTAATCCTAGTGGACTTCCACGCTGAAGCCACGTCGGAGAAGATTTCGCTTGGCTGGTACCTTGAAGGAAGAGTAACAGCGGTGCTCGGAACGCACACCCACGTGCCCACCGCCGACGAGCAGGTGCTGCCGGGCGGCACAGCCGTGCAGACCGACGTGGGAATGACCGGCCCCTACGACGGCGTCATCGGCGTGCAAAAGGAACAAATCCTCGCTCGCTTTCTGACTAATATGCCGGCCCGCTTCGAGGCGGCGACGAACGACGTGCGCTTGTGCGCCACCCTGATCGATTGCGATCCCACGACTGGCCGGGCAACAGCGGTCCAGCGAATCATGCTGCGGCAGGAATAGCTCGGCAGTTGCTAATCGCCAGTCGCTGCATTAGCCTCTTCGCAATGTCCCTCTCCGACGAATTCTGGATGGAGGAAGCGCTGCGTGAAGCTCAACGTGCGCTGGCGCTGGGCGAGATTCCCGTGGGAGCGGTCGTCGTGAGCGAAGGCCGAATCGTAGGCCGGGGATGCAACCGTCCTCTTTCTACCAACGATCCCACGGCACACGCCGAGATCCTTGCGTTGCGCGAAGCTGGAACGGCCATCGGTAACTATCGTCTGCTCGACTGCGATCTCTATGTGACGGTTGAGCCCTGCTCGATGTGCGCCGGCGCCATCACTCATGCGAGGGTCCGCCGCCTGATTTACGGAGCGGAAGACGCGAAGGCAGGCGCGGTACACTCCATGCTCCAGGTTCTCAATCATCCCAAGCTGAACCACAAGGTAGAGGTCAGCTCAGGAGTGCTGGCCGCACGGTGCATGCACCTGGTGCAAAGCTTTTTTCGGGAGAGGCGGGCTGAACTCGATAGCAGTCGGTAAACACTCATACCACCCCACGTTGCGTTCGATTGCGCAAGGCTCAAGCGCCGATGGCGACTTGGCCTTTTGCCGCCCGCACCAGGGCCAGCGCCGTGAAGTCGTTTTGTGCGGGCGCCGCTCGCATGAACTGCTGCACGCCGTCGAGGATTGCGGCGGCCATACCTTTCGCGTTTTCGTCCGACGAGCGCTCAAATTGCTGTTTGACGCGCTCCAGTCCAAACTCTTCCTTCTTGTACGCAGCCTCCACCACACCCCGCGACACCAGAAGCAACGACGCGCCAGGTTGCAAAGCAGCGGTCGGCGCTTCGTACGTAGACGCAGAAAACAGTCCCAGGGGAAGGCCGGTGGCAGGCAATTCGGTGATCCCCGAAGGATCGCGCAACAATCCCGGAGTGTGCCCCGCGTTGGCGTAACAGATGGTGCCGAGTTCCTCGTTGTAGCAGCCGAGGAAGGCGGAACAGGAGCGGACTCCGGCGGCAGCCCGGCGAATGCTGAGGTTCAGCTCGAGGCAGAATTCCATCATGGTATCGGCCTCGTTGATGTCCCCGTCGGCAAATCTCTGACTGCCTAATTTCTGGAACGTCTGCCGTGCCGCCGATACGATCTGTTGGTTCTCTTCGTGACTTCCCGCGATGTCGAGCAAGCCGAACACAACCCGGTTCGGGTTGGCACGAAGGAAGTGGTAAAAGTCGCCACCCATCCGTTGGCCATGAACCATGCCGGCGATGTCGGCACCGGAGACGGCGGGAAAATCTGCATGGATTGGAACAGACCGGGAAGGCGCTTCGCGCTCGCGTTGGAAAGTAAGTTTCATAGGGATCGTCAATCATAGCCCAAATCCTGCGGATTGCAAGAGCGCGTTAGGACTCCGTTTACTGGACGATGGAGAGTGGACTCCGGGGCAACCCTCGTAGGCAAGGCGATCGACCAGCCCGCGACGACTGCGAGCCAAGTAATCTTCCCAAAAACTCCGGTAGTGGTGCAGTTTGAAAAATGATGGGGTTTGAAATCGGGCGGGTTCGAACAGCCGCATGAGGAGCCCCTTAAATTTTTATATCCGCAGTCATATAATTTGAAAACGGGGTGCGCCATGACTAAACAGAGAGGTCCCGATCGCCGAGGTATGGGAGCAGAGAGCGACTTCATAGCTGAACAGTTCGTACCGAGTGAACATTACAAAGCACAACAGATGGCGATGGCTCAGATGTTAATTGCAGCAGGCTTAGATCCTGGACAGGTCGCAAGTATGTTCTTCGTTCCAGTTGACCTGCCTTCCGGTGAGAAGCCAAAAAATCTGTAATGGGGGCTTCGTCACCCGGCGCTATGCCCAAACCACCCTCGCGTTCCTAAACATCAAAACCAAACTGCACCACTACCAAGATTCCTGCCGGCTGAGCGGATTACGCCGTGGCACGATACGATAGCTGGGGCCGAGGGAGGCCAGCAGAGTGCGGATCGTTGCTGTCGGAGAGATTTTGTGGGATGTGATTGGCGAGCACGAGTATCTCGGCGGCGCTCCCTTGAACGTTGCCGCTCACGTGCAGACGCTCGGCCACGAAGCTTTCCTGGTGAGCGCGGTGGGCGACGACGATCGCGGCCGGCGAACTCTCGATTGCCTGCGGCAATGGGGCCTTTCGACAGAGTTTGTGCAGGTGCTCCACGGCAAGGACACCGGAACGGCGCAGGTTGAGCTCGACCGCGACGGCAAGCCTACATTTCGGATCGTGCGACCCGCGGCCTACGATTTTGTGACGCTCAGCAATGACCAACTGCTATGCATCGCCGAATTGCAGCCGGACTGGATTTATTTTGGTACTCTCTATCACATGTCCTCCCAAGCGCTTGATTCGACGCTAAGGCTGCTTCACGCGGCGCCTTCCGCCCGTCACTTCTACGACGTCAACCTGCGTGAGGGCAACTGGAGCCTGGCCTTGGTAGAGCAACTGTCTGCTCATGCCGACGTCATCAAGTTGAGCGATAGCGAAGCCGAGTTCCTCGATGGCTTGCTCAATGCGGACGGACAGGAGGGATCGGTCGAATACCTCTGCCGGCGATGGATCGACCGCTACGGCTGTAAGACTGTTTGTGTCACCTTGGGCGAGCGTGGCTGCGCGATCCTTGACCAGGGCATATACAGCGAGAGTCCGGGCTACAAGGTGGAGGTGGCTGACTCGGTCGGCGCCGGCGATGCCTTCGCTGCGGCGTTGCTCCACGGACTGGAGCAGCGCTGGGACTCACGCCGCCTAGGCTGCTTCGCCAATGCCGTGGGCGCCCTGGTCGCAAGCCGGCCAGGCGCAACGCCCGACTGGAACATCGAAGAGTGCTGGCCGATGCTGGGCGAGAGGTTCGACATGCAAGGAACGTAACCCTGCAGAAGATCAACGTGGCGTGACCCGAGGCTGCGAAGACTACCAGGGCGCTTCCAGCGTTGGTGTTCCCCTGGGTAGAGCCGGCCTTCAGGCTGGCGTCGTGGAGGACATACTTCAACCTGCCGCCGCCGCTTCCAAGCTTGGATGCGCGAAGGCATACTGCTTCAATAAATCGCTTTGTATCAGGGCACGGCTTTCAGCCGTGCCGCAGCCCGGTCAACAAAGAACTTGGGCTTTAGCCCCTGATGGATCTTGTTTTGCGGGTGCAGGGGCTAAAGCCCCGACCTTTTCTGCGCCCTGTTCGGCACTCAGGATTATCGGCTTTACACAAGGTAGCCAAGCCGAGCACAATCCGACTGTCGGACTCGTGCCGACAATGCGGAGGTGTGCATTATGGGTTTTTGGGGGCATCTGGGGCACCTGCTATTGCGTTCCTTGGGGGGCGCTGTTCAATGGATGGGAACAACGCTTTTGGCTGTCACGATTGGTATTGTCAACCATTTCTGGGCGAAATGGTTCGACCGTTCGCGGGAGGCAACTCTCGTGAAACCTTGGCCAAAAAGCATAGGATTTATGGTCATTGCATGGGTGGCCCTAGTTGGGGCTAGCGTCATACGGACTATCTACAATCAAGGGTGTCCGGCTAAAA
>PLQW01000121.1 GCA_003160215.1 Acidobacteriaceae bacterium
GATACCTAATTAGTGTTAACACGCCCTAGGGCTGGCCCACACGCGTTGGCATCGGCCTGCGGTCCCGCCTGATCAGCCAGACAATCAGCGCTACGATCAGGACCAGCGGAAGCAGAGGAACAAGGAATATTCCGTATACAAGGAGTGCACCTGACTCCTCACTGACATCTCCCCTCACCACCGCATTGGGATGACGCGACAAATGGCCTCCGACCGTGACCACGTCGCCGGAGACTGAGGCGTTGTCGCCCAAAAGGATGCCTCCGCCGATTGCTGCCACATCCCCCTTCACCGTTCCATCCACCATGATGCTTCCACCAATGGCGACGACATCTCCACAAGTGCCTTCCACTCGAATCGAGCAGCCGACGCAAACCAAGTCCCCTGCGTTTTCGTCCTCGCCTACGGTTATGCTCTTACCGAAATGAACCTGGTCTCCATCCCGGGCGTGAAGAGCTCGAGGCGTAACGATGACAAACAGTAAAGCCGCCAACAGCAGCCATTGCGCACGATGAAGCATGAGTTCAACTCCTTGGCCGAGCGATACATGGATGTTCCAGAGCGGCTCCAGGGCGGCTGTATCTTGGGTAATGCGGGCCTTCAGGCCCGCGTTAATAGGGTCCGCACAATTCCTGGCTTCGGCCGCTGAGGTCGTCGACCTCAGCAGCTGAAATGGTTTTTCTTCCTGCCTATGGAGGCGGGCCTGAAGGCCCGCTCTACCCGAACAATCGGATACACTAATCCTGGAACCGTTCTAGCGTAATCCGCTGGAAATCAGAACACAAACTTCCCCATTTTAGTATTACGAGCGAATCGCCTGGATGGTTCCGTGCTTCTTTCCGAGGAATTATCCGTGACGATTTGCAGAAAACCCGCATAGGAAATCGCGCAGGCTTAAGTAGCGTTCACATCGCAGACACCGAGGCGAGGGAACGAGTCTCCTCCGAGCCCGGCTAGTGACTTGGTTGGTCTTGACCGAAAAAAAGGGCACCCGCGTGAGTGCCCTCAGAATCACACCCGATCCCGCGAAAGGTCAGAAGCTAAAGCGGAAACCGAACTGGCTGCTAAGCGATGCTACCGCGGCCGCTCCATAGCCCGAAATGCCGCCAAACGCCGCATTACTCGGACCATTGCAGAACGACTGCGGCGTGTTAAATATTCCATTCGGCGGGAGGCCGGCTGAAACGCTCTCTTCGTAGCTGTTGCAGTAGCTGCTCTTGCGGCTGGACCGCAGGGATTGAAGGGTCTGCATTACTCAAACAAGGACGGTTACACCACCGGTGGAGCGGTGCTAGTACAGGGGCCGAACCAACGGCTCAAGTCCGAGATTCAGATCGGAAGCGAGCTTGCCTGCCACATCGAAGGCCGTTTGCCAATCCGGGTAACGCCCCACTCGCACGACATGCCATAACCGGGCATCCCTGGCGGTTCGCCGCAGAACTTCAGGCTGATACCCCAAACTCTTGAGCGATTCGGCAAGGCGAACAGCGTTCTCCTGGATTCGGAAAGCGCCGATTTGAACCGTGAAAGATCCGATCTTCGCCGATGCAACCGATGATCTCCGGGGGCGCGCGCTTGGCCCGGGCAAACCGGCCAGAGTGCCCACAGGCGAGGCAGCGGAAGCGCCCGTCGTTTCTCTAGGATCAGCCTGATAAGAGGATACCGAGTCGAACTTTGCGACGGAGACCCCGGACTCCGGGCCAGAACTGGCCTGCTGCGAGTTCGCAAGTGATTTATTGGAGGATGGAGGATCAGCCTTCGCTGAGGCAGACTGCCGTAGGGCTGTCGATGCCTCTTGTCCGGCGCTGCTGCGCATGTGTAACGAGATCAGTAGGCCACAAGCCGCTCCAGCGGCGAAGGACAGCACGGCTGTCACAGCGCAGCAGGCGACCAGCGTGACAAGATGCCGGCGAGAGCCCGTGGATGCCTGCTCGTGCCCGGAGTTCGCGCCAGGTTGGATCTCAGAAACCCCTTCAGACAGCAAAGGCCGGCGTTTCGGGTTGGGCGGTACTTCCGGAGTTTGCCGTTGAGCTGGCTCAGGGCGCTGAAGAGGTCGAACGGATTCGGCGTGCAGCTCCCCACCCCATCGTTGCAATGCCGACTCGAGCTTCCGCCGGCACGATTCGATGGTCCCGGAATCGTCTTTTTCCCAATACTTGCCTCTGAACCCAAGCACCAATGCCGCCAGGTACACCGCCGCGAGTTCTTTCGCCGCTTCGTCCTGGCGAACTAATATTGTCTCGATGCTGCGAAAGATGCGCTCGCCCGCGACGTTGGAGTGAAACAGTTGCTGCTCGAACAGGTTTGCTTGCCAGTAGGGCCGGCCGGGCCATTCCAGATGGGCGAAGATTTCGTCCGCTACCGCAATCATTATGTAAAGAAGTTCGCGCTGCACTTCGGCGGTCGTGGGGTCATCGATACGTTTGTCCTCGGCGACCTTGCGGTCAAGCAGCGCCGCCACCGATGCCCGGATGGCATTGCCATTTCCGCCATCAGGTCCGCCGCGTTCCGTCCCATCGCCGGTTGGAAGTCTTACCTCGGCCGTCACGGCGCCAGCCCGCGCCAGTTGCTTCAGGCGGAAGATCTCCGCATAGAAATCTCCAAACTGATGCAGCAGTCGAAATCTGGTTTTCGGGGGAGATGCCATCCAGTATTCAGCCTCGATTCCGTTGCTAAACTGCCGCGTCCGCTGTGCGATGCAAGGACGCGCACTTCACGGCTCATACTACGATTCGAGCCACACGCCAGTCGTCGCGAAATTTTTTTCTTCGGGACTTGTAACAAGGCAATCGTAACGGTGTTACCAGAACTTGGTGAAGTCAGGTTCCCGCTTTTCCGCAAACGCGTTGAGCGCTTCGCGGCTTTCCGGTGAATCCAGCCGTCCGGAGATGACGGTCACCTCTTCCTGGATCGCGCGATCCACCTCCGCTTTGTAGGTACGCTTCAGCAGCTCTTTGCAGGCGCGTAGCGCCACGGGTGGTTTTGCCGCCAGCTTTTGCGCCGCACTCGCTGCGGTTGTGAGCAGCTCCCCTTGAGCGACCACGGCGTTTACCAAACCTAATTCATAAGCCCGTTGCGCAGTGAAGGGAACGCCGAGCATCAGCAATTCGGCAGCGCGCTGGTGGCCGACGAGCAGAGGCAAAAGCACAGTGGAGCCTGCTTCGGGAACGATGCCAAGGTTGATGAAGGGCATCAGGAACTTGGTGTTCTCCGCCGCATAGACGAGGTCGCAGTGCAGCAGGATCGTGGTCCCGATTCCCACCGTCGCCCC
The DNA here is from genome assembly GCA_003160215.1 of Acidobacteriaceae bacterium. Classification (GTDB taxonomy): domain Bacteria; phylum Acidobacteriota; class Terriglobia; order Terriglobales; family Acidobacteriaceae; genus Bog-257. The sequence continues at coordinate 3,272 of PLQW01000121.1, forward strand.
GTGTACGGCGGCGACGATAGGCTTTTTTGCGTCCACCACCGCGCGGATAAAGCGAACTGCGGGCGGTAGGTCTTGTCCCTTCCATGGCTTTTGCAGAAAATCGACCAAGTCATTGCCTGCGGTGAACGCCTCACCGGCGCCGTGCAAGAGCATGACGCGGACCTCGGGAGCAGACTCAGCCTTTTCCAACGCGTCTGAAAGGTCCTCGTACATCTCCGCGGTCAGCGCGTTCTTCTTCTCTGGACGATTAATGGTAATGCGCCGTACGGCGCCGTTGTTTTCGCTTTCAATGTGGCTCATGGTGTCGTCCCTGCTTGGTGAGTTCGAGAAACTTACGGAGCGCAGATACTGCCGCATCGCGATGAAAAAGCATTGTACGGGAAGCGGCAAGGGTCGCGCACCAGACGTGCCTCGAGGCCAGACTCAGCCGGTGATTTGATGTAAGCTTTAAGCGTGATGAATTCCTCGCCCATTCCGGTTCGCTCCCGTGAGAATCGTACACGGTTTATCAGTGGACTCTACGGCGATCTGATGGAGAATGGCATTCGCTATTTCTTTCCTGGAGCAACCCTGGAACGCGTGGAGGGGCGGCCCGATCAGATGCCGGGCCTGCTGGGCGCGGTGCCTAGCGGAGGCCAGGTCGAATTCGAGTGGCTGGGGGCGGGCTACTCGCTGACCGTAAGTTCGAATCTGTCGGACCATGAACGCCAGCTGCTGCGCAGCATCGGCATGGTGCTTTCCGCGCGCTATCAACTGATCACCAACCAGGCGCTGGCGGCGCAAAGCTTTCAGCTCTTCCGCGGATTGCCCGAGGACCGCTTTGTCTCGGCGTTCCTCGATCCTTCTCCGCACACCAGCGGCGAAGCCATTGCCGGCGTGCCCGATCGCATTGCCGATGCCATCGAAGTGTTGCGCACCAGCAGCATGAGCACCTACGAGAACCGCCGCATTGCCACCGGAGTGTTGCTGTTCGGCTCCATGCCGGAGCCGTGTCATGAGCCGCCGCAGACGCCGGACTGGGCCCTGCGCTATTCGCACGAGCTGACCACCATCCGCAGCTTCCATCGTTTGTGCGATGGGTTGCAGACTCTCGCCCTGGTTGGCCGGGACGGCCTGCTGGCGGAATTGATCGACGTGCACGAATGGACCGAGCCCTATCGCGACATGCCGCTGCCGGTGCCGACCTCGGCCCGCTACGGCGACCACTGCCGCGCCACTTTGTGCGGCGGACACATCTGCCTTATCCTCTCCCCCAATGGCGAAGTCAAGATCTACGCCGATGGAGTGCCCGTCTTCCGCTTTCTCGACGGCAAGTGGCGGTTGGTCGATGCGCGCTATCGTTACGCAATGTGGAAGGACGCCATCGGCGACACCGAGCTGGCGGAGCGCCTGTTTGCCGTGGCCCTGAACCTCACCGAGAGCCGCCGGGGCGCGCTGTTCGTGGTGCTCGACGATCCTGAGTCGGCGCGGGCGCTGGTGTCGCAGCCCGATCTGCTCGACCACATGAATCACCAGCCGGTGGCGGAGGGAATTTCCAGCAAGGACCAGTTGCATTATCTGCTGCGCGACAAGAGCATCTTCGACATCCCTTCCACGGTGCTGGAGAACATTGCCCGCATCGATGGCGCCGTGGTGCTCACTTCCCGGGCCAACCTGCTGGCCTTTGGCGCCATTCTTCACCATCAGTCCAGCGAAGAGGCTATCAACCGCCCTGTCGAAGGCGGACGCACCACCGCCGCCATCGCCGCTTCGCGGCATGGGACCGTCCTGAAAGTCAGCGAGGACGGCTTGATCTCCATGTATCGCGATGGACGCTGCCTGTGGGAGATGTAGGTTGACCGAGTAGCGACGGCTCTTTAGACTCGCGTCGAAGCTGCCGAAAAACTTTGGGGCTTTATAGATCGCTGCATACGTAATGTCCCATGTGGGCTGTTTGGAATTGAAGGCTGATCTCTGGAATTGTCATTACGAGCGAAGCGAGGAACCTGCTGTTGTTTTCGCTTGAAACGCGGGCTAAAGGGAAACAGCGTATCCCTCACGGCCTTAAAGGCCGTTCGTGATGACAACTCAGAAATCGCGAAACCGGACATAACTTATGCAGCATTCAATAGCCCGGGAACACAATCTTAGTTCGAGGGCGGGCCCCATTCAAAACTTGATCCGTTGTTCGCTGTGGGTTGGAGTCCTGTTTCTCGCCGGGGTTGCCGCAGCCCGGGCTGAGACCGATGCCGCTCCCGTACCCTGCCCAACCGGGGTTAATCTTGCCAGCGACGATGTGGTCGCGCGACTGATGAGCCGGAACGCGGAGCGCGCGCGGGAGTTGCTCAGTTTCCAGGCGACACGCTACTACCAATTGCGGTACACGGGGTTTCCTTCGACGCTCGGCGCCGAGATGCAGGTGAAGCTCTCCTACACGGCCCCCGGCACGAAGGAGTTCACGATTGAATCGGAATCCGGCTCCAAGCTCATCCTTAACCGCGTCTTCCATCGGCTGCTGGAATCGGAAAAAGAATCCGGGTCCGACGGAGCCAACCGTACGGCGGTGGCCCTTTCCACCGGCAACTATCGTTTCTCGCTGTTGGGTTGTGCGCCGGGCGACGGCCGGCCCCTATACGTGATGCAGGTCGAGCCCCTGCACGACACTAAGTATCTGTACCGAGGGAAGGTGTGGATCGATGCGACAGACTTCGCGGTGACGCGTATCGAGGCGCAACCGGCGAAGAACCCGTCATTCTGGATCAAGCGCACCGAGATTCATCACGAGTATCAAAAAGCTGGCGAGTTCTACCTGCCCGCACTTAACCAGACGGTCACCGATGTCCGGCTGGGCGGCAAGGCCGTGCTCACCATCCGCTATCTGGATTACAAGTTGTCGGTGGCCGAGAGCCTGGTGGACCCGCGTTAGAGCGGTTCCACAATGGCTGTAGGTACAGCGGACCTTCAGAGCCTGCCCTTGAGCGCAGCCGCAGGGTCCGCGTCCAAACCCTTTATTTTTGTCATCACGAGCGGGCTTCAGCCCGCGAGGGATCTGCTTTTCAGGCTCTTCCCGTCGGAACTGCCCTAACCGGCTATTCGGTAAAGGCAAGTTATAATCGAAGCAGTGCGTAGCGCCAAACCACACTCTGGATATCAGTTCGATCTAAGCGGTGGAGCGCTTTGCCTCGATTTCGCCAACACCGTAAGCCACCGCCATCTTCCGCAACGCCGCGCCGAACACCTTGACAGCTATGCCGATCTGGTAGCGTTCGCGGAGCAATCGAAACTCCTCTTGCCGAAGCTGGCCGCCAGCTTGCGGGCCCGCTCGGCCCGCAATGGCGCTGAAGCCCAGAGCTCCTTCCGCAAATCCATCGTTCTGCGGGAGGGCCTCTATCGCGCCTTCTCCGCCATTGCCGCAGGCAAGCATGCCCGTCCCGAGGACGTCCAGCAGATCAATGACTTTGCGCTTGCCGCGCTGAAGCATCGCAAGCTGACGCGAACCAACGGTGACTATCGCTGGGAATGGCAATCGAGCAAAGGCGATCTTCTCGATCGCATTCTGTGGCCCATCGCGGAGTCCGCTGCCGATCTTCTTACCTCGAAAGAGCGCGCCGCCATTCGCGAATGCGGGGCCCCCGATTGCGAGTGGCTCTTCCTCGACCAGAGCCGCAACGGCAGCCGCCGCTGGTGCGACATGAAGTCGTGCGGCAACCGCCAGAAGGCCCGTCGTCACTACCAGCGCACCCACGAGTGACAGGCCTGCATCGCCAGGTCAAGAAATCCCCATTGCACCCGCTGACGACGAGCCATTGGCGCGGCTGTGTTCACTTTATTGCGCCTTCTTTTCCAGTTCGAGGCAGCGCTCGTGGAGCTTCGCATCGTGGGTAAGCCCATCTGCGATGACGCATTCGTCCGCCGCGGCTTTGGGGTCTGAGTCCTTCAACAGGTTGGTTAGCATGAGATGCGGAGTCGGCCAGTCGGGCGAGAGCTTCGCCGCTTGCCGCAACTCCGCCACCGCGGCGGGCATGTCGTGCTTCTTCTGATACACGATCGAAAGGTTGTAGTGAATACTGGCATTCTTGGGCTGGAGCTTTAACGCTTCCTTATATTCGACGATGGCTTCGTCCGTCTTGCCGGAATCGTCGAGCACGCTGCCCAGGTTCATATGCGTCTGAGCGCTCTTCGGATCGATCTCCAAAGCCGCCCGGTAGTGCTGAATCGCGCCCGCGAAATCCCGTCGGGCATAGAGCAGGTTGGCCAGGTTGTTCTGCGCCGAGGCCATCTTGGGATTCAGCCGCACCGCCTCCCGGTACTCGGTGGCAGCGGCGGCGAGATCGCCATTGTGCTTCAACGCCAGACCGAGGTTATTGTGCGCGTCGGCATCGTTGGGCTTCAGTCGCACCGTTGCCTTGAACTCGGCAATTGCGTCCGCATAGCCCTTCCGGTCAAGGTACAAGCGCCCGAGGTTATAGTGTGCCGCCGCGTAATCCGGATATTCCTTGATGGCGGTTTTGTACTCTGCGATGGCATTCTCCACATCGCCATCTTTCTCGAATGCGACTGCCTCGTGAAAGTGCCGCTCCGCACTCGCGGGAATGATCACCTTCTCCTGCGCAGGGGCTATCTCTTGCGCAGGCGTTTTCTGCGGCCCAGTCGCCTTCTCCTGCGCGTAGGCAGAACTGCAAATCAAGAGCACAACGGTCGCGCCGATCAAAGCGCGTCGCAACATCGATCCTTCTCTGGATAGTCGCATGATGAAACCAATCTCTGGGGCAATTCGCTGTCTATTTCAGCCAATCTGGCACAGGCTGCGGCTGTCGGGGCAATTCCGCGTCCATGGTGGCCAGCGCGTAAGCCAGCACGGCAACCTCCGCGGCATTCTCGCGCAACTCGCGGGGGTCGATTTTGTCCAGTGTGTCAGCGGCCGTGTGATGATAATCAAAATACGTGCGCGCGTCTTGTATGGGGCTGAAGGTTGGCACTCCGGCGACCTTGAGCGGAATGACGTCGGCCCCGGTTTCATCTGATGACCGTAAGAGCGCTGCCCCAGATGTTGAGAGCACATCTGCGACTGGCTGGAGAAGCTTGAGGACCGTTTCGTCCCCGCCTACATTGATGCCCACTGGATGCCCGGCGCCCAAATCCGTCTCGATCGCGGCGAAATGGTTGGCCACGTCGTTGGCGTGCTGCTTGGCGTAAGCCTTGCCTCCGAAGATCCCCACCTCTTCGGCCATCCACGCCACGATGCGGATTGTACGTTTTGGCTGGAGATGCAACTGCTTCAACAGTTGCGCGGCTTCCATCGACACGGCAACGCCGGCGGCATCATCAATGGCGCCGGCCCCCAGGTCCCACGAATCCAGGTGGCCGGAGACGATCACCACCTGCTCAGGGTGTTCGCTGCCCTTCAAGTCGGCTACCACATTGTAGGACACCACGTTGGGTAACAATTTCGGAGTCAGCACCAGGTGCAGGCGCACCGGACCTTGGGCGGCGAGCCGGGCCATCAGCTCAGCATCTTCGCCGGCAACCGCAGCAGCCGGAATGCTCGGCAGTTTTGGGTTGTAGCCGGTCTCGCCGGTGTGCGGCAGACGGAATTCCGCCCCACCTGCGGAGCGCACCAGCGCGGCCGCAGCGCCCTGTTTCGCGGCAGCCTCGCGACCGTCCTCGCGATAGGCCACCGCTTGGCCGTATGCCGCGAGCCCGAATCCTGCCGCCGCCATCTGGTGGTCAAAGCGTTCATTGAAGACGACAATCTTGCCGGCAACTTTCTCGCGCGGCATCGCCGCAAGTTCCGCAAAGTTGTTGACGACAACGATTTCAGCCGTGATCCCTTCGGACGGAGTCGCGTTGTCCACCGACGCCAACGCAGTCACCACGATCTTCTGCTGGGTGCCTGGCGCCTGACCGGGATAGCTGATCAGCGCGGCACGCTCTTCGCCGCGTATCCAGTTCGGTACGCTGACTGGTTCCAGCGTCACGTCCAGACCAAGCTTGCGCAGTTCGGCTGCGACATACTCGACTGCGGCCGCGGCCTGCGGTGAACCCGCCAGACGCGGCCCGATGTTGTCCGTCAGGTGCGCCGCCTGCCGATAGGCATAGTCGTCCTCAAGAGCGGCTTGGTGCAAATGGCGCAATTGTTGCAGGGTTTCGGGACCCCAAGGCGATGCAGGTTTCGCTTGCGCTGTTGCGGAGACGGTTGCGACCGTCAACATCCCTAGCAAGAGTAGGCGCAATTTTGGCATCGGGTTTTTCCAGCACAGTCCGAGGTGAGCATAGCAAATCGCCACGGGGTTTGTAGTGAGGCTCAGCCGAGGCCCGCTTTCACTTCGGCCTTTGTCTTGCTCTTCCAGATGCGGCTGTGGTTCTCGATAGAACTGAAAGTACGGCTCTGCATGCGGTCCAGGTACAGTGTCCCATGCAGGTGATCGATTTCATGTTGCAGGATGCGGGCGTACCATCCCGAAGCTTCAATGACGCGCGGCGCACCTGTTTCGTCCAGGCACTCCACACGCACCCGACACGAGCGCGGCACAATTGCGGTGAAGCCGGGCACGCTGAGGCAGCCTTCGAAGAACTCTACATCGGCCACGGACTGCTGGTGCATCACCGGGTTAATGATCGCATGAAAAGGAACCGGCTGGCGCTCGCGCTCGGCGATCTGTTCGGCAGTCAGAGCGGCAAAGTACTCCTGCTTGTCTTCGATGACGACGAGTTGCAACGGAAACCCTACCTGCGGCGCGGCTAGGCCGACACCCGGCGCGTCGTGCATGGTCTCGCGCATGTGCTGGATGAGTTGCTGAATTTCCGCACTGCGAATCTCGGTAACGGTCAGAGGCCGCGCTCGCTGTCGCAGAACCGCTTCACCAACGCTGACGATCTTGAGGCGCATGCTCTTCCTGGCGGCGGAAATTCGTTCGCGCTCGCTTCCACAGTAAACGATATCGTGCAATTGCGTAGCTGAAGACTTGAAGCGCCGATCTAATCCTCTGCTCGCCGGGCCGGACTCGTGTCATCTGCTCTGCTACACTCAAATGTTTTGCATAGTCCAATTCAGCCTGCCGTCCGGCCGCGGATTAACTCGGCTTCCCGCACGAGCTTTGTGGTGTACGCAATCGCCATCCTGCTCGGCCTGTTCTCCGGCTGGGTCAATCAGAAGGTCGATGATGCTCTGCTCACCGCGCTTTGCGTGCTCGCTTTCACGATGATGCTGGGCGCGTGGAAGTCGCCCCGGCCGTGGCGCTGGGTGCTGCTCGTGTGGGTGGGCGTCCCCATCGTGCTGGCCTATTACCACTTCATCGTGAAGTGGCCGCACGATCGCGGTCAGGTCTACGGGGCCTTTCTACAATTGCTGGCGGCCAGTGCGGGAGGCTTCGGCGGCGACTTCATGCGCCAGATGATTGACCACGTGTTTCTGAAGCAGGGAGACTAACGTTACTAGCAGTGAAGCGTGGACGGTTAGCGTTCTGCCATCAGCCGTCAGGCGCTAGATTTCGACTGTCATCTGAGTGTCACATGGGTCTGCGGCGCACCCCTAAAAATGAAAATTGACCACGGAGGGACGGAGATCGCTGAGAAAACTCTAAAGAAACTAAAACTCCGCGCCCTCCGTGGTGAATGATTTTCGACGGAGCGGAGCCGAAGAACCCCTATCGTCAGATGGGTTGGTATCCCGCGACCAGCGGGGCGTACAGCATTTGAACGGGTGCCGCCGACACGGCGGCTAAAAGTACCGCGCTGAGGACGGACTTGAGCGATTCGATATGGCAGACTGCATCAACCGGAGGCGGCATGCTCGTCAGAGGCTCGCGTCCGCTGCATAGAAGAACGACGGGGGCGGGAGCGCCGGCAAGCAGCTTCAATCTCGCAATCCAGGCGTTGGCGTGATGCGGGCTCAAGATGACGACGACATCGGCTCGCTCGCCACGATGCGCGCTGACTTGATGAAAGCTGTGGGCGATGCGCAGTCGAAATCCACCGATACGCAGCGCTTCCAGGACCGGAGCGCTCGCAACACAGTCATCGCAAAGAAACAGGACCTTGTAGGGGGGCATGAATCCTCCACCCACCGGTTCTGGGAGATGGTCTATTAGAGCAGCGTGGCGACCCTCACGCCTGTGACCTCCGTCACCTCGCCTAGTGACACTACTCCGGCTTGCCTGTTGCTCTCTAAGCCTCGCTGTCCAACTCGCCCGCACCGGCAGGATTGGGCAACCGCTCTCCGTCCACGACGGCCGCCGGATTTTGTACAAACAGCGCATCTGCGACTTCGGCTCCCGCGAGTTCCGTGACTACCTTGCGAGCTTCCGATAGCACCGGCCTGCGGCGCGCAGGGTCGTGCGCATCGCTGGCGATCACGTGGATGGCCCGGCGCTTGAGCAGCCATTCGGCCATGTTCTTGGACCGGCTCCCCCAGTATCCCGTGAGGGAATTGGCTGTCACCTGCACCAGGCAGCCTTGCTCCACGAATTGCAGGACCATCTCAGGTTTATTCAGCAGCGGCTGATTGCGTTCCGGATGAGTAATGATGGGAACCATGCCATTGCTGGAGATGAAAAGCAGGTTCCGCTTTACCTCTGGCGGGATGCCGAAGTCGCTGAACTCCACCAATAGATATTGCGATTCGCCGATGGTGTAACGCCGCGGGTGCGCGAGAGCGTCTTGAATGTTGTCGTAGGAAAAATGAAAGTCACAGCCCAGGCTGAAGGTCAGTTTTCCCTCGGCCGCGTCGCTGAGCTGACCCAACATCTCGGTGTAGCGGTCACGGTCGTAAGCGAACTCGTCGTTGCAATGCGGCGTCGCCACGATGTGCGTGATGCCGTCGAGGGCGGCCACGCGACACATGTCGGCGGTCAGGTCCCAGGACCTCGGACCATCGTCGATGCCGGGAAGGATATGGCAGTGGATGTCAACCATGTTTAGAACAAATGAACCACGGATTTGCACGGGATAAGATCAACTATCTGATCCGTGCTCATCCGTGGCAATCCGTGGTCTAGATTTCTCCGTAGCGCTCCCGCATGAATTCGGTCATCGCCTCATAGGCTGCGCTCAACACCGGTTCCTGCGGCAGGAATACGATGCGAATGTGCCGCGTCCCAGGTTTTTCGCCGAAGCCGGAACCGTGCACCACCAGCACGTGCTTCTGCTTTAACAAGTCGGTTACGAACGCAAGATCATCCTCGGGAATTTCCAGCGACGGATGCGCGTAGAACGCACCTTTGGGAGCTACCAGCTTCACCCGCGGTGTGCGCTTCGCCCACTCGACCGTGAGATCGGCGCGCCGCCGCAGTTTGTCGCGAACCTCAGCCAGGTGTTCCTGCGCGCCTTCCAATGCCGGCCCGATGGCGTGCTGGAACGGATGTGGCGCTGACAGGCGCGCACGCAGCAAGCGGTGCACGGCTTCCATGTAAGGGTGCAGCACATCGCGCGGTCCGGTCGCAATCGCCCATCCGATTCGCCAGCCGGGAACCAGATACGCCTTGGAAAGTCCGTTGAAGGTCACCACTGGAACATCCTGCGCCAGGGTCGCGGTCGAGACGTGCCTGGCGCTCGGATCGAAGATGAGCTTGTCGTAAATCTCGTCGGCGAAAACAATCAATCCGTGCCGACGGGCGAGTTCAAGAACTTTTTCCAGCGTGCGCTTCGAGTACACTGCGCCCGTCGGATTGTTGGGATTGATCAGCAGGATGGCCTTGGTGCGCGAGTTGATCTTGCGCTCCATGTCGGCCACGTCAGGCTGCCAGCCGTTGTCCTCGTCAAGATCGTAAGCGTTGGCCGGGCAATCCAGCTTGGCCATGATGGCGCCGTACAGCGGATATTCAGGACTCGGCGTAAGCACGTTGTCGCCTGGGTTCAGCAGCGCGGTCAGGCAACTGTCAATCACCTCGCCGCTGCCATAACCGATGAAGATGCTCTGGACATCGCGGAAGCCGTTGCGCTCGGCTTCACGGTGGATCGCCTCCACCGCCGGCTTGATGCCCAGCGAGTCGGCGTAGCCGTTGTGGCCGTCGCGCATGGCCTTCAGCACCGCCTCGATCATGTGCGGTGGGGTAGCGAAGTCGTACTTACAGGGATCGCCGATATTGAGGTAAAGGATCTTGTGACCCTCGCGCGCGACCTCGTCGGCAACGACGGCCAGATCGCGAATCGCGTAGCGCACGTTGGCCATGCGGCTTGCGGGCAGAACTTTGGAGATTTCTTGAGTAGCCATGATGACATCCTTGTAGCGGGCCCATAAGATGGGGCAGAACATTCATTATGAACCAGCGCGACCCTCGGCGGAAACCGTGAGCCACACTAAGAACCTTTAGCACAGGCAAGACTCAGTCCCGCCTTGCGGGACGGCTCAGTTTAGCCCAGCGCTTCAGCGCTGGGTATGTGGATTTACAAAATTCCTCAGTCCCGGAAGGGACGGCAACGGACTTAACCGAACACGAATCGCGGATCGTACTCGACATTGGCCTTGCGCAGCAGCGTCATAAACTCCTGCTCGAAGCTCAATTTCTTGTGGTGTTCGGCCTGGTTCCCGATGTAATCGATCACGGTTTGTCGCTGCGATTGACTCACGCTGAATGCACCGTAGCCCTCCTGCCACGCAAACTGGTGCCCATGTTCGTGCAGCCAACGCGAGCTGTTGCCCTTCAACTCCTGGACAGCCTTTGCCAGCGGAAGCACCGGTGGTACCGCAAGCAGCAGGTGGATGTGATTCGTCGTGCCGCCCGCTGCCAGCAACGTAATCTTGTTGTCCTCTGCTACCACGGCGAGGTAGCGCCAGAGCGCCTCGGGATCATCAATCAGGTTGGCGCGCTGTTTGGTGCTGAAGACACAATGCACAAGAACAGAGGCGTGAGTGTGGGACATAGCGTCACGATAACGCGAATGTCAAAGACATTCCGTGATGTACGGCACGCACGCGTGTGGCGTCCCTGCCGGGACTGGAGAATTAAAAACCAAGCCACCCAGCGCTGAAGCGCTGGGCTAAACTGAGCCGTCCCGCGGGCGGGACCGGTTCTCTTATGACTCGACCTATCGACGCACAGCCAGCTCACTGGGCCCGAGTGGCTAAAACTCGATCAACCAGAGTGGCCCTCCACAAACTTCAATACCGGCATGTCGCAGCGGTGCTACTCCGGCCGATCGATCTGCGCCCGTTGCAGCTTGTCGGAGTAGTCCACGTACACCGACTTCCACTCCGTGTAGAAATCGATTGCGCCGATACCGCCTTCGCGGTGGCCGTTGCCCGTGGCCTTCGTGCCGCCGAAGGGCAGATGCACCTCGGCGCCAATCGTGGGCGCGTTGATGTAGGTGATACCGGCGTACAGGTCGCGCATCGCCGTGAACGCTTTGTTCACATCCTTGGTGTAGATCGACGACGACAAACCGTACTCGATGTCGTTGGCAATCTCGATCGCGTTCTCCAGACCATCGCATGGGATGATCGAAACGACCGGCCCGAAGATTTCTTCCTGCGCGATGCGCATCTTGGGATCGACATCCGCGAACACCGTGGGCGCGACAAACCAGCCGTGGTTGTATGCCTCGCCTTCCAGGCGATGGCCGCCGCACAGCATCTTCGCGCCTTCGTCCTTGCCGATCTTGATGTACTTCAGATCCGTCTCCATCTGGCTAGAGTTGACCGCCGGGCCCATGTCCACGCTCTCGTCAAGACCGTTGCCCACCTTCAACTTTTTCGCGCGCGCAACCAGTTCGTCTACGAATTTCTTGTACACGCCCTTCTGGATGATGATGCGGCTGGTCGCGGTGCAGCGCTGACCTGTGGTGCCGAACGCGCCCCACAGCGCGCCTTCCAGCGCGAGGTCGAGGTTGGCATCGTCGAGCACGATCATCGGGTTCTTGCCGCCGAGTTCCAGCGAGCAATGTTTGAACGTCTTGGCCGCTTCCTGGCCCACGATGCGCCCTACCGCCGTCGAGCCGGTGAGCGAAACCGCCCGCACCGCCGGATGCTCGACCATCGGCGTGCCGATTTCGCCGCCGAATCCGGTGACAATGTTGACCACGCCTGCTGGAATGCCGGCGTCATGCAGCGTCTTCACGAAGTTCAAGGTGGAGAGCGGTGTGTCCTGCGCGGGCTTGATCACCGCGGTGTTGCCGGCGACCAACGCAGGAAAGAGCTTCCACGACGGGATCGCCATGGGGAAGTTCCAGGGCGTGATCATGGCGCAGACGCCCAGCGGCTGGCGGATGGCCATGGCGAACTTGTTGGGCAGCTCCGACGGGACGGTCGGCCCAAACAGGCGGCGGCCTTCACCGGCGGTGTAGTAGCCGCAGTCGATGGCCTCCTGCACGTCGCCGCGTGTCTCCTTGATGACCTTGCCCATCTCGCGGGTCATGTCGCGGGCGTATTCTTCCTTGCGCGCGATGAGCAGCTCCGAAGCCTTGTACAGCATCTCGGCGCGGCGCGGCGCCGGCACCAGACGCCATTTTCTGAACGCCTGTTTGGCGGTCTCGATGGCGTGGTCCACGTCTTCCTTGCCCGATTTCTGGAAGATGCCGACCACTTCGCGGGTGTCGGCGGGATTGAGGTTCTCAAAGGTGCGGCCGGTACGGCTCTCCACCCACTCGCCGCCAATAAAGTTCTTGAAGACCTTGGTTTTAGCGGTGGTGTGAACGCCAGCCGGTTTCTGTTCCATCGTAGCCATAAGATCGCCCTCCGCAGCGAACTGCAAACCTTTAATCGTAAAGGGTCGAGAGGGTAGAAGCAAACTGGAGAGACTGGCGGAGGTGGTCTGTGTCACTGGTTCTTGCGAGCCAGCGCTTTGGCTAGATTTTCGCGCGCTATCGCATAGTCGGGTTTCAGTTCAATGGCTCTGCGATATTCGGCGATGGCTTCATCGACTTTCCCCTTATCTAAAAGCACAGCTCCAAGGTTGTTGTGGGCGAAGGCATCGTCAGGTTTCAATGTGATGGCCTTGCCATATTCAGCGATAGCTTCATCGGTCTGGCCGTTAGCCCGCAGAGCATTTCCGAGGCTGGTGTGGATGTCGGCGTCGTCAGGTGTCAGCGCAGCGGCCTGATGATATTCGGCGATGGCTTCATCGACTTTCCGATTATCTAACAGCACAACTCCCAGGTTGTAGTGGGCGTAGGCCAGGCTAGTAAGGACTTCGGTGTCGTTCGGTTTTGCTGCCAGTATCTCGAGGTAGCCGTCGATAGCCTGGTGACATTCGGCAATGACTTCATTGGTCTTACCGTTCTGTCGAAGCGCAACCCCGAGGTTGAAGTGGGCTGCAGCGAACCTAGGCTTCAGTTCAATCGCCTTGCGGTACTCGGCGATGGCTTTGTCGGT
>PLQW01000004.1 GCA_003160215.1 Acidobacteriaceae bacterium
CGAACGGCCAGATGCTCTGCCAATCGTCCATTGGCATGTTGATGGAATTGAGCGCCTCGTCTACATTCCGCAGCCACGTCTCGTATGTAACCGTTGTCATACCCACCTTCAGAACCGCCTTTCAAGCACCTTCGCGGTCCAGGTATTCCTCCAGAGCCTGTTTCAGTATGTCCTGATGCGTCCGCCTCTGGGATGCCCGCAGGGTGCCCAGGCGTACATAGGTGCCGCCATCAATCTTGACTGTCAGCGCGACCGGCTTCTGTCCTGTCCGCCGGTCATTTGGCACCGATTTTCTAGCGGGGTTGGTGCTTTTTTTCGCCATTCACCTGCTCACATCGAGAGTAACAAATTTGCGTAAATACGTAAAACGCGGACAGAGTGCAGCGTGCTTTCGCTGGGAACCGGCCTAACTGCCGACATTGACGAATGCCGTGTTGCCCCGTATTCTCCGGTGATCAATTCAACACCCGCATTTTGCTAACTGTTTTTTAAACGTGATGCGCAAGTCCGCCGCCGGCTACACTAGTCCGATCATGCCATCGCCGCTCACAACCCTGGAGCTGTGCGCCGGAGCCGGAGGCCAAGCTTTGGGTTTAGAGCAAGCAGGCATTGAACACGCCGGCCTCATCGAAATCGACCCTCATGCCTGCGCCACCCTCCGGCTGAACCGCCCCCAATGGAACGTGATGCAGCAGGACCTTACCCTCTTTTCGGATGCCTCTGCATTCAAGGGTGTTGATATCGTCTCGGGCGGTTTACCGTGCCCGCCATTTTCCAAGGCGGGAAAGCAGCTGGGGAAAAATGACGAACGCAATCTTTTTCCCGCCGCCATTGACGTGGTTGACCAGGTCCGCCCGCGAGCGGTGATGATTGAAAATGTCCGGGGCATCCTGGATGCCGTTTTTCAGGATTACCGCACGTACATTGCGGGCAGGTTGAAGAAGCTCGGCTACGTCACCGACTGGCGGCTTCTCAATGCGTCGGACTACGGTGTGCCGCAGCTGCGCCCCCGCGTAGTGTTCATGGCTGTTTTGTCTCAATACGCCGATCACTTCAGCTGGCCCGAACCGGGACTGACCGTTCCCCAGACCGTGGGGGAAGTGCTTTACGATTTAATCGCTGCAAAGGGCTGGAAGGGCGCTAAGGCCTGGAAAAAACGCGCCAACGAGATCGCCCCTACGATTGTGGGGGGCAGCAAGAAACACGGCGGGCCGGACTTAGGCCCTACCAGGGCTAAACGTGCGTGGGCTGCTCTGGGCGTGAATGCCCATGTGCTTGCCGATGAGCCGCCGGAGCGTGACTTTGTAGGTATGCCGAAGCTTACGGTGCCGATGGTGGCCAGGCTCCAGGGATTCCCCGACAGCTGGACAATTACCGGCCGCAAAACTAATGCTTACCGCCAGGTAGGAAACGCTTTTCCCCCGCCGGTGGCGCTTGCCGTCGCGCAGCAACTTGTTGCTTGTCTCACAGCGCGCCGGCTTTTGAGCATGCACGGATGAGCAAGGCTCCGAACATCCCGACACCTGCTTTCTTCGCGGAAGCCCGCCGGAGCTTCCACGCTGCCCTATTCGAGGAGGTGTTGCGGACCAACGACGCGGGTGTCCCTTCCAATGCCGACAAAGACAACAAGGCCAGTGTCGCCATTGCTAAAGGCATCGTGAACCGGCTAGGGGCAGAGGTCACCGGCGCGCGGCTCGCCGGGCAAATGTCCGGCAACCAATTCGAAGCCATCGTCTGCAAATTTATCAGCCAGACATTCCCGCGCCTCTCGCATTTACGGCCGGGGGAATGGGCCATTGAGCAAATTACCGCACGGGCCCGGACTGTGCTTGCCAGGTTTGAGCAGTATTCACACCTCATAGCCCTCGATAAAGCGGCGAGGAAAGACCCGGAACTTGCGGCAGCATTAGGCAACGATTACACCATCACGCCTGACATTGTCGTAGTGCGTGGGCTGGAAACGGATGAGCGTATTAATGCACCGGGGTTGATCGTGGATGCAGTGGTGAGCAGGCTTGCGAGTCTGCGGGCCGCTAATGGCGGACTCCCCTTGTTACACGCGAGCATTTCCTGCAAATGGACCATCCGCAGCGACCGTGTGCAGAACGCGCGCTCCGAAGCGCTTAATCTCATCCGCAACCGCAAGGGCAGACTGCCTCACGTTGCCGTCGTTACCGGAGAGCCGCTTCCCAGCAGGCTCTCTGCCATTGCACTCGGAACGGGTGACATCGACTGCGTGTATCATTTCGCACTTCCGGAGCTTGTGGCCTCCGTGGAGGAGCTCGGTCACAGTGATTCCGTCGAGTCTTTGAAAATCATGATCAGCGGCAAACGTTTGAAAGACATTTCCGATCTCCCGCTCGACTTGGCGGTATGAGGGCAGAGGCGGTATGGACAAGCTTACCGCAGAACGCCGCAGCGCCAACATGCGGCAGATCCGCAGTAAGAACACGACTCCAGAGCTTACTTTGCGCAGTTTGCTGCACCGGCTTGGATACCGCTTCCGGTTACATCGCAAAGACCTTCCCGGCAAACCCGATGTGGTTTTTCCGTCGCGGCAGAAGGTGATCTTCGTGCACGGCTGCTTTTGGCATCAGCATCCCGGATGCAGAGAGGGCAGGGTGCCCGGTTCACGGCGCGATTATTGGGAGCCAAAGCTCAACAGGAACCAGAGCCGCGATGCAGCTTCGCAAGCGGCATTGGAAGAGTTGGGGTGGCGTTTCTTGGTCGTATGGGAATGTGAGCTGAAAGACACTGATGCTGCGTTAAGACGGGTGAAACGATTCCTAGGAATGGCTGCAGGATAGATGGCTGATGACGCAAAAATCGGGACGGATTGGCAGGAGGACGAACTTGACGCTATCGTCGCCGATTACTTCGCCATGCTCGCAGAGGATCTGTCCGGCCGGCCATATGTCAAATCCAGGCATAGCGCGGCTCTGATGGCCGAAATCGGCCGGACGCACCGCTCCGTCGAGTTCAAGCACCAAAACATTTCGGCCGTTTTGGATGAACTGGGCATGCCCTGGATTCCCGGTTATAAGCCCAAGAGAAACTATCAGAACGCCATCTTCGATGCGATAGACCGGTATCTCACCATGCACCCGGCCATTCTTGAGTCTTCACCAAACCTACCGGCTTTGCCGCCTCCGCCCACAGAAATCTTCGTCTCTCCGCCAACTTTTTCCGTTGCCAACGAGCCGGTTCCTGAACGTCTGCGACGGCTCGTCCAGAAATTTGACCCCGTGGAAAGGGACCGTCTCAACCGTAGCCTTGGCAGCGCTGGTGAGGAGTTTGTGGTTGATCTTGAGAGGCGCCAGCTCACTGAAGTCGGCTGCACCGATCTGGCCCGGAAAGTCAGATGGGTTGCCGCCGAGGACGGGGATGGCACAGGTTACGATGTTTTGTCCTTCGACCGGGCAGGGGCCGAGCGTTTAATCGAGGTCAAAACTACGAATGGGTCGGCGCGCACGCCCTTTTTCCTTAGCCGCAACGAGTGCGATCTTGCCACAGAACGTCCTGGAGACTGGCGGATTTACCGGGTTCACCTGTTCGCTAAGGGACCACGCATCTTTACCATCACGCCGCCGCTGGAAAAGTCCGTCAGGCTCACAACAGAAACGTGGCGTGCGTCATTTTGACAGGGCCGGCGCGTAAGTCAGCAATACATGGCGTAATATCAGCGGCCAAGGATTTTCAATATTTCTTCGAAGCGCATCCGGGCGCGTTGCAGGATTTCCTGCAGAGACCATAGGTGAAGGGATGCTCCCATCAGCTTGTCCCTTGCTGCGAGCACAGACGGGTCGTATTCGCGGCCCACGACGTAAGTAGTGAACGATATATTCGGGCGGTGTTTCTTAATCAGAGCCTCGTATTCTAGGGCTTGGGTGACATGGGTCATTACGACCGTTTCCTTTGGCCGCTTGAACTCCAGGATCACCGCTTCGTTTCCTTCATTCCTCGACCGGCAGATAAGGTCGGGACGGATGTTCTCACGGCCTTTGTAGATCTCGCCGATCTTGTCATCCAGCACCTTCTTTAGCGGCTTGTCCGAACTCCACAGCTCAAGGCCTTCACGAATCAGCCACAGGTTGCTCTCGATCAAGGAATGAACCTCAATCTCCAGCGCCTTGTTCGAGCTTAAGACCTGTTCCAGCTTCTCGATGATGTCGATTTGGGTTTTAATGATATCGACGACGCTATTTACCTGCTTTAATCCCCATTCCTGGATGAGCCCGCTCAATTTTTCGGCGTCTGTCATGTCTGCCGCTATGATCGCCCGCATCAGCTCGCGCAATACGTTCGACTCGTAGTAGCGCAGCACCCACTCGATGAGCTCGGCGGCTTCCTCTTCCGCCACGTTCTTGAGCTTCGCCAGAATGCCACGCACGACTTTTGTGGCAGTTGAACGGATGTGTGCCGGCATACGGTCGAGCCGTTCCCGCACTGCAGGGCGGTTCAAGAAGGCATCTGTGCGCTTACTAGTTTCCGACTCATCTACGCCCTGGATGACTTTCTTCATGAACTCCTGTGCCCACACGTCAAATTTCTTGACGATGGGGGAGTCTTCCAGGAACCCGTCCCGGGTTGTGTTAATCAAGTCACCCGCGTGCAGGCCATCATCTTCGGCGTCCAGAAATTCGGCGCTGACCTCGCCTACGATTTTTTCGGCGGTGAAGAAACCATGAGCACGGGTGTCAACGCCGAATAGGGACGGCTCCTTAACAATGCGGCCACGGACTCTTACGGCGAGCCCAGGAGAGGGCTGGCGCGCGTTCGCCACGATGTAAAACCCCGTTACCTCGCCCACGCCTTCAATTTTTTCCGAAAACGTGTAACGCACGCCAGGTACATCTTCGGCAGTACATTCGACATCGTTCACGACAACCTTAAGGTTGCTCTTCGGCAATGCTTTGTACAGATGCCGCCGTGTGGAATCAGCTGAGGGGAGATGAAGATCTTTGTTTAACTTAAGCAGGCGAATTTTGGTGCCGTGTGACAGTTCGGTTGGACTGGTCAAGATTGTGAGAGGCTTCTCCGCAAGAGTTTGCAGGTTTTCGAGAGCATCACGGTCAATCGTAACCGTCGAAAGAATACCGTCACGCCAGCTCAAAACCTCTACGACTGAGGCCACACCAAATCCAGCAAGCTTTCCGATGCCCTTGCTCCCGATTAGCAGCCTGCCGCCTGGTGTTTTTTGCCCGTCTTTACGCCTGTTGCGCCCGATGAAGAGGAACTTCTCGGCGATGTCGTCAGCGGTCATCCCAAGCCCGTTGTCCGAGAGTTCGATAGAAGCGCTCTCATCTATCGTATCCGGCAAAGTTATGCTTAGCTCGGTCGCATCCGCGTCATACGCGTTAGCTGCTAATTCACTCAGACACTTCTGCAGGCTGTTGTACGCAGCCACTCCAAGATGGTCGAGTATCCTCGGCGAAAAGCGGAAAAATGCCGACTTTGGTTCCAGCGCCGTGCCCGCATCCCGTTCCAGAATCGTCGTTTCTGTATCACTCATGTAGTTTGCGTCCCGAAGCCTATTTGCCCGTTAAACCGCGAATCTTGATGGTATCGGGCATTAGCGATGGGTGCAACGTTCTTCATGGGCTGAGGCAGGCGGAGCNNATTTTTTGGCAGCACCAGCGCTCCGCCTCTCCCGAGCGACATCCTTGATGCTCGACTTACTCCAAGAGTCACTCTACGATAACGTGTATAGGGCACTACTTGTGCTGCGCGCGAGCATCCACTGCCAGCCCAATACATCGCAACCTTGGAGAACATCGAAGCCGTGCAAGACACCGATTCCGCGAGAGACCGGCGTAAGCGCTTTGGCGTGCGAAGCGCAGTTATAATTCTTCATCAGCCAGACTTAGCCCAGACCGATGTCAGCGACATTTCCATTTCTTACCATATACGATCCGCCAGGAAGCAGTGAGGGCGCTCTTGACCCGCTAGGGCTCTACCAAATCGCCGACCAGCTGGCCGTTCAACTCGTCCCCGCTGTGCGCGAACGGATGCAACGGATTCGCATGCTAACCGCAATGGCCGTGGGCGCAGTAGTGACTGAGGGACTCGATGACGATCAGCACAACCGCGACGCTTCTCCTTATTTGGTTTGGGAGTGGTTGGTCGTTGAAGCAATGACGCGCAAGATGCGCGACGATCGCGCGCTATGGGGTGTGCCGGGAACACTCGTTGCGGCCCGCGCTCTTGATCAACAAGGTTATTTGGACGCTCGCAGCTATTTGAAAACGCCCCGCATCTTCGGATTCACGGGCGTGTATAAGCGGCTCGCCATTCATCTCGGCGTGGTCGATATCCACCTTGGAGCTGGCCCCAATGCGGAGGGGCTTGTCGAAGCCTGGGCTCGCGGCTTGCATTCCGCGGGCTTGCCGGATGCCAAGGCGCTTATCAATCGCTGGACGGCAGCCGTGAAGCGCAGCCTTACCGAAAGTCCACCTCGCACACGACCCTCGTGGGGAAATGCGGATTGGGAGGAATTGGCCCGCGCGTTTGCGCCCGCCGAACGACGAACAGCGGAGAAGAACCACTTGCGACAGCTCCTGCACGGTTCGGAGGACCGGCGTCTGGGTGCCCTGCCAATCATCTGGCAGATACAGCCAGAATTCGACGACGAGAATTTTCAAGAGGAGGCATTGCACGACCGTCTTGAAGAACTGGAGCCGCTCTATGCGCCATTGCTTGCTGCTATCCGCGCCTATGAGGCGTTCGCGCGAAGCCTTCAGGATGGCTTCGACGTGCTGCGAGTGGAGGCCGCAAGGCGGGATGCTCAGGGCTTCTCCGTGCCCGGCATTGCGAACAATCCCGAGTTCAAGAAAAGCATCGCGGGGCTGCATGACAGGTATTGCGGAGCCTACCGTGCGCTAGGCGAGGCCGTTGTGCATGGCCTGCCACTCCAGAGTTCCTTCATGGAAAGATTCGTCGTCTTCTCTGAACCGATGGATGTCGGGACATCCGCGCTCGCCTTGTGCGCGCATCACGAAGCGGTGCAACGCGGCAAATCAGCCGACGGGAAGCGCCCTTGGTTCGACCGGTTGGGGCAAGACCGGATTCATATCCGCCACGCATACCGAATACCTCCTCGCTCTATTGAGCCTGGCCGCTACGTTCATGACTACCGAGGTTTGCCGATTCGCCGCTTCTGGAGCGATCTGTCATGACCGCGCGCAACAACACAGCCATGCTTGAATTGTGGCGTCCTCCTGCTGCGGCCGGCGATCCGGTAGGTTGCGTCACAACAACATTCACATTCACGCCGGGTCTTTTTGATGAGCAGTGTCTGGCGCGATTCTTGGACATCGAGTCCGAGCCCAACCGCGAGGATCTTGCCTTTCTGCTTGAGCGAGAGACTCGCCTAGGGAGTGTCTATGCCGGCGTGCTTGTTGATCACACCCGCGCGGGAGTCGAGCATTCTCTTCGATGGGATGTGTTACCGGTGCGGATTCGGGGAGGCAAACAGCATGCGAAGTTGAGTCTCCTGCTATGGTCCACACATCTGCGCATTATCGTTGCTTCTGCCAACCTGACGGAGCCGGGTTACCGGACGAATCACGAAGTGACCGGCGCAATCGATCTGACGCCAGAAGCGTCAGACGCCAATATCGTCTCGCAATCATTAGTCTTTTTCTGGGGCCTAATATCCTTCGTGCCGGGAGCATCTGCGGCGCCTCCTGAGATCAGACGGCTGGAAGCATTCCTCGATCAGGTCGAAAGGCTTGTCCAGGGGTGGAAACAACGGCCGCGAAGCCGGACGCTTCACCAGCAGCTGGTTTGTACGCTTCCTGCCGAGGCGACGCGCCCGGCGCGCAGCAGTCTCGAAGAAGCAATCGAAGCGTGCCGCGGCCGCGGAGGATCTCCCGTCGTGGCACAGGTCGCCTCACCCTTTTTTGATGAAGCTACTGACAACAGCCTCGTGACAGCTTCTCTGTGCAAAATGATGGCAAGGGGCGTGACGCGGGAACTCACCTTCTGCGTGCCGGTCATCACGGATGCTAGCGATGCGACACAAGTACCACGGCTTGCCGCCCCGAAGGCTCTCCTGCGCACGCCAGGGCAATACAGCGGCAATGTTCAGGTCAAGACATTGCCGCAATTCGACTCGGACAAGAACCTTCGGACATGGCACGCGAAGATGCTTGCCCTCTCCGCGGATTCGTACTCGGCTCTCATGGTGGGCTCGTCCAATTTCACTTGCGCAGGGATGGGGCTCGGGGGAAACAGGAACGCTGAAGCCAATCTCCTCACGATTGTCTCGCACAAAGCCTATAGCCGCGATGCTGGTTTACTTGAGGCCGTATGGCCCGCGATGGAGCCGGTGGCCGATCCTGAGTCTGCCGAGTGGCAGGGACCGCGCGCAGAGTTTGAGGAGGAAGAGCAGTCTGAGGCTCCATCAGTACCCGCAGGCTTTCTGCTCGCAACGTATCGCGCAGGAGATAAACCAGCCATCGTGCTGCGTCTCAACCCGAACAATTTGCCCGATGACTGGCATATTCACGCATGCGCGACGGATAGACCTGAACTACTGTCCGCCGATCTGTGGGGCCAGCGCGGAAGCAGGCCACTCGTTGACATAGTCTGGCCGCAGGAAACGCCGCCGGAAAAGCTGCTGGTGCGCTGGGAGGATCAGGAGGCGTTCCTTCCCATCAATGTCGAAGACAGCCGTGCGCTGCCCCCTCCGGCGGACTTGAAGGGCATGACCGCCGACGACATGCTCTGGGTCCTGGCCGCAGCCGATCCGAGCGCGGCGTTTCGCGCCTGGGCTGCGCAGCGACAACGCTCGGACGTGTTTGACGAAGAACTTGATTCGGCCGAAATGGTTGAGCTGGACCCTTTGCGGCGGTACGATTTGCAGGCGACGTTTCTACACCGGATAAGACGGCGCGCACGTATTCTCGCCCAACTAAGAGCAAATCTTCAGCGGCCCGTATGGGGCCGCCAGGCGCTGGAGTGGCGCTTGCGAGGACTGGTGGGCATTCAGCCTCTCGCTGAGCGTCTCGTAAAGGAGTTTGCGACGGCGGATGGCGCGAGTGACGATGCTCTGTTGACGCTCGCCGATTTCCTTATCGTGCTGCGAGAAGTGGACTACCAGGCAATCGACGGGTCACTCCTTAAAGCAGAATTCGACAAAACCTACAGAGCTTTCCTTCGCGACCTGCTCGATACGATCGAGCCGCAAGTGCAAGCTAAGCGAAGCGCTACCTCTGTAGACTTACTGCATTTCTGGGAAAGCGTGGTTAAGCGATGCAGAGCGTGAGCGACATCTACAATCCGCCGCCGGAGCTGGTGCTCGGCACGCGCATGAAAGACCGCGTCCCGCAGATGGACCAGACCCGACAACGCGTGGAAGTGGAGGAAATCCTCCGCAGGTTCCGGAACCAGCCCGGAGTGATTCTTGCCGACGAAGTAGGGATGGGAAAAACCTTCGTTGCCTTGGCGACAGCCTACACCGTTGCAGTGAATAGTCCCCGTGGGCCAGTTATCGCACTCGTACCTGCGAATCTTATTGATAAATGGGTGCAGGACCTCAATACCTTCTGCGAACTCTACGTCGATAACCGCAAGGCGGTGCCGCGAGATATCAGGGCGAGAAAGGAACTTAGAGCAGCAAATGCATTTCGATTTGGCATCGCGCGGCACAGCGTCGAGTTGTTGAAGCTACTGGACGATGACCGACGCGAACGCTGCCATCTCGTTTTTCTCGCACATGGGGCGATGAGCCGCCGCCAATCCGACAAATGGATTCGGCTCGCCCTCATTGCGGAGGCTCTGCTCCGTCATGGCCGGGGAAAGGCCAGCCGCCTCATTCAAGTCAAAAACACGATTCACCGCTTTCTTGCGAGGCTGTTATGGGCCGTAGGCGAAGAACGGGCACAAGAGTGGGGCGAAGAACTGTGGGAGAGGCTTCTGCGCACCGATCCGAGCACCTGGAAAGATGTTTACAATGGGGCCGTTCGGGACAAGCAGCGGCAACTTACCGATGATCCGGTTCCAAAGGTCGTGGCTCGCGTTTTGAGGCGCATTGATGTGAAATCACTGGCGGAAGCGCTCGAAAAAATGCCCGTGCGGGCGCGAGGAGGCAATGCCCGAGTGAACGAACGCATCGACGACGCGAGACGCGCTTTGAGGGAAGTTGAGGCCGCTCTGTGGAAGGTCTTGCTAGCCCAAGCCCGATGGCGGTCACCGCTGCTGGTCATGGATGAAGCGCACCATCTCAAAAACCCAGGCACCTTGCTTGCCCGACAACTCCAATCGACGGATTCGGACCGCGACCTGCGCACGGGCGACGGCGCGATGGCGAATGCTTTTGATCGGATGCTGTTTCTTACCGCAACCCCGTTTCAGCTCGGCCATCATGAGCTTGTGCATGTCATGCGCCGCTTCGGGGATGTCCGGTGGGATGCATCCGCACTAGGGGAGCCTGCGGAATTCCAACAGAGATTGCTCGATCTCAATAACTATCTAAATGAGAGCCAGCGGACTGCGACCCTCTTTCAAAAGTCATGGAGCAAGCTGCGTCCCGAAGATTGCACCGGTGATGTTGACGTGTGGTGGAAAGGTGTCCTTCAGGCGCAGCCGGAAACTCTTACGAGCCGCCAACGAGCTGTCCTCGACGCGTACAATGCCGCCAAGCAATCACGGACCACAGCTGAGACAGCTCTGCGGCCGTGGATTGTGCGTCACAACAAGGGCACGTTCTGGCCGGGCACCGATATAACCCGCCGTCAGCGGATAAGCGGTGCGGCAATTTCCGATCAGAGTAAATCGGGCGGACTTGCAGTTCCCCCGGACCAACTCTTGCCTTTCTTCCTTGCGGCCAGAAGCTCCGTCAGTCCAGGCCAGGATCTGCTTGGCGAGGCCCTTTCCTCATCCTATGAGGCGTTCCGCTTCACGCGCCAGAATCGCGATGCGGCCAAGGACGAGCAAGATGAATCGCCTTTACCACTCGTCAATCAGGCCCATGCCACTTGGTATCTGGGCGAGTTTGACCGCGCATTGGAGCAAACGAGCGGAGCAACCCACCCCAAAGTTCACGCGACAGTCCGCAGAGTCGTCGATTTATGGGAAGCCGGTGAGAAAGTCCTCATCTTCGCATTTTACCGGTATAGCTGCCGGGCTCTGCGTGTGCATATCAGCCAGGAAATCGAGCGTCGCATTACGCAAAGGGCGCAGCAGCAACTCAGGACAGCAGGCCAGAAAAGCGGCAGCCGTGCGGTCGAGCGGCTGCTGGAGCGGGTTCAAAAGCGGTTCTTTGATGATGCTGATGCGCCGGGTCGTCGCGCTCTTGATGCCGCACTCTATGGAATCGTGCAGGCTCATGCGGGAAGAATGGACGCAATCGGCATGGTGCCCGAAGATCGCGAGTCGATTGCTGACGTGATGCGCCGCTTCCTGCGGGCTTCAACCACACTTGTCCGCTGCTTTCCACTTGGGGAACACAGCACTCCGGCCAATGCGGTCGCAACAGCACTCGATCAACCTGACCGCTCGGGCACCTCCTGGCGGAATAAGTTTGATACATTCATTGAATTTCTCACTGAACGTTGCTCCACCGAAGAGCGTCGCCTCTATCTCGATGCGACGCAACGAATTCAAACCGGTGGAATCCGGGTTGACGACGAAGACGAAGATTCGGATTCACAGAAGCCAACAATAACGCTGCCGAATGTCCAGGTCGCCACAGGCAAGACCAAGCGGGATGCCCGATCCCGTCTTATGCGCGCTTTCAATACACCGTTTTTCCCTGACATTCTTGTTTGCAGCGAGGTGATGGGAGAGGGCGTTGACCTTCAACGATTCTGCCGTCACGTTATTCACCACGATCTCGCGTGGAACCCGAGCACCATCGAACAGCGGACTGGGCGGATTGACCGCCTTGGATGTAAGGCCGAAGGCCGTCATTCGATTGCAGTTTATCTACCGTATTTGGCTGGAACCGCGGATGAGAGGCAGTATCGGGTCATGTCCGAGCGGGAGCAGTGGTTCCGAGTCGTAATGGGTCAGGACGAAGTTGCGCGTCTGATAACGCCGGAATCGACCAATGCATTTCTTCTCCCCGAGGCCATTTCGGACGGACTGAGCTTCAACCTGAGCATTTGACTACCCTCAACTCCACCATCTTGGCATTTGTCTTCACGGATTTCTGCGTAGCCTGATATTTCCGGAATTTCTCACGGAACCCTTTCTTACAGATTTACGGCCCGATCCCAGCATTGCAGAAGAGTTTTCGCAAAGTCGGCGGAGCGAACTGCGGAGCGGATGTCTTCTCCCGTCATCGGCACGACGAGAATCTGCTCCCGGCTACCACGCAGCATTTCTTTGGTAACAGTGCCGCTGAAGCCATTCCATGAGATCAGGAAGCCCAGAGTGCATCTTTGGCTTCGGTTTTCCAGTTTGGCATGGAAGACGACAAATTCGTTCTTGCCGCACTTGCCAGTCCAGTTCTTGCATTCGGCAAGGATCAGTGCTCCCTCCCGCCGTAGCCGTGGGTCAGCGCTGTCATTCAGCACAGAAATGTCGATTTCCTCGGTTTCGGTTCGGACTCGGCCGGTTACCACGAAGCCCGGAATCGATGTGAACAACCTGCTGCAAAGCTCTTCCAGCGTTCTGCCCTTGTCATCAGCCGAACTCGCAGCCTCCACGGCTTCGACCAGCGTATCGAGTGTCTCCGTGCCCCACCCGGAAAGGCGGGCGGCCACCTCAGCGATTCTCTGCCCAACTTCGTCTGCTGCCTGCTGGGCCGCTTCCTCGACTTCATCCGCGATTTTGCGGATCGCATCGTAAGCTTTTCCCAAGTTTTTCTCGACAGTGCTAATTCGGAATCGGAGCGCAACATAGGCTCCATCGTCGTTATAGTCCGTGAGTTCCACGTCCCCGCGTATCCTATGTCGTGTTTCTACCGCTCGTCTGACAAGGTCCAAATACTGTTCGAGGCCAAGCGGCGAATACCAGTATTTGCGCGTCCAAGTGTGATCGGCTTCACCAAAGATATCGTCCCCATCGCGACCAATCGTTCCGTTCCAGTCGAGATGCACCACACCTTTCTTTACGGTCCCAACCTGGATCGCCCCGCCATCTGGCAGATCACCGATGGTTAGCTTTGGCAAAATCGAAGCCGGCAAGTCAACCGGGGACTCGTCGTCGCTATCAGCGAGAATGCGGCGTGCTTCGTGGGCGTCCATGCGCAAATCCTCACAAAATATTCAAGCCTTCACGAATCCTTACCTCAAATTCTTGAGTTTCTTACTGTAATTGCTTAGGAGGTCTGAAACAGAAAGCCTGTGCGTATTGACCAGCCTCTGAATGTGCTGTTCGGATAGATCCTTGAAATTGAGCGATTCAAAGGCTTTAAAAAATTCTCTTATCTGTCTTACAAAGCGCTTGAGTTCGCTTTCCCTCATCGCCTCCACTTCATGAGTGAATGCCGCTGCGCTCGGTACGACGTAAGCCGGGTGAACGATCATTCTCTTCACGTTCATGCCTGCATAATGTTTATCGAACCAGGCGCTTGACCGATTCATCTGTTCGGCTTCACGCTTATTAATCTCGGACCGAGTTACTTCAACCTCGCTCTTGCATTCCCAGAGGATGTATTGCGTATCGTCTAGCGCCCAAAGGTTATCAGGACCCTCCTTCCATTCCTTGTCCGGCCGTTCTCCAGCAAAACCGAGCGCGCGGCTAAGCTCATCTAATGCATGCTCGAACTTATCCGCCTTCGTGCCGAAAACCAATCGACTGAGGATGTCAGACAGGCCCACATCCAATTGAGCGTAATCCTCAAATTGCCGAACCCATGTCTTGATCCTTTCCATTCGCCCCTGACTTACTACGGTCAGCTTTGCAACGGTAACGCCTGAGGCTGGCTTTAAGAGCAACCGGTTTCCCGTATGCGCCGCCACCTGCAATCGTTGCGACTCGTGTCGATTAGAACGGTACTGGTATCGTGCCATCTCTTGCAGATACCAAGCTCTGTCCTCGCGATCAAGGGTGCCTCCATCGAGAAGGATTTGAAGCTTATCAGCGGCCGTTGCATAGTCGCCGTGCCCGTATGCTTGTTCTGCAGCGAGTTCTGCAGCGTATATCCGTAAAATGTGCTCGTTAGCGCCAGTGGGTTTAACCTTCTCCATTTGTTTCGCGTAGAAGGCTTTCCAGTCACCGTCGCGCCCCAGGCACTGTCTAACCAGGGACGAGAGGGCGTTCGCCGGGGTTTCGCCCTCCTCAATTTCCTGCCGCGCCATTTCTGCAATCTCCAACCCGATCTCAATTTGCGAGGACATCTGAGTGGAAAGAAATTTCCGAGAATCCTTGTCTCGGACCAATCGAGTGATATCCGCGCCGACGATTATTACGACGGAATAGTCCTTTTCCCCACGCACGCTTCTGCCCATGCCTTGCTCAACAGTCCGAATCGTCCGCATTAGCGTTGCTTCACTGTTGGGGCGGCAATGCTCCTGATAGAGGTCGGTCAGGCTTTCCGAGAACGGTTTGCCATCAAAGATAAGAATGCGACAGGTGTCATCCGGAAGATCGATTCCGTCGTAGCGATTTGCAAGCACTACGACTTTTTCATACTGTCCCTTGCGGAGCTCTTCGATGGCGGCGGCCAAGGTTTCCTTGGTTGCCACCACCGCGCCATATTTCTCCCAATCCCTGGTCCAATTAAAACCTGGAGCCAGCACTACGACGCCATGCCGTCGTTTGGCATTGGGTGGGCCAAAGCTGTGAACGATTCGCTCTCTGTTGAGCTCTTCGTGAATCAGCGCTGGTAGAAGAACCATTTTCTCGCCCGACCAGCGCTCTTTTGAATATGTAAGCGGTGTGATAATCGTTTCTGGAGCGAGCTGCAGGCCCTTAACGAGGAATGCGTCATCAGTCACCGTAGCTGACATAAAGATTCTATGCGGCGCATTCCAATAGCTCCCAAACGCCGAGAGCGGAGGAATGTACGGTTCGATTTCAAGCGCCGCCCCCGAGATCACGCATTGACACTGGCCAAGCATGTCTTTCAACAGCGGCCATGCATACTTAATTGAATCCAATTGCGCATGTGACGAAAGAATATTTGCAACTTCGGTCTCGCGTCCAATCCAGGCCCAATAGGGGACGGGCAACAGAGCATCGCGTTTTTCGTTGCAGATGTCTGCATAGGTTCCAACGCCCTGTTGCTCCAAGTCCTCTGCAAAAAGGATCTTTAACGCGCTGTATGCCTGCTCGTTGCTAGGGATGCGAATACGACACTGCTCACGAATTCTGTCCGCACAAGCGTGCGCATCGTCCATCAATAACATGCCGATATCTATAGACCGTCGATGCAGCCCGAAGCGAGTCAGTCCGTTGAATAACTTCTGCACGGATGTGACCAGAATCTTTTCACTGTTGAGGAAGTCATCCGGGAGATCCGGATCGGCTCTGCATGTTGCAATGCCGAACTGTTTCGCCTGTTCGCACGTTTGATCAATCAGAAAGTTATCCGGGCACATGTAAAGCGCTGGGCCCTTCGAAGCATTCAGGCGCGATTGCAGCATCACCAGACCGATGAGGGTTTTGCCTTGGCCTGTGTGCAACTTGACGATAACGTCGCGAACCGCTTGATGATGTGCGTACCAGTCACTCACTACGGAGAGCTGCGAGGGTCGAAGAGGCCCTTTATCGTGGGCGCGGTCCAGCGTGTCGTACAGTTTGATGGGATCAACGGGTTTTTCAACCTTTTTCCCCGCCAACCGCTTTTTGAAATCAACCATGGCGTTCTTCCCTTTGGCTCTGAGCTAGGTAATGTTGATGCGACGAATGGAGTGATTCCCAACTATACCTTTTCCGAGAAATAGGCAAAATCCTCGATAGCGAGGTCGCACAATTGTCGCAACAGAGGACCGCAGCGTTAGCGAAACACGTTGTGGGCGTGGTACTCCAGATTCTCCAATGAAGGCTTCGCCCACGCTTCGTTTGGCTCTCGGAGCACCTGCCCCTGGAGTTTGTAGTAGTCCTTCCCGTTCTCGAATTCCTCTCTGATTCTTTTGCTCACAACGATACAGCGATCCTTCGGGTCCACGGTCAGATAGCCTTCGTCGAAGAGCCTGTGGAGGTCGCTTCTCATCAGGATACCGTTCGAGAGTTCATGGCGTTTAACCAGCGAGTACGGCTTGATGTGCGCCGCTTCCAGGACTGGCAGTGTGCGCTCCCCGGTCATCGCACACCTTCGTGAGTATGCGTCGGTGACGAAAATGCGAAACAAACCCTGGCCGAGCCGGGGAAGGACGATTGTTGGTTTGCCGAATCCGTGGGTCTCAATAGCTGCTACCGTAGCCGTTCCCGGCTCCAGAACTACCGCACGACTTTGCGTTAGTCGATTCGACACTGCCTCCCAAAGCTCCTTGCCCGTTCCGGCTTCCGAATCGTACCCTTTGCCAGTAACGGTGTTCAGCTTGAAGTCCGTTGGACAGGGAATCCAATCGGTCCGATTCCAAAAGAACGGTTCCGCCAGCATGATGCAGCCGATCGTGGGATTGTCGTTGGCTGCAATGGAGCTGCGTCGGTAGTGTGCTATTCGCTCCCGCATTTCGGATTGTGATCGGACGCCGTTTGCCTCACCGAATGTGTCCCACACCAGATTCACCGGAAGGTGAAGGAACCGAGTGAAGAAGCCGCCGCCAGCGATGAAGTTATCTGGTGAGTGAAGCTTGAAAAGTAATAATTCGCCAGGTTGTAGCGCCTTGAAAGTGGCATCTGGTGATGGACGCCAAAAGTTCACTTCCTCGACTTCAGGCTTCGAGGCGTGGAGAGCAAACCAATCTTTGTCGGTAACGGCCACGTAAAGGCGCATTGGAGTCACTACAGAAAAACAGAAATATACGCTAAGCCTTGCGCGATGGCCACGAGTTGCTTCCGCGCATCACCCGGACAGAATCCATCCCCTGATTCCGGACGCCTCTTGGCAGCATCCACAGTACGTGATAATCCGGTTTCTCACGTAGGGGAAAACGCAGGAGCGGGGGCTTAGAAAACCATCCCAGATGCATGGAAATACGGCGCGGCACTTTCTAGTTGCCCGAAACGAAGAAATCTGCCAAAGTACGCGGACTAATCCCACCAACCACAGTTCAAGGGAATCATTCCCATGCAGGGCGAGCAACAGGTCTACCACCTCAAAGTGGATGCATCGGGACGTATTGTCCTTCCGGCAGAAGCGCGGCAGCGCCTTCACATCGCTGAAGGCGACACCGTCATCGTCGTTGACGATGCCCTGGGTCTGCACATCAAGACCCGCGAGAAGGCCCTTGCGGAAGCGCAGGCTTATTTTTCCAAGCTGGCACCAGCGAATGTCAGCCTGTCCAAAGAGATACTGAAGGACCGCCGCTCCGAGTCAGAGCGTGACTAGCGTCGTCCTCGATGCTTCGGCACTCATGGCCCTGCTTCGGGCCGAGCCCGGAGCCGATACAGTAGCGAAGTCACTCGACGATGCTGTCATCTCCGCCGTCAACTACTCCGAGATACTGAAAAAGACCATCGAGCGCGGAGGAGACAGCGAACCCGTTGTCGCCTTCATCCGCAGCCTGTCGGTTGCGATCATTCCTTTTGACGAACACCTAGCGGTCACCAGCGCCGGGCTCTATCCGCAGACGAAGGAACATGGCATGTCATTCGCGGACCGCGCTTGTCTGGCCTTGGGAATTCAGCGGCGCGCCGTGGTTCTTACGTCTGAACGCAAAATGGGTCTCCTGAAGCTGCCCATCAAGGTGACGGTCATCCGCAATGCCCACTGAAGCTCCGGAACGCCCCGCCGTGGTTCTCCCCGCGACTAGCGGTAGGGCATCTGGGCAAGTCTCCACCGTGGCGGCGCTCGCCGACATTCCGGAAGAGGACATCTGGCTTGCCAAGCAGAAAAGCAAGCGCACACGCCGTGCATACAAGCAAGACGTGCGGCATTTCATGCGCACGCTGACGATTCGCTCATACGAGGAGTTACGCCAGGTGGACCATCGCGCCGTCATTGCCTGGGAGCGCATCATGCGCGAGATCGAAGAGGCTATGCCCTCGACGGTACGCCGCCGGCTAGCGGCGCTTTCCAGCTTGTTCAAGCATCTTGTCCGGTACGGCTATGCCGAGAAAAATCCTGTCTCGGAAGTCGAGCGCCCTGCCATCAACCGCGAACAAGGCACCACACTCGCGTTCTCCAAGGCGGATGCGAGGAAGTTGCTCGACCTGCCCGACGACAAGACCCTGGAGGGCTTAAGGGACCGCGCCATCCTGGCGGTAGGGCTGCAGGTAGGACTTCGCCGCGCCGAAATCGCATCGCTGACCGTGGGAGATCTGCATCAGAATCGCGGGTATGACTCGCTGCGTGTCATCCGCAAGGGCGGACGGCACGACGCCCTTGCCATCCACCCAAATACGGTGAAGAGACTGAAGGTATATCTGGAAGCCGCGGGCCACGCCGACGACCTTGACGGGCCGCTGTTTCGGCCCTTGAGCCATAACCGCAAGAAGCAGGAGACGCGGAGGCATATGCACCCTGACGCCATCGACCGCGTGCTGCGCAAGCACGCGACGGCCCTGGGCTTGGACCGGGGATACTCCGCACACTCGATGCGCGCCACCTTTATTACTACGGCGCTGGAGAACGGCTGTTCCCTTGAAGATGTGCAGCGCGCGGCGGGGCACCGCGAGCCGAGTACGACCAAGCTCTATGACCGGCGCGGCTATAATCCGGAGAAGTCGGCAAGCTTTTTCGCCACGTATTGAAGAGAAAACTCCCAAATGGACCTTTCATGGCCACGTGGCGATAATCTCACGGAGCCCAGTCGGTCGCAGGGCGGCCTTTATTTTCTCTAGTCTAGTGAGTGGTTTTGGAGCCGCGCTTATACTTAAACTCGTTACCCGCTTCCGAAGTTGGCGGGATAGTTTCGCCACGCTCGATCACTGTACGGCGACCGTTTTCCACCTTGCCCCCTCGTGGCCCAACTTCAATCAGTTCACCAGAATCCGGCGCTTTCTCACCCGGTTTGTAAGTAGGCATAAGCCCTCCACAAGCGAAATTCTAACATTGCCTCGATTACATTAACAAAGACGCGGCGTACCGTGGGCCGCTCTTAAACACACGGAGTCACGTGGCCGGGAGCATTACATCCCTCCCTCGGGAGTAAGATGAGGGAAGTCTAGGCCAAACCACGTGTCTGAGGAGCACATGAAAGACAAGCTCATTGAAGGTTACCTGAAGGATTTCGTTGACGCTCACGAACTCACAGCCATCCCAGAGTCGGAGGCCTTCGAGCATTTTGTCAACTACTGCATTGTCTCCCGAGAACATCCCGAGAACCTGGACTTCGAGTCGATGCACGTGGGCGGCAGTGGCGATCTCGCCATCGATGGAATCGCGATTCTCGTGAATGAGCACCTTGTTTCCTCAATCGAAGACATAGACTTTTTTAAACGTACCCTGCGGCGTCTCGATGTCCGATTCCTGTTTATACAGTCAAAGACGTCCGAGAAATTCGACCTCGGGGAAATCGGGAAATTCATCTATGGCGTCCAGACGTTCTTCAAAAAGGATCCTGCCGCTTCCATGAACACGCAGCTGCGCATCGTCCGCGAATTGAAGGACTACATTTATGCGAAAACCATCGACATGGAGCGTGCCCCCACGTGCGAGCTGTATTACGCAACTTGTGGCAAGTGGGTAGGGGATACTGCTCTCAGAGAAAGGATTGACGCTGGCAAGTCCGATCTCAACGGAACTGGCCTCTTCAGTGAAGTTGCATTCAATCCCATCGACGGGGAGGCCATCAAGACACTGTATCGTGAATTGCGCCGCATGGTGGTTAGGGAGATCGTATTCGAAAAGCACACGATTCTGCCAAACATAGACCACGTTCAGGAGGCATACATCGGAATTCTGCCCTGCGTGGAATACCTAAAGTTAATTTGCGATTCTGAAGGTAATCTCCAGAGGAGCCTGTTCTACGACAACGTTCGCGACTTCCAAGGCAACAATCCCGTGAACCTGGAAGTACAAACGACACTCAACCAGCCCGATCAGCGTGACAAGTTCGTGCTGCTCAACAACGGCGTCACCATTGTCGCTCAATCAATCAACAAGGTCGGCCCCAATTTCAAGCTGGTGGATTTTCAGATTGTCAACGGTTGTCAGACGAGCCACATTCTATACCGCAATCGCGGCCTTCTCGCCGGTGCGTTTCTTCCAGTAAAAATCATTGTGACAGGGGATGCCGAAGTCACCAACGCCATCACCAAAGGCACTAACAGGCAGACAGAAGTTAAGATCGAGGCGTTCGAATCCCTTAAGCCGTTCCAAAAAGAGCTCGAAGAGTTTTATTCTACGTTTGGCAAGAATAAGAAACCGAGACTTTATTATGAGCGCCGGTCTAAGCAGTATGAGACGCTACCCGTAAACAAACAGCACGTCGTCACCTTTCCCGCTCAGGTGAACTGCTTCGTAGCAATGTTTCTTAACGAGCCGCACAGCACACATCGATACTACGGCGAGCTGGTAGAGGCAAATCGAAGCAGAATGTTTCTCCCCAACCATTCTGTCTTCCCTTACTATCTGAGCGGATACGCGCTAGTACAGTGTGAGCGCTGGCTCGGACAGGGCGGCACGGAACGCTCCAGAAGGCGCTTCAAATATCACCTTCTGATGCTATGCCGTTTTCTTGCTTCTAAGGACGAAACACCGTACCTAGACGACAAGAAGAAAATGGACGCGTACTGTGAAAACCTGCTGGCCACGTTCTCGGACGCGAGTCGCGCTTCGAATCTATTTCGCCAGGCACAGCAGCTTCTTGATCGGGAACTTAGCGGCGGAGCATATGATCGCCACGAGGCCCATCGGTTGAAGTCGTTCACAAGCGGCCTCATTAGCCTCGCAGGAAAGGGCAAGAGCACAGGGTTTGCGACCATCAGTAGGGCGGACGGCTATGTAAAGTGGTTCAGCGACGTGCGCGGCTACGGCTTTATTGAGAGCGGCGGCAAGGACTTCTTCGTCCATTTTCGCGATATAGCCGGATCTGGCTATCGTACTCTGACGGAGGGTCAGCGAGTGGAGTTCACTATAGTACAAAGCGCGAAAGGGGCGCAGGCTGTTGCCGTCGAACCTTTGGAGCACGCCGGCGCCTGATCATAACTGGCGACCCTCTCCAATTCCGGAAACTACGAATACCGCGATTAAGGCTCGATAACGTCCTTTATCATGTATTAAATAAACAGGGAAGAGCCGATGTAAGGAACTGAGGCGGCAAGGCCACACAGAACGGGAGGAACACCCGCGTGCGCAGCTAGCGGGTTGACAAGTAACCTTGTCTCGCTCTCGTAATCCTG
This sequence comes from Acidobacteriaceae bacterium, assembly GCA_003160215.1. Lineage (GTDB taxonomy): Bacteria > Acidobacteriota > Terriglobia > Terriglobales > Acidobacteriaceae > Bog-257. Next base: position 21,343 of record PLQW01000004.1, read on the forward strand.
GCGCGGTGGCGTGAAGCAGCGCCCGGTGATAATCATAGAGATCAGGCTGCAGGGATCGATCCATTCCCGGCGGTACCGGCGACGAAGCGAGTCAACCTATGCCCGATTATCGCTACAACCATCTGTCCGTTCGAGTCCCCTGGCACGACTCGGGCTGGAATGGCCGGGTTTGTCAACGGCCACTTCTAAATCAGCATTGCACGGCGCTGCCTTATATCGCGGATAACCGCAAGGAGGCGCTGGAAAACAAAGAGGGCGTGCCTGGCACCGAGTTCCCCATGCTCGATGGTGATTACGTTCCACCTTGCGTTAAAGAACGTGCCGCGTTTCTGTCCCCGAACCAGCATACGATCGACGTTCAGATGCCGTATTCCGTGTGGAGCCGGGAGCATTCCCACATCCTTCCCACCACGGTCGATCTTCCACCCTGGGGAGGCGTTCTCCTGCCCTTCCGCTGGATGAACAAAGAGCACGCCTGGACGCTCTCCGAAAAGCTCGGTTTGGACGTGAGCACGGAGTACGAACCGAATTCACCCGACTGGCTGGAGAAGACAGCTTGGGTCCAAGGCATAGGCAATCAGCGTGCGCTGCTGGATGCGTTCGCTGATGGCCTGCGGAAACATACCGGCCCGGATGATCCGGGGTCGCTCGTGTTTTTCTATGCAAAGAGGACGCCGCTCTCCGACTTCGACTCCCGCTTTCTTGTGGCTGTGGCCAGGTTGACCAACTTGGGGCAACTCCAGGAATATCCTTATGAGGGCGGCAATGCGAATGGGCGCCTCAGGACACTGGTATGGGAACGGCCCTTCCAGCACTCACTGCGCCGCGCAGATGACGGGTCGCATTATGGCGGCGTGGTACTCCCGTTCTGGAAACTGCTGGAAGAAAGTGACGATACGGAAGATCTGAGCGATCTGTCTGCCACCCTCCCGCCGGACGACGAACTGTGGAACCAATTCTCATACGGCAGCGAGCACGTCACGCATCAGGGAGCCGCTGCAGCGTTATGGGCGCTGAAGCGCTCGGCTGAGCGCCTGGCGAAACGGATCGAATTCGACGCACCGAACGCCCTTGCCTGGATAGATGCGGAACTTAACCGAATATGGAACGTGCGTGGTCCCTATCCCGGTCTGGGCAGCGCGCTATCAGCGTTCGATAAAAGTCTCAACGGCACACTTTTCATGTACTCGCTTTCCTCAGTGCTGAAGGACGGTGATGATCCGTGGAGCGTTGCGGACGCTTTACTCCGTGGGGCTCGCAAGCCTCCAGCGGGCGTCAAATTGCCGGCCAGCATCATCCGGAAATGGGATGCGATGGCGAAACGAATGCCTCACCGCCTCGACGCCCTGCGAACCCTGGCACGGTTCGACTTAACTCCAGAGCAGGCAAAGCGGTTCTACGAAGAGGAGACGCTTGCGCGTGAAATTGTCCGGAACCCCTATTCGTTGTTCGAGCGCGACCGGATGAGCGAAGGTCCCATCTCGTTCTGGACGGTAGATTCGGGCCTGTATGCCGGTCCGCCGCGTCCTGCGCTGCCGGACCAATGCGAAGTTGACACGGATGATGCGAAAGACCCGTCTCGTCTCCGCGCCGGGGCCGTGGAGGCACTTGAGCGCGCCGCTGCCAACGGAGACACATTGCTCTCCGCCGAACCGCTGGTCCAGGCCGTCGAGGAAATCGAGGCCGCAGTTCCGGTGCCAATCGACCTCGATGACCTGACGTTATTCGGCGATGATTTTGCGCCCGAAGTGGTCCGGAAAGGAAAGACATTTCAACTCTCCCGGTACGTGGAATACGGCGAATTGATAAGGGATGCGGTCAAGGCCCGCGTCCAGAACCCAATCGCGTCTCCCGAAGTGGATTGGGCCGAAATTGTCGCGCAGACCTTAGATAGCGAAGCCGCCGATGAAGATGAACGCCGCGCGCGCACCGAGAAGGCGCAGGCTCTCGGGGTTCTCGCTCAATCTCGCGTCTCAGCGCTCGTAGGGCCGGCCGGAACCGGAAAAACGCTTGTCGTCGCTATGTTGTTGGCGGCCATTATGGAAGGTGCTGATGCTGTTCTGCTCGCTCCAACCGGAAAAGCCCGCGTTCGGCTCCAAGCGGCGGCTGGCCGGCAAGCAAAGACCCTCGCCCAGTTCCTGCTCGAACTTGACCGGTACGACGGTAAGTCACAGCGTTACTTCCCGACCGGTAGACAACCAGCGGTCGGAGTCCGAATGGTGATTGTTGATGAAGCGTCGATGCTTACGGAGGATCAGGTAGCGGCACTATTCGATGCGCTGGAGCCGGGATGCAGGGTGATGTTCGTAGGTGATCCGCAGCAGCTTCCTCCGATCGGCGCGGGCCGGCCGTTCGTTGATCTGATCCGCTGGTTGAAGGATTTACCGGGCAAGCCCGGCCTTGCGGAGCTATTCGTACGCCGCCGTCAGGCGGAAACCGAAAGCAGCAAACGCGACCTTGAGCTTGAAGACGTGCAATTTGCCGAGCTCTTTTCTGGACGGCCGCTTCCCGCAGGTGAAGACGAAATCGTTGGCAGAATTCGCGCCGGGGAGAATATGGACCGCCTGCGCTTTATTCCGTTCTCCTCCGAACAAGATCTGCATAATCTTGTAGTGTCCACTGTCACCCAAGAACTCGGGCTTACTGCGGAGCGGGAGAAATCCTTTTCCCTCGCGATGGGCGCTAAACTCTCCGAAAAGAACAATCCGTATTTTGAATGCGGCTCGACTGCCGCCGCCGCCGAGCGCTGGCAGCTCCTTACGCCGCACCGCGTGCTGCGCGGCGGTGCGAAAGGTCTCAACCGGGTGATCCATAGTGAGTTTCGATCCGGAATCATCGAATTTGCCCGCGCGTGTAATCGTGGTAAGCCATTCAAGCGATTCCGAATTACGTCGCCCCGCGGTCCTGAACAGATTGTCAACGGCGACAAGGTTATTTGCCTGCGTAACGGCAAACGAAGGCTAGCCGGTCCCGAGCGAGAGACTGGATACGTAGCGAATGGCGAAATCGGTGTCGTTGTTGGGGAGTCATATGTCTCTGCCTCAAAACCAAAAAACGTCGAAGTGGAATTCTCAACCCAGCCCGGTCTCAACTACAAATTTTGGAAGAGCGAATTCGACGAGGACGAATCGACGCTGGAGTTGGCCTATGCGATCACTGTTCATAAGTCCCAGGGAAGCCAGTTTGGCACGGTCATTCTCGTTCTTCCAAAGCGCTCCGCTGTTCTCTCGCGCGAGATGATTTACACGGCGCTGACGCGCCAACAGCGGCGTATCATCGTTCTCCATGACGGCGATCTCTCCGACATTCTCACATTTCGGAGAGACGAGCATTCTGAGATCATGAGGCGCTCAACAGATCTCTTCGTGCCACCGGACCCCGTGCGTGTGGAAATCGGCACCAAGGGCATCGAGAACCTAAAACGCCGGAAATTCATGGAGGACAAGCTTATCCACCGATCAGCCGCTGGCGAAATGCTAAGTTCGAAGAATGAGGTCATCATTGCCGACGCCCTCCACGACGCACGAAAGGAGTTAGGAATTAAATACGTAGCGGAACCGGAGATCATGCTGGCGGGCCAATCGCGATCACCCGACTTCGTTGTTCAAGATCGGAAGGGCAAGACCTGGTACTGGGAACATCTTGGGATGATGACTGAAAAGGCATATGAAAATCGCTGGAAGCGTAAGCTGGACCTCTATCGCAAAGCAAACATCCATCCACGTACGGAACGGCCCGATGGTACGTTGATCATTACAGAATCGGGCCAGGATGGCTCAATAGACTCCCAAGCTTTAAGGAAACTAATTCGGGAGATTTGGGGCAGTTAATTCCTCTTAAGCCTCGGCGGATCGCCAGTGCTGAGGCTTATTGGGTATCAGCTTACCCGAGGTTTCATTTACATCTCATAACCTCTTTTATGGGACGCAATCATTCTACGGTGAGCCACCAGTACAATCCGGAGAAAGCGGCAAGCTTCTTTGCGACGTATTGAGGAAAAGAAAGCGCTGCGATGGTATGCGCTGCAATCTCTGTCTAAAAGTCTTTGTAAATTGTATTCATGATGCCTGCAAGCAATCCGCCCAAACAAGCAAACGCCGCAATTTCCTCCGCTAGCAACAACGCGTTCCGCTCTGCTCCGGTTCCATACCGAATGGAGCCATGCGAAACGACAATTCTTTCAGTGCGCTTGGAGAGGTGATCCGGCGCCCATGGCAGGGTTTTCCAATAATACAAATCTAAACTTATAACGTATCCGAGGCTTACAACGAACCAGCAACACAGCAGCGCTATCAGGGTTTTCCGAGCAATCACCACCACAGATCTATCCAAGTGTAACAACCAGCGACCAATTGTCCCAGCGTTCCATTAGTATGTGTCTGATAACAGAATCTATCAGACACATCAATCCGAAAAGAGCAGGGATAAAAGATGCGTACTTTCTACGATAAGCTCAACGGCAACAACACGATTACTTCAGGCTCTGCCCTGTTCTGGTTTGTTGCTCCACCATGTCAACAGCAGCTTTAGTCCAAATCCGCGGATCAAACTTCATCTGCTCAGCGGGAAAGACTTTAACTCCATTTTTAGCCAATTCGAGCTGTTCTGAAGTTTCTCTCTCAGTAAATAATAATACGGGTATCTTCTTTTCCTTGGCCGCCGCAATGATCTTATCCGTATACTGGCGGCCTGCGTCAGGTTGTTCATCGACCATTACTATGACGTCGGGCCTTATGCTCAATTGATCATTCATCGCGTCTAATGCTATATTCACGTGTCGAAATGGGTTGGCATGGCCAAAACCTCCACATTCTTTCAAATCCTGAGCGGCATTGCGGCTAGTATGGTCATGTGTGCCTCCCACAAACCAAGCCGTTTTATCCTGCAAATTTATTTTTGCCATGGCAAAGCTTCTCCTGTGACATCTAATTAATTTAAGCTAGGTGACCTCACTTGATAAGGGAATTAATATGAAAATTTTATTACATAAAATAACCTTCATCCACAACGCAGGAGAACTGCCTATATTTAAACGCGATAATGTATTTTATAGGGTTTAAAAGTCAAGGCTCGTAGTCAGCAGACAACTCGTCCGCTACACATATGGTTATCCGATTCATTAGTGGACATGAAGGCATCGAGTCTAACTAACCTTGGTAGGCCTGTGCCCAAATATTGAATACCGGCTCCATGTTGCCATGGCTTGAGTCAGAGGCATCCCAATCAAATTGCCGGATAAAGTCAAGAGCCGACCCTGGGTTTTTGTCTGTGCGTGGTATACCCTTCAACTTCCAATCGTAAACAAAAGGCGTCGGAATGGTGGGACCGGGAATAGTCGGTATCCAGACATCGACCCCCGTGATCGCATAGCCGCGTTCGAGCAGAAGTTCCACAACTCGCAAGGCGCTTTCTCGCGGCCACGCCAATTCATCATTGTCCGCTTTATACGCGCCATCTCGCAAACCTGACGGCAGCAACGCATACCATTTCATGTCTGTCATGCTACGACCAAGAAAATGGCCATTGGTGAATCAATGAATCTCCACTGTGCCAGGCGGCAACTGGCACACCGGCAAAGCGGGATCGTCTTTTCTGTTCACCAGACATAATCCAAAGTCCGCCAATCTAACGCCGCGCACTTTAGCGAGTTTAAGCCAATACCTCGCGCGAACCCTGTTTAGAGGGTCACTGTCATCATCATTCAGGGACATTCCAAGATTGTAGATGCCTGGCGGAAAACCATCTTCCGCCGAAATCCTTGCCCAATACATTTGTTCTTTTCGGCCCAAGTGCGGGTCGGCGGATAGCCTCAAAGCTGCCCTGCCGTCGTTTTCGAGGGCTCGAATCTGCAGTTCTTTCACCGCAGTTTTAGAAAGGCGTGGACCATCGCTTTCTGCGGCGTGTGCAGTTGATAAGCTGTGCGCGTCACCAATGAACCATGCGGCGAGAAAAAGAAATAACAATGTCTGAGCGTTTGGCCACTGCATAGAGCGAGTGAATGTTATTTATCATCCACTATCCGAGGAATACCCGAAGCACAACAAGAATCCCTTGGTGCCCGCAACAGGACAGCGCTACCATCATTGCTACAGACGGATTAAGCATTATGAAGTGTCTTGGTTTCAAGCTTGTCGCCGACCCTGATGCTCGGGTGTTGATTCTGGGCACGCTTCCCAGCGCAGAATCCTTGCGGCGCTGCGAGTATTACGCCAACCCCGCCAACAAATTCTGGCGCATCATGGGCGAGTTGATCGGCGTGCGGCCGGAGGTGACCTACGAGGATCGTCTTCGCCAGCTTAAAAGAAGCGGAATTGCGCTCTGGGACGTATGCCATTCTGCAGAGCGCTCAGGGAGCCTCGACGCCAAGATTCTGTTATCCACCGTTGTTCCGAACGATTTCCAATCCTTCCTCCGAACCCATGCTCGTATTCGACTGATTTGCTTCAACGGCGGAGCAGCTGAGAGGATCTTTCGTCGCAAAGTGCCCCCCGACATCTACCAGATTCCATGTAAGGTGCTCCCATCCACCAGTCCTGCCCACACACGAATGAAATACAACGAGAAGGTATCGCGCTGGCGCGATGCACTCGCCGAAGCCATCACCCTCTCCCCGCAAAGCTAGTCCACGCCCGCATCTTGCCCCGTCATCGTGTCTGTGCTTCTGTTTGGACATCCTTTCGCCCTACACAGTCCAGCTCTCCAGGGCCGGCCAAATCGAACCTACTGCCTCGACACTAGCCGGTCGCCGCGTCCCGTCAACGGCACTGCCCGCTCCATTCGCTGCGCTCCCGTGTTGGCCGTTTCCCTTCGGTGACTGAACGCTAAGTTGCGCCCGGCCCTGTTGTCCTCGGCGGTTCGAATTACCGGACCCACAAAAGGAGAACAGGACCATGAGCAACGAAAAGCAGGATGTTTACACGCGCATCACCGACAAAATCATCTCCGACCTGGAGCAAGGTGTGCGGACCTGGATGAAACCCTGGAATGCGGGAAACACGGCGGGGCGGATTATGAGGCCATTACGTTCCAACGGCATTCCGTATTCCGGTATCAATATTCTGATGCTGTGGGCAGAATCCGTGACAAAAGGCTTTGCTACACCCATCTGGATGACCTATCGGCAGGCAACAGAGCTTAATGCCCATGTCCGCAAGGGCGAGAAAGGCTCCCTGGTCGTCTACGCAAACGCCATCACTCGCACCGAAGAAGGAGCCCAGGGCGAGGAGACCGAACGCGAAATCCATTTCATGAAGGGCTACACGGTTTTCAACGTCGAGCAGATTGAAGGCCTACCAGAGATCTACTATGCGAAGCCCGAGGTTAAGACCGCACCCGTCGAGCGCATCAGTCACGCTGAAGCATTCTTCGCCGGCACCAAGGCCGAGATTCGCTACCGGGGAGATCGCGCCTATTACGCCGCAGAGGGCGATTACATCCAGATGCCGGTGATTGAGGCATTCCGCGATGCCGAGAGCTTCTATGCGACGCTGGCGCATGAATCAGCGCACTGGACCAAGCACCCTTCCCGGCTTGACCGCGAATTTGGCCGCAAGCAATGGGGCGACGAGGGCTATGCCCGCGAGGAGCTTGTTGCCGAGCTTGCGAGTGCATTTCTCTGCGCTGACCTTGGCATCGCGCCGGAGGTTCGTGAGGATCACGCATCCTACATCGCCACTTGGCTGACGGTCCTTAAGAACGACAAGCGCGCCATCTTTAGCGCCGCATCACATGCCCAGAAGGCCGTGGATTACCTCCACGGCCTGCAGGCCAGAGAAATGGCGGGTTGAGCGCCGCCGAGACCGGCTCAGTCAGTCTCCCGAGGCCAATATCCGCCGTGATGCTTGAGCGGTACGTTCCATGGGTGTATCAAGTGGCCTGAGTCCGAGCCAACGGAGTTTTCTTGGGCTAAACACTTAGTAACAGGCTATGCCAATGCCGACCACGGAACTCTACCACCGCGTTTTTGTATCCACTGTGCATGTGGTCTCCCTGTTGATGCAGGCAGTCAGCGTCATCATGTTAATCGTCGTTGTCGTTTCACAGTTGTTTGCTACGTCTATTGGTTATTATCCGTGGTGGACAGCGTTTGTTCCGCTTTCCATCATAATATTCGCTAGAGCCGTGCGGCGCTTGGTATGCAAGCAATCCGTTCCTTGAACATTTTGTACAATAATGTTGCGATCTCATCCCGTTTGACGTGTGGAGTTATGCCCGCTAGACTCCGAGCGATATTCTTATCCAAAGCTTCATCATGCTAACGCACCAACGCACCAAGAGTTTCTCAGAGTTTCTGATGTAGCGGCTTATAACGCCTTGCGATTATCACTACACCAACAACGGCTATGATTGACAGTACGTTCATACAAAACCTCAGGCGTGAACTAGTACGCAACCGGTTCCATAACTATACGGACAATTATGACGTTATCCAGTTGGGCCCCGAGCCTCCTGCCGCGACCACGCCCTCCCTATGGGAAGAGTGCATACTTGAGTTTAAACAGCGTTTTGCGGAAATCGGGCAGTTTGTTACACACGTTTTAAAACAGATTGGCGCGTATCTTAAATATTTCCTTCAACCGGTAAAGCGAATCACCTATTTTTATTTTATTCCCGATCGCTATTTCAGGAGCGAAAGGAATAAATATCCGCTGGATCAATACTATGAAATATCCTTTCTTTATGACCTGCTGGGCAATCAAACATCCCGCGATCTTTTGGTAAAACTGTTCGCCTACCGTATGCTCGGCCACCGCAAGATAAAGCTTCCGCGCAATCATCCCCAGTATTGGCGGGATATCAGAGACATCCAAAAATATAAAACATCGGCAACACCCATAAAGATCAAGTTCATGGATGCCTCTCTCGCCCAGTATGATTTCACGCCAATGGGGTTCAATCTCAAGGCTTACGCCACCGGGCCGGGCGGCGCGTGTGCTTTCGTGCAGAGGCAATACGAATACCATCTGGGCGATATCCATTGCAAAGCAATGCCCGGTGACATCGCCATCGACGCGGGCGGTTGCTGGGGTGAAACCACTCTCTATTTTGCGCATGAAGTCGGGCCGCAAGGCCAGGTGGTGTCGTTCGAGTTCATCCCGAGCAATCTCGGTGTCATGCGCGCCAACCTTGAGGAGAATCCCGAGCTTTCGCAGAGGATCATACTGGTAGAGAATCCCATTTGGAGCCATTCGGGACTGAAGCTTTATTATGTTGATTGGGGACCGGGAAGCCGCATAACCGAAGATGAAAAGCGCTATCAGTACGACGGCACTTGCGAAACAATAACCATAGATGATGTGGTGGCTCAGAAAGGCCTGCTGCGCGTCGATTTCATCAAAATGGACATTGAGGGAGCCGAATTCCCCGCCTTGCGCGGCGCGGAGCAGACCATCCGCAACTACCGTCCCAAGCTCGCGATCAGTCTCTATCACCAGCTAAGCGACTTTATAACGATTCCACGCTGGCTTTCTGAACTCAACCTAGGATACGACTTCTATCTCGATCACCATACTATTTATCAGAACGAAACGGTCCTGTTTGCTTTACCGCGTAAGAATGTATCCGTGAATCCCCTGCCTCAAATATCGAAAGCCGCCTGATATCGCTTTAAGAAGTGCCAAGATATCTGCTCGCCTTACCTAATCAATCATTGGCTTGCTAATGAACATTTGCCTCGCTTGTTAACTGTCACGGTACTGAAACAGGTCAGGTCCAGCTCCGGCGTGAGGTCAAGATGCTCGTCTCCGACCTTGACCAGTCCTTTCGCGTAGGCATCCTGCTTTGCCAGCATGGTTCTCCCTTCAGATTTTAGAGCGCGCAATAATCCCTGGCTTTTATCGTGTGCCATGAAAAATGCTCCACATCAAAGCCGAAATACAGTGTTTTTTTACCCTTCGCCTGCGTGCATAACGGCTTATCCGATTCCAGCACTTTGCCCTTTACCACCGCAATTTCGATAATATATGGATTATTATAAAGATATTTAAACAGATTGCCCTGCCCGCCGAAAGGCCAGGTAAGCGATCCCCAGCTTCCGGTATCGTAATAGACGGCTTCGGGCGGAAAGGGAATATGCTGAAGCACCGGGTCATGTAATGCCTCGTCAATCATGAACATGAAGCCGGTATTGGTCGCGGTAAGCTCCTGATTGACACCGCGAAAAGCCGAATAGGAAAGCCAGATAAAAATAACGGCAAGCACACCACAGGGTAGCCACTGGCTCTTGCCGGTGCGCGAAAGCCAATAGAATATTGCTCGCCCGGTAAGCACGCTTGCGTACATGGCGGCCGTGAAGAAATGCCATGAATTTCCGCCGCACCAGACGGGGATCGGCAGCGCGCAGAGGAAAAGCAGCGTCACGATGATAAGCCCGCTGCGCTCGCGCACATCCGAGCTGCGCAGAACGCCGGCGATATACGCAATCAGCGCGATGAGGAAAGGCACGGCAAACAGGTTGAACGTAAGCTCATGATGCACGTCATAGCTCTTGTTCATGTCATGCAGGTGCAGCCGGAAGGGCAGCGTTACCGCCTTTATCAGGTTTGCGAAAATATTGCTTTTGGCAAGTTGGTTTG
>PLQW01000128.1 GCA_003160215.1 Acidobacteriaceae bacterium
CGATCAATCCGATTGGACCGACGCTGGGGAATCTCTGATGAAAGAGCTCCGAAGCAATGCCCACAGCCGCGAAATACGCCCCCGTAATCGCGCCCGCCGCGATGGTGTAAGCCATGCCGCGTTTGAAGATGAGGTCCACGTCCATCAAGCGGTAACGGAAGATGGCGTAGCCGAAGGTGAGCGGCAGAAAGACCAGCGACAATACCGAGATCTTCATCAACATCCACAGAACGGGCGGGCTCCCCGCTAGGTAGGGGATCACATAAAACAGAGTGAAGGGCGCGACGGCGAGAATGGTTCCGCGCGTCACCCACTTCATCTGCTGACGCAGAATCGCCGACCCGGCGTGACGATACGTGTGCCACAACACCGCTGCCGATAACACGAAATAAGCGGCGAGGTACGACATCTGCAGCCGGTCGAGGTTCCAGCGCAGCACTTCGCTCGGTTGCAGCAGTTCGAGGATACAAATGTGCGCGGCCAGCAGAATCGCGCCCGGCACATACACCGCCGGAATCAGCCAGGGACGGCGGTTCACCAAGCCTTTGCGTTCCGGGAAAGTCAGCGAGAAATGCAGGAACAGAGCCGGCTGTAACAGCCATGCCACCACATTGGACCAGTAGATGATCCAGTCGAAATCATTGAGCTTGCCGGTGTAGTGGAAGGAGTAAAAGATGAACGAAACCAGGCAGAAGACGTAAAAGTGGGTGCTCTTGGGTGCAGTCCAGCGCCTCAGCAGAACATAGATACCGATGCCTAAGTATACGAGTGCGATTAGCCGCAATCCGCCAAACAGGGACCGGTCGGCCGGGGCGAGAATAAGTGGCGCTTCCAGGTTCACACCCTGGCGCACCAGCGAATAGTTAGCTTTGGACCAGATTCCAGCGCGATAGAGCTGCCGCTCCAGGCTGCCGACGTTGGTTACATCCCGTCCGTCGACCGCGACCAGACGGTCGCCCAGCTTGATACCGGCTTTCTGTCCGGGGCCGTCGATATCCACCCGAGCTGCCCGCAGGTGGCTACCGTCTTCCACCCACCAAACGCCATCGGAGGGGGCAGAAAATTCAATTTCCTTCTGAAAATTGATCCATGCGAAGACGACCGCCGCTACGCTGAGCAGCGCGAGAATGACTGCAAAAAAACGCGTTTGTAGATCTCGGGCCATCGGGGCAGGTGGCTGACCGGTACGACGTGCCTGTGGGATCACACCCACGGGTGCATCATTACCGTGCAACTTAGATGCCATGATCGCGCTCACAGACTATATGTAACCCTCAGGTTATGAATAGTTTCCCAAATTATAGATCAGGGAGCGCACCAAACGTATTATTTTTGGAATATCCCTCCGAAATTCAGGATGTTTGGAAGTTACTAAGAGGCATGTACTTTAGGCGCAGTAACACGTCCTAGACTAAGATTTTGTCGCCCTTCGGGCTGAGGATTGGCGGCTCCGGCATTTTCCCAGTCGTGGTGAAAGCCGACGGTGAGCCAGCGACGATCCTTCGGAACATCGACGGGCGGGCTTCCCTCACTTTTTCGCCGGCGCATGAAGTTCAGTGGTAATCTCGGGGGCAACTTCGCGAATGTAATGCCGCGAGGAGCAGTGCCAAAGGAGGATCTATGCCGTCACATTCGATACCATCCGGTCGCGCCAGAAACTTGGTTGCGCGTGACAGTGGTTTAGCGCGTTTTGGGCTGGCCTTGGCAACCTGGAGCGAGCGTTGGTTTCCCGATCCTCTGGTTTTTGCTCTCGCGGGAATCGTCATCGTTTTCATCTTCGGCTTGTGCCTCCACGAATCCGCGAGCAAGCTCGCCATTCAAGGTGCCAAGAATTTCTGGACGCTGGTGCCCTTCACCATGCAGATGGTGATGATCATCATTGGCGGCTACGTCGTCGCCACAACACCTGTGGTGAACCGCTTCATTCGTGCCTTGGCGGGAATCCCGAAGAGTGGACGCAGCGCTATCGCGATGATCGCGCTATTTTCCATGGCGACCTCGCTGATCTCGTGGGGGCTCAGCCTGATCTTCAGCGGGCTGCTCACCCGCGAACTGGCTCGCCGTGTGAAAGACATGGATTATCGCGCCGCTGGAGCCGCTGCGTACCTCGGGCTCGGGGCGGTGTGGGCGCTCGGACTGTCTTCCTCGGCCGCCATGATGATGGCCACCAAAGGCTCCATCCCTCCAGCTCTGTTCGCGATTTCCGGGCTGATCCCGCTCCGGCAGACACTTTTTCTGTGGCAAAGCATCGCCATGGCGCTCGTGCTGATCGTGGTTTCGGTGGCGGTTGCCTACTTCTCCGCGCCTTCGCCCGGACATGCGAAGACCGCCGCTCACTTCGGCATCGAGTACGAATCGGTCGATCGTCCCCTGGAGAAAAGGACAAAGCCTGGCGAATGGTTGGAGTACAGCCCCTTGCTGACCGTCTTCGTGTCAGCGCTGATCATTTGGTATCTGATCGACTTCTTTCGCACTTCGCCGCAGGGCGCGCTCGCCGCGTTGGACCTGAACACCTACAACCTGATGTTCATTGCCGCCGGACTGCTTCTGCATTGGAGGCCCAAACGGTTTGTCCGGGCCGTCGCCGACTCGGTTCCAGCCACGGGAGGCGTGCTGATCCAGTTCCCGTTTTACGCTGTCATTTTTGGCATGATCGTTGGCACCGGCATCTCCACTTGGCTGGCCAACCTGTTTGCGCGAATCACAACCCAGGCCACCTATCCACTGCTGGTGGCGCTGTACTCGGCAATTCTCGGGACCTTTGTTCCTTCCGGCGGGAGTAAGTGGGTCATCGAAGCGCCCTACATTCTGCAGGCGGCGACCCTGCACCACGTCCATCTCGGCTGGGTGGTGCAGATTTACAACGCGGCCGAAGCTCTGCCGAACCTCGTCAATCCGTTTTGGATGCTGCCTCTGCTGGGGATTCTCAAGCTAAAGGCACGCGATCTGGTCGGCTATAGTGTGCTGCAAATGATCGTGCACGTCCCCATCGTGTTTTTCTTGTGCTGGTTGTTTGCTCACTATCTCCCTTATCTTCCGCCAATGAAGTAAGGCAATGCCTCGGATCGCAAAACTCTCAAGCGGGTGTGGAGGCCCGCATTGCCCGAACGCCGCTATTTTTCAGCAGCCTTTGAAGCCGTACCCGTTCAAAACGCAGACTCGCGCAGGCGGAGATGTCAGCGGCTGGTCAGGATGGTGTCAACATGTCGTGAACAGTCTTGCAGGGTTCGTTGGTGAGTTTCATTAGGTCGCAAAGCCTCGACTCGATGCGAGATCCATCGCAAAAGGGGAGGGGTTGCAGTAATCTCCGAGGGCAACTCGGGAGCCTACTGCATCCCAGCCGAAGCCGGCTTCGCAACCTGGGCGGTCGCGAATCTAAGCTCGAATTCAAATTCCACCAAAGAAGAACGTCGTCAAAAGCGCAATCGCCTGCCGCGTGGTTCCACAGCAGGCGATACAGAGAACCCCGAGACACAAGTTTCGAGAGCCTTAGAGGGTCGGCAGCGTCCACACATTGAGCGTGGACATGTTGTCATCCACGCCCGCAAAGCGGGAGGTTACCCCTTCGATCGACACGTTCAGTCCGAATGATCCACCCAGGTTCGGATCCATGGAAAGCTGCTTAACAAAGCGGCCAGTGATGGTGAACTCGACGATTTCGCTAGGCTGGTTCGGATCGGGGTTGATCACGTCATTGTTGCTTACCAGGAGGTGACCGAGCGGAGAAATGCTCATTCCCAGAGCTCCGTGGAGGTGCGTCTGGTCCTGGTAGATAATCTGGCCGGTCCCGCCGTCACTGGTTCTACTGGCCGCATTCGAGACCGCGAATACGGTGTTGTCCACCGTCGATGCCACGTAAAGAAGATCCTTCTTGGCATCGTAAACCAACCCAGTTGGAGCGTCCACGAAGGTAACCGGATCACATTGGAACAGGTAGCCGGAAGCAATCGTGGTCTTGCTTTGCACAGTCAGTTGTCCGCCACTAATCATCATGTTGAGGCGGGTGACCTTACCGCTCAGACCATTGGTGATGAAAGCATCGACCCTTCCGCCCCCGAAGTCATAAACGGCCATGTCCCAAGGGCCATTTATGAAGTTTTGGTCAGCGATGGTTTGTACTTGCTGGCCAATGCTGTTGATGACCAGCAGCGAACCGTTCCCCGCGGTGGCACAGGTACCATCGACCGAGGGGAAGCTGCCGACGATTACCAAACCTTCCTGCAGCACAGCCAAGGCAGTTGACAGGCCTGGCTGCGAAGGCGATGAGGTAAAGAAAACCGAGAGTGGTCCCTGCTGGGGCACGCGTACGATGGTGGTGCCCGTACCTTGCAGGTTCTGGGCGTTGTTGAAGTTTGACACCAGGATGTCTCCCGGAGTCAGTGCTCCACCCGGGAAGCCATGAGGCACAAAGGCAACACCGTACGGATTGACATCACCGTTCGATGGGACCGTGGATACCACCTGCACTGGGCTGGGAAGAAACGGGGCGGGGATAGAAGTTTGTCCGTTGAGCTCTTGGACCGCGACGCATAACAGGAGCAGCGCAGCAGTGCCGAAAAGGGCCCTGGTTACACTACGTTTATGGCTGACAAGAGTGGACTGGTTGGGCGTCTGGGCATTGGCGATGTAGCTTTTCACAATGTGCTCCTTATTCTCTTTGCCTCTAGTGAGGGCTGCTGCACAATCGGTGTCGATTAAAGGTGTGCCGGCCCGACGATAATTCCCGGGTGCAGTTCCCAGGTAACGCCAGATCGAGGACAACCACGCGCGGTTTGCTAAGCCGAGAGCCGTCCATCGCCAGCGCGCACCATTTCCTGCACTGCAAGCTCGAAACCGATTGTCTCGAACCTAAGGCGCAAACAATGCTGCCCCGCGGCATCGCTGTCGGTGGCCAGGATCTTTTCCATGCTTCTTTCGATTTTGATCTCGCCCCTTGCTGTGACCATTAGGTAACAAAGAAAATTGGCAGTCAACGGGTTGTTGACAAATCCGTGACAAATGAGCCGGAATTGTTGTTGCCACCAGTCTTAATTCAATGCGAGATCCATCGCCAAAAAGTGGTGGCAGTGACTTCAGAGGGCAACCGGAAGCGTAAGGAAGGCGGGCAAGAACGAGGAGGATGATCGCATTAAGGGCAGTGTGCTTAGGGGCCCCAGCAAAGCGTTGAGCGACTTGGGTGGGTTGGCCCCCGCTTGAGTCTCCATCGTGCGATGCGAGTTGTTATTTTTTGCTCTTGCAGATTCAGGGCCCGATACTCAGACCGCTTTGCACCCGCATCATTTCCGCATCTGTTAAATTCATCGGTTCGCTTTTTTGCCACGCGCGCAGTTCCGCTTTGGCTTTAATTGACATGCAGTGGCTCTGCACGGTACAGTTTATTCGCCACGACCGGCGGTTCGGTATGCCCTGCCGTCCGGTGCAACTGCATTCCTCGTGCCTACACTCGACACCAGTCTGAAATTAACCACAAAAAAGAAGGAAGAGTTCTAATGAAACCTTTGTATTCGTTTTCCTGCCCTGGCATCCGCCGGGCAGTGCTTACCTCTGCTCTGGGACTCGCCGTCAGCTTCGTAGGCGCGATCCCAGCTTCCGCCCAAACTGGCATTTTCCGACAACTCAGCCAGGATAGCTTCACCGATCCTTCCGCCCAACACATGACGGAAGTAGAACCAGGTGCTTTCGCATATGGGAATACCATTGTGACCGCGTTTCAAGTAGCCCGCATCTCCAGCGGCGGCGGAGACGATATCGGTTGGGCGACCTCGTTGAATGGCGGGACGACATGGACTAACGGTTACCTGCCCGGTCTCACTATTTTCGGCGGTGGTGGAACCAACAGCGCGGCCAGTGACGCGTCGGTTGCTTATGATGCAAAACACGGCGTGTGGCTGATCAACACGCTGCCAATCGCAAGTGGTGTGGACGTTGCAGTGAGCCGCTCCACGGATGCCACACATTGGGGCAACCCGATTTATATCTCACGGGCGGGCAATGCCGACAAGAACTGGATCATCTGCGATAACACATCGACCAGCCCCTATTACGGAAATTGCTATGTGGGTTGGGACAATTCCGAAATACAGATGAGCACCTCCAGCGACGGCGGACTGACGTGGGGAGCAGCGAAAGCCACGGCTGGTCGCGACTTTGGCATTGGGGTAAATCCTGTCGTGCAACCCAATGGCACGGTCGTAGTAGGGTTTGGCGATTTCAATGGCGGCATGTCGGCGTTTACCTCCACCAATGGCGGTCAGAGTTGGAACGCAGCCGTACGTATTTCCACCGCTCCCAGTCACGGTGAGGACGGCGGCCTTCGCAGTGCCGGTCTTCCCTCCACTGCCATTGATGGCGCAGGCAAGGTCTATGTCTCATGGCCCGATTGCCGCTTCGAAAGTGGCTGCACCGCCAATGATATTGTGTACAGCAGTTCAACGGATGGAGTGCATTGGAGCGCAGTTGTGCGGGTTCCGATCAATCCCATTAATAGCGGGGTGGACCACTTCATTCATGGTATGGGGATTGACGCCAGGACCTCGGGAAGTTCGGCCCATATGGCGATCACTTATTATTATTATCCGGTCTCGGCTTGTGGAAGCTCCTGTCGGCTGTATGCAGGCTTCACTTTGTCGAACGATGGCGGACAAACCTGGACTGCGGGCCGGGCGCTTTCGGGTGCTATGCAGCTTAGCTGGCTGCCGAACACCTTCTCAGGCAGAATGGTGGCCGATTACGTCGCCACGGTGTACCCCATGAGCGGCCGGGCTTTCCCGATCTATGCAATCGCCCTCCAGCCGACGGGCAGTCTCTTTCATCAAGCGATCTACACCGAGGGCTTCGGATTTAGTTCAGATGAGATGACGGAGCAGCGGATGAGTTCGAAGGACGACCTTCCCATACCGGGGGCCAAATCTGACCACCCGGCGAGGAGGCCTGAAGATCGTGACAACGAACTGCCGGCGCAGCCTAGCAACACTCCCCCTGCTAAATAATAGCTAAAACGACTTAACTCCATGGCCGCTAGCGCATTCGGGCTGGCGGCCTTTTTCATTTCATCGGACATGCACGCCAGTTTGATGGTTCCGGCTGAATCGGCTAGAATCTCTTTCACCGATTCATCGTCCGTTTCACGTCAGGCTTGCTGTTCTCGAAGCGCTGGCGCTGGGCCCCGAGGACAGGGAGACAAGAAGATGTTGGACCCTCAGTAAGTAGGCCATCCTTGCGACTCCGCTGATCGAATCTACTGACGCGGAGTCCTGTTTCCACGTACGAATTACAACGCGCCATCGCCGGATTTCACTTTCTGGCGTGGCGCAAAGACGGTAGGTCGCCATGGATACTGTCTCCACAGCCACACCCAATTCGCAGCCGAGCCTGTGGAGCTCATTGCGCGAGGCCATTCGGGGTTCGCATCAGGATTTCACCGCGGGCAATCTCAATCGCGCGATTCTTTTGCTCGCTGTGCCCATGGTGCTGGAGATGGTGCTGGAATCGCTGTTCGCCGTGGTTGACGTTTTCTGGGTGGCGCATCTGGGAGCCAACGCCGTGGCCACGGTGGGGTTGACGGAATCGCTCCTGAGCCTGGTATTCGCCGTAGGCCTGGGATTGAGCCTGTCGACCACAGCGATGGTGGCGCGACGCATCGGGGAGAAAGATCCCGCCGGAGCTGCAGTGGCAGGGGTTCAGGCGATTGCGCTGGGCCTAGCGGTTTCGCTCGCCATTGGGGCACCTTGCCTCCTTTTCGCGCCTCACCTGCTGCGGTTGATGGGAGCCTCACCCGAGATCATCTCCGTCGGAAGCGGCTACGCAAGAATTGCGTTGGGCGGAAGTGGAGTTCTGCTGCTGCTGTTTCTGAACAACGCTATCTTTCGCGGCACCGGTGACGCGGCGATCGCCATGCGGATCTTGTGGGTCTCCAATATCATCAACCTGGTTCTCGATCCATGTTTTATCTTCGGGTTGGGACCGTTCCCGCGATTGGGTGTCACTGGCGCGGCGGTCGCAACCATTACGGGCCGAAGCATCGGGGTCGTGTACCAGTTCTATCGCCTGCTGCGCGGCACCGAGCGCATCCGTATTCTTCGCCGGCAGATGCGCATCAACCTGCACGTTCTTTTGCGACTGGCGCGTGTGTCGCTTACCGGCATCCTGCAATTTGCTATTGCGCACACCAGTTGGATTGGGCTGGTGCGTATTGTGAGCATGTTTGGCGCGGCCGCGCTTGCCGGATACACGATTGCGATCCGCATCGTGATCTTTGCCATTTTGCCGGCGTGGGGATTGAGCAATGCCGCCGCGACCCTGGTGGGTCAGAACCTGGGAGCCAAACAGTTGGAGCGCGCCGAGCAATCGGTGTGGAGGACTGGGATTTACAACATGTTGTTCCTGGGCAGCGTGGGTGTCCTGTTCATCTTCTTCGCGGAGCCGTTGATCCGGTTGTTCAGCCATGATCCCGCAGTCGTGCCCTTGGGCGCGGCCTGCTTGCGCATCGTCAGCTATGGCAACATAGGTTATGCGTATGGCATGGTGATGTTGCAAGCCTTCAACGGAGCGGGTGACACGGTGACTCCCACGTTTGTGTATTTATTCGGCTTCTGGCTGCTGGAAATTCCGCTGGCTTATTGGCTGGCGATCCCGGCGCACCTGCGTTCAAATGGAGTTTTCATCGCTATCGTGATCGCGGAGACGGCCATCGCAGGGGCGAGCGCCATCTTGTTCAAGCGCGGTCGCTGGAAGCGGCAGCAAATTTGAGTCCGAGGCGCCGAAGCAGCGGCCGCCACGGCTTCCCGTTCGTCTCAGCGTGAACCTTTGGGCACTTTGGTGCGTATTACACAGAGACCACAGCAATTCATAACAGCGGAAAACACAAACTGACAAACGTCAGTTTCAGGAGATAAGGAAATGTGCGTTGCCAGATTCGTTGAATCAGCGGTCCGAAAGGCGTTCTTACTGGGGATCGTGGTTCTGCTTGTAACAGCGGGTTTTGCCCAGGATGCAACTTCACCCAGCAGCCAATCGAGCGCGCCTCCGATGACGGCAATGCCGCAGGCCCCAGCGCCGCAGCATAACGCTCATTTGTATTCCGACCAGGACTACTCGAAGCCAAAATCTCCATTCCCTAACGTGATCGCGCCATATAGATCGGGCAGCGTGCCGCCGCCGAACCTGAGCAATTCGGCGCGGACCGACCAACTGTTCCGCGACGGCAAGATGTACCTGTCCATCAACGATGCGGTGGCGATGGCGCTGGAGAATAACCTGGATATCGTCCTCCAGCGTTACAACCTCTCCATTGCGGACACGGACTTGCTGCGCACAAAATCCGGCACCTTTGCCCTAGGCGTTAATGCCGGGGTGGTGCAGGGCACGCTTGGCGGTTTGAGCGGTTCTACGTCCGCCGGAGGAACGGGCAGTTCCTCTACCGGGGCGACCGGCACCGGCGCAGGTGGCACCCAAACAGGCGTCGGGGGAGCTGGCGCGGGCCTGGGAGGGCTGGTGGCATCCACTTTTGGCGCAGGGCCGGCGCTGTCGAGTTATGACCCAGTGCTCACCGGTACAATCCAAGGCGAGCACGCAGCCACGCCTCAGCAGAACCTTTTTTTCTCCGGCGGCGAGCCGACCGTGGTGCAAAACACGAATACCTATAACTTCGGCTATACGCAAGCGTTTGCAACGGGTACCACCGCCAACGTTACTTTTAACAACAGCCGTATCACAACGAATGTGCCTTACGACCTGGTGAATCCACAGATATCGCCGAACTTCCGGTTTCAATTGACCCAGCACCTGCTGCAAGGTTTCGGGTTCGATCCCAACCTGCGCTGGATCCGCATCGCCCGCAACACTCGCGAGAATGGGGACGTCGTGTTTCGCCAGCAGATTATCGCGACGGTCTCGCAAGTCGAAAATATTTATTGGGACCTGGTGACCGCGTACGAAGCGGTGAGGGTGAACGAGCGCGCGCTGCAACTGGCGCAGAAGACGCAATCGGACGATGAAGAGGAAATCAGGATTGGCACCCTGGCGCCCATCACCCTGGTACAAGCCAAGAGCGGAGTTGCAACCGCGAACCAGAACCTGATTACTTCGCAAACCCAGCTCCAGCTTCAGCAACTGCTGATGAAGAACGCCATTACCAAGAACATGGGCGATCCCATCCTGGCGGCCGCAACGGTGATTCCCACCGACACTCTGCAATTCTCCGAGCCGCAAGAGGTCCGCCCGGTCGAGGAGCTGATTCGAGAAGCCTTGCAGGCCCGTCCCGAGATTGCCACGGCCCGCATCAATCTGACGAATGCGGAAATCTCGCGCAAATCGCTTAAGAATGCCCTGCGTCCAACACTGGACGTGTACGCGTTTTATGGCGCCTCGGCACTGGCGGGCGATCAAACTGCGCTGCTTCCTCCTTGCAATTTCCCAGGAGCGGTTCCGGGGGAGAATTGCCTAAATCCGGGGACGATTCCCAGGTCCGGCTACCCTAACGCGTTTCATGATCTGTTCAATAGCACAGGGCCGGACAAAGGCGTCGGGGTGAATCTGAACATTGTTCTTCGCAACCGGGCCGCGCAGTCCGAACAGGTACGCTCCGAGTTGGAATACCGCCAGTCCCAGGTGGGCTTGCAGCAGATCGAGAACACCATCACCATCCAGGTACGGCAGGCCCAATTTTCGGTACAGCAGAATTACGCCGCTCTGCAGGCGGCCATGGCGGCCAGGGACTTTGCCAAGGAGAGCCTGGTAGCGGAGCAGAAGAAGTTTGGCTATGGCGCCTCGACTCCTACTCTGGTATTGCAGGCGTCCAGCAATTTGACCCAAGCGGAATCGACCGTTCTCAACGCCGCTGCCAACTACGAAAAATCCAAGGTGCAACTGGACCAGTCCACCGCGGAAACGCTCTCCAAGCTCGGCATTGATATTGCGGACGCCGAATCCGGACAGGTGAAGCGAGTCCCAACGGTGAAAGGTGTTGTGCCGGCGAATGTACAAGAGTTGACCTCGCCGACGCCGCCCTACGCGCAGCCACAAGGAACCGGCGCGGTTCCGACTCCGCCCAGCGCGCTGCCGCAGAGCACGACACCGCCTCCGCCTGGCCAGGAGCAGAATGAACCTCATCGTTAGAGCGATTCCAGAGTGGCTGTAGCTCGGGTAGTGCGGGGCTTCAGAGGGTGTGCGAGAACTAGGAATTTCCGCAACGTATTGTGTTTACCAATTTGAGGCCGCACAAGGGGTTGCGTAAAAATTGAGTTCTCACACACGCTCTTCAGGCCCGGGTCCAAGAGCGATTCGTTTTCCCGGGCGGACGCGGCGCTAAAGCAAGATTATTCATGAATGTGAGGTGTCATCCTTCTATAACAACGACGGCAGTGTCAAGGGCGGACAAAGGCATCGACGCCCAAGCGAGCGCCCGCAAAGAATTTCCGAGCCGCTGGTTTTCGGGGTCCCCAACGAGCGCCGCTTTTGCGCTCGTTGGGGTGATTGTGCGGGTCGGGCGGGCGCGCAGTCGAAGGACCCCTATAGCTGCGAGAGATCGCAATGTGGCCGCGTGGGCAGCAACAAGTTTGAGATTGCTGGCGGCCAAAGGGGTCCCTCGACTCCTCGCTGCGCTCGTCGCTCGGGACGACACCCAAAAATAGCTGCGCTCATGAATAATCCAGGCGAAGCGCCGCTCTACCCGTACTCGCCGGACTACACCAATCCTGAAACTGCTTTAACAACAAAAAGCCGGAGCTGGTTGGCTCCGGCTAGTGAAGTGAACTGCACGAGGATTACCGGTTCAACTTGCGCCGAATCGCTCCGACCGCTCCGATCAATCCCGTGCCGAGCAGCAACAGAGAACTGGGCTCCGGCGTCGTGCCACCCTGGTGACCGAGGACGTCGAACGCACCGAGGGCGTTCCCGGTTCCGTTGCTGTTCCAGCTGGTCCCACCGTCGGTGGAATAGAGATCCAGGCCGTTTACGCCCTGGCTGTTCAAGTTCCACGCATTCCAGCTAGCATCGTTTTGGTTCACCGCGCCGAGGATCATGAAATACGACTGACCGCCGGTCAGAGTAACTCCCGAAATGCCTGAGATGGTGACAAAACCGCCGCCATCGTAACTACCTGGGCAGGTAGGCGGGCACTGTCCGAAATTTGTGATAGTGGTCAAGGGACTCCAAAGAGCATTGGCCACCTGGGTGCCGGGAAGGCCGCCGCTGTCTGTCCAAATGCTGGCGTAGAAAGTCTTGGGAGGAACCACCCAGCCTACGCCCAGATCAATCTGGTCAACGCTGAAGTTGCCGAAGCCACCAACGGTAAACAGGTTCGCAGCGGTGAAAGCCACGCCGACGGTTCCAGTCCCGGATACCGTCCAGCCGTTGCAGCACCCGTACTGGTTACCGGGGGTTCCGAGATCGCTGAAGAGGGTACCGGCCATTACCGGCAGGCTGCTCACGCACATGGCGAGAGTCAACAAGCATACCGACCATCCAAGTTTTTTGCTCACGTTTGTTACCTCCGTGGTTGAGAATCTGACTCGCGAGGTTGAACTTTCTAACTCGAACACCTTGCGGTGTTCACGGGGAACTCATGGAAGCGCCTAAAGCAGGAGAAGGCGCAACCACTTTGCGCAAAGACCGGTCTGTCTCTGGACGTTTGCCGGATGCACGGACTCAGCCCTAGGTTACTTTGCAATTTTGTAACCGCTGCAAGCTATTGAAAAAGTTATAGATCGTATCGGGCTAACTGCAAGAGTTTGCACTAGAGTGCCAGATTACTTCCCCCTTCCGGGGGGTAGTTGCACCAGCTCCGTTTCAGAATTCCGAACTTTCCTCGATGACGTCCGACCTCTCAACCCGTTCGTTCAAGCAACACAAGAACCGCGTTGCGCCCTCTTGTCCGTACTGGCCCACGGTCTGTTCGTCCCCGTTTGTGGCTGCTCGCGCGGTTGAGTAAACTCGCTTGTGTTGGAAATCTACAGACATCTAAATACTGGCAGGATGCGGAGGCAAGTTGGCTAATGAAAGACACGGTCTCACACGCCGTGAAATGCTCTCGCTCCTGGCCAAAGGAGCGCTGACTTATCCTTTTGCCACGTCCGGACTGTGCGCTCTCGCGCGGAAGACACAGTCGTCGTCCCAAGCCGTATCAGCGGATTGGCAACTCACCAGCGAGGAACTTCTGGAGGAGATCGTTAGCCGGGCCTTTCTTTTTTTCTGGAATGAGACTGGAAAGCGCACGGGGTTGGTGCGGGACCGGGCCCTGGCCGACGGCGGTCCGGACAAACGGCGAATCGCCAGCATCGCTGCCACGGGATTTGGCCTGGGTGCGCTGTGCATTGGCCACCAGCGAGGATATCTTCCGGCGGACCAAGTCCGGGCCCGGGTGGTCAATACGCTCAGCTTTCTCCTGAACCATGTTGAGCAGGTCAACGGCATTTTCTATCACTTCATTGACGTGAACACGGGCAGACGGGTGCGTATGTCCGAGGTCTCGCCTATCGACACGGCCATTCTGCTGTGCGGCGCGCTCACGGCGCGCGCCTATTTCCGCGATCCCGTCATTTCGCAGTTGGCCACGAACATTTACGCGCGGGTGAACTGGCGCTGGATGCTGAACGGCGGAAAGACCTTCGCCTTGGGCTGGACGCCGGAATACAAGTTCATCGGCGCGCGCTGGGACACCTACTGCGAACTCATGATGATGTACCTGCTGGCCATTGCAGCACCGGTCTATAACATCAGTCCCTCGGCATGGGATGCGTTCGCGCGGCCGACGCAGCAATTCGAAGGCTACAGCTACATCAGTGGGACCGATCCGCTCTTCGTGCACCAGTACTCCCACGCGTGGTTCGATTTTCGCAAGCAGCGCGATGCGTACGCCAATTACTTTCAAAACTCGGCGATGGCGACTTACGTCCACCAGCAGTTCTGCCTGTCGCTGCGCTGGCGCTATCCCGATTATGACCAGAACACTTGGGGCATTACCGCTTCCGATTCGCGGCTCGGTTACCAGATTTGGGGCGGCCCACCCGAGATCGGATATCCTGACGGCACTGTCGTACCCTGTGCCGCTGGAGGCTCGATTCCTTTTCAGCCCCGGGAAACCATCGCGTGCCTCACCCACCTCTACAATCAACACGGCCTGCGGGCGTGGAAGCGCTACGGGTTTGTTGACGCGTTCAACCCTCTCACCAACTGGACCGATGTTGACGTGATCGGCATTAATCAGGGGATCACCATGCTGATGGCGGAGAACTACCGGACGGCATTCATCTGGGAGAACTTCATGAAGAACCACGAAGCCCAACGCGCCATGAAGTTGGTGGAATTTCGGCCGTCAGCCGCAGCCGCCACGGGCACGTAGAATAGCGGCGTCGCCAACAAGGATTGTGCCAGCAGGACGCCGAAGCCGCTTCGGTTCCCGCTGGCGTGCTGGTTTGTCCCGCTCACCGACTAGAGTATTTCTAATTTAAGTGCTTACATATCCGGAGGAGGCGAGGTAATTTGCGCACTCGCTTTTAGAGACGGTGTTGAGCAGTTCTCCGATCTCCTTCCATAGCTCGTCAACGGATCGTTTGGCGGCTTTTCGGAGCAGGGTCTTGAGTTTGGAAAAGAGCTTCTCGATGGGGTTTAGATCGCGTGCGCGAGGGACTCCACACATCGTTGGCTGAATTGCGACTGTCTGGGACGTAGAGGCTGGCGCAAACTTTGTCCCGGAACCACGATTTTCTGCATTGGCAGAGAGAAGGCGAAATTCTCGTATTTCTGGAAGCACTGTTTCGGGAAAAGCCGTTCCGGAAGGTACCTCGGGTCGCTTACGAATCCGGACACCGGTTGTCTGTCGAGACGGATGGGGTGCGGCTGAGCGCGCTTAATTTCGAGAAGAAGCGCCTGCACGAGATCGTGGAGGGCCCGAAGGGCGGGGGATTTCCTTCTTGACTTCCAAAACGGAGATATTTTACGCCAAATCGCCGCCCGACCTTGCCGACCGTTCTGCCCGACGTTCTCGCAAGAGAATTCGACAGCACGACGCAGTCAATCGCATCGAGGCTATCTCTTCCACAATCCGGTTATGGAGGAGTGCACGACGATGCGTCCGGAATGGCCGACAGCCGCACAGATCCAACCATCACATCAAAGTTGTGTTATCCGGCACAAGGGGCGGCTTCGGATCTGGGGCACGCTGACGATGCCACTTCAATGCCTTCTCACCGACTAGCGTTAACATTCTCTTACCATTAAAGTAGGTGGCATGAGCAAGAAGCAGCGCAGCAACTCTGGACTCACAAGGGCGGCGACTGACAAGGCAGGAGATATCCAGCAAGCCACCGTAAGCTACGAC
>PLQW01000171.1 GCA_003160215.1 Acidobacteriaceae bacterium
CTTCACGAATAATGCGGACTAAATAGGCGGTTATCCATTGAGAAACCAAGCCAAAAAAAGATCTCCCAATTGGCCCAGGCAATCCCGAACGCGATCAGCAGGAACGCGATAATGCCTTTTCGATTCTTCACAGATTTCCGCCTTTCGATTAAGGTGTTGACTCGCCTATTTTTGTTTCTCCAAGTTCTTCACTTTGATGACGGCCGGAACGTATTCAATGAAATCCCTGGAACACACATCGCGGACGTTGCGCGACAGCTCTGCGGCCGAGAGGTCGATTGTCGGTGACCGCAGTCATCTACGCCCGTGCGTCATCAGTCCGAATTCTCGCTGTGGGTGCACACTATATACCCATGGACGGATTCCACAGCATGATTCTTTTTTGCTTAGCCGGCCCTGATAACCGCTGAATTGTTCTGGGGCGTATCAGGGCACGACCTTTGGTCGTGCCGAACGAAGCCCAGGAAAGATCAGGGCTTTAGCGCTTGCAAGAACAAAACCTCAGGGGCTGAAGCCCAAACCATCGCTGACTGTTGCGGCACGCCTGAAGACGTGCCCTGACACAAACCGTGCGAAAAGACTTAGCGTTTCTTATAAACTTAGCGTTTCTTATAAGTTGTTACAACAAACGGCCGTTAGGCCATGAGGGATCTGCTATTCCGGCGGTGTCCCCGGCGCGAGCAAAAGCAGATTCCTCGCTTCGCTCGTAATGACAACTCCAGAGAAGTTGCTAGCTGCTATTTGCTAATTGCTAGTCGCTCCCCACCCGCTCCGCTACAATCATCCTGCATGTCCGACGTCAAGACAACGCGCCTCACGGAGATGGTGAAAGCCGCGGGTTGAGCCAGCAAGCTAAGTCCGGCGGTGCTGGACTCGGTGCTTGGGAAATTAGCCCGGCAACACGATCCCAACGTGCTCATCGGCTTCGAGACAGCCGACGACGCCGGCGTGTATCAACTCACGCCTGAGCTGGCGCTCGTCCAGACGGTCGACTTCTTTACCCCCATCGTTGACGATCCCTACGTTTTCGGCCAGATCGCGGCCACCAATGCGCTGAGCGACGTGTACGCCATGGGCGGGTGGCCGATCAGCGCTCTGGCGCTGGTCTGCTTCCCCGATGGCGGCGACCTCAAAGTCCTGGAGGAGATGCTGGCCGGCGGTCTGTCGAAAATGATCGAGGCCCACTGTGCCTTGATCGGCGGGCACAGCATTCGCGATGAAGAGATCAAGCTGGGCTACGCAGTGACCGGAACGATCCATCCGCAACAGGTGCTGGCCAACAGCGGAGCGAAGGCGGGCGACCGGCTCGTCTTCACCAAGGCGATCGGCACGGGCGTGATCTCAACGGCGATCAAACGCGGAAAAGCCGAGGTCGCATGGATTCGCGACGCGGTGCGCTCCATGACCACGCTGAACAAAACCGCGGCAGAGGTCGTGACTTCGTCGCCCGGCTTCGAGGTGCACGGCATGACTGACATCACCGGTTTCGGCATGATCGGCCACGCGAGGGAGATGGCAATCGGCTCGGCCGTTAGCATTCGGATGCATGCCTCGCGCGTCCCCCTGCTGGAAGGCGCCCTCGAATGCGTTCGCGCCGGATACGTTCCCGGCGGCCTGAAGGCGAACCGCACCTTCGCCGAGAGTTGCGTCGAGTACGACGCCGCCGTGCCGGAAGAGATTCGCACGCTGCTCTATGATCCGCAGACGGCGGGAGGATTGCTGATCTCGGTCGCGGAAAAAGATGCTGAGCGCTTAGTTGCAGCCTTGCGCAACGCTGGAATCGACGCCGTCGAAATCGGCGAGGTCGTTGCCAAACAAAAGCCGCTGATCACGGTGTTAGCCTAACAGGGAACCCGTCGCGATCCTTGCTAAGACGTTTCTGCCGCACTATTCCCGTCACCGGATTGCATCTTCCGGTTCCTTTCGTCAGATTGCAGCCAGCAGTTGGTAGTTGGCTGCACAAGACTCGACGATTCGGCGCCTGCCGTGTCCCGGATTCTTCTCATAACGCGTTCGCAGCAAGCCGAATGACTCCAGCAAATCGACATCGCGACTTACCGCCCGGGTATCGCGTTGCAATCCATTCGCAAGGTCAGAAACAGGAACTGCCTTTTCCATGGCCACGCGCAGAAGACGGACGCGCTCTGCCGACAGCACTCGCAACATGTCTCTGACATCCTCGAACGTCACGGTAATTTCGGGCGCGATCGGTTCGCCGCGATCGAGCTTGCGAGCGTGTTCCCGCGCCCGGCGAAAGAACCCTCCTGCACCGTCGGCAGTCACCCATACCTTAGCGTTCCTCTTCATCTTCGCGCCTCCACAGGTCTTTTACTTCGTTCTCGAATTGCTCAACCAGCGATTCATAATCAGAAAACTCTATCGCTCGGGTCCTGCCCATATAATGGCGGTGATGCTGGTTGTGGCTGTTATCGTAGCCGAGCACACGGCCATTATCGGCTGGGCAAATCCGAGGGTTAATGTAGGCCAGGCTGTACTTGACTACTTTGTCGCCTGCAAACC
This sequence comes from Acidobacteriaceae bacterium, assembly GCA_003160215.1. Lineage (GTDB taxonomy): Bacteria > Acidobacteriota > Terriglobia > Terriglobales > Acidobacteriaceae > Bog-257. Next base: position 2,521 of record PLQW01000171.1, read on the forward strand.
AAGCTTCTTCCTTAAGAATCGCGCCCCGTCTCATGCCAGTGAGATAGAAGGTCTGATCTATCTTCTTATCCAACTTGGCCGGCTTCTTGCGTCGCCTCGAACCCACCGCTTCAGCATATCACAGGTGGGATAACGTTGATCCGCTCTGGGCTAGCACATCCGGCTACCGCAGCCGGGCGTACTCGGCTTTGGCTTGCTGGTAGATGGGGACGTCGGGATCGGCGTCCTTCCAGAGGGTGAGGAGATTCTGATACGACTTGCGCGCGGCAACCGTGTCGCCCCTCATCGCCTGCGCCCGGGCAAGCTGCCGATGCGATAAGTCAGGTTGGCCGGGCATCCGGGTCAAGCCCTTCAGGTATACTCGCCCGCAGGGACGGGAGAACGGCCTGAGGGCAAAATGCCAGAGTTGCAATTCAAGGGGAAAGAGTTTGTCTATAACCACCACCTGACGGTGCCGTATCGCCCACTGGAAATGGACGCCAAGAAGTCCATCGGCAAGCCCAACCTCAACGGTAACCTCATCATTCATGGCGACAACCTGCACGCGCTGAAGGCCCTGCTCCCGCTTTACGCGGGCAAAGTGGAGTGCATTTTTATCGATCCGCCATACAACACAGGTAACGAGGGCTGGTGCTACAACGACAACGTAAACAGCCCGATGATGAAAGAGTGGCTCTCCAGCAACCCCGTCACAATCGAGGACGGCCTCCGTCACGACAAATGGTGCGCGATGATGTACCCGCGACTGAAGCTGCTTCGGGAACTGTTATCCGAGAATGGCAGCTTTTGGATGACGATTGACGATAACGAGGTGCACCATGCGCGGGCCGTACTCGACGACGTGTTTGGGCAGGATCGATTTATTGCGTGCGTCGTTTGGCAGAAGCGAACCTCCCCGGAGTCGAGATTAAGGCTCGGTGCTGCTCAAGATTACATACTTGTTTACGGAAATGGCCAAGCACGCGATGGTCTCCGCAAGCTATCAATCACTGAGGAACAAGCCGCGGAGTTCGTGAATCCTGACGATGATCCACGCGGCGCATGGACATCGACGGACCTTTCCGCCCAAGGCTATCGACCCAACCAGATGTACAAGATCACGACTCCTTCTGGAGCGAAATACGACCCGCCCCCGGGGCGCTGTTGGGGCACCATCGAATCGGAATATCTGCGGCTCAGAGCAGAAGGTCGAATGTGGTTTGGGGTGAAAGGAGACGCTCGCCCGCGCATAAAAACATACTTAGACGAGTCCGAAGGCGTGAGTGCTTGGACGTGGTGGACGAATAGTGAGGTGGGGGACAACCAGGAATCAAAAAAGGAAGTCATGAGGATTCTCGGGCCGGACAATCCCTTCGACTATCCCAAACCCCTTCGACTGCTATCGAGAATCATCGCCATCGCGACTGATGCCGGGTCGTTGATTCTTGATTCGTTCGCCGGTTCCGGCACCACGGCTCATGCGGTACTCCACGCGAACATGAAAGACGGTGGAAGCCGCAGATTCATTCTAGTTGAGGGCGAGGACTATGCTGACAAGGTTACTGCTGAGCGTGTTCGGCTTGTAATCAAAGGCTACCGGTTCGAGGGAACATTGAAGGAAGAACTGCTCCGGCAGGCTATCAGCTTCAATACGCTGAAGAGTCCAGACAAAGTTTTGAAGCAGGTTGATGCAATCGAGAATCTTGATGGGCATCGTTTCGACAGGATCAAGAAGGAAGTCACAGGTGGAGAGGTGATCGTCAGCGGGGAGAAGAAGATCACTGAAAAGGTGGAGGGGCTCGGCGGCGAATTCACTTTCTGTACCCTTGGCGATCCGCTCGATCTCGACAAGATTCTGACCGGCAAGTCACTGCCCGACTATGCGGCGGTCGGAGCGTGGCTCTTCCACACCGCAACCGGAGAGGCCCTAAGTACGAGTAAGGTTCGGAAGAGCAATTGGTACTTGGGAGAGAGCACAGCCTATCACGTCTGGTTGATCTACAAGCCCGATCTGGATTTCTGATTCGTTAGAAGAAATCATG